>CAZEGA010000129.1:0-8985 GCA_964511675.1 uncultured Rheinheimera sp.
AGACGTGATCTGGCCCGGAATACACTGGTAAGCGCCATTAGCGCCCGGTGTATTGTTGTCAGTACCGCTCTGGCAGACCTGATAGCCGCCGAAGGCATCGACATATTTCAGATCAAATTTGTATTTCATCCGGTAATCGGCACTGAGACCTATAGAATAGGAACCGGCATGCTTATTACCACCGAACTGAATGGCCGAATGTCCGGCCAGGCCACCATTGATGGTTAACGGCATCGCCACATCAACTCCCGGCAACACCTGATACCAGGTAGGCGTAAAGTTCAGTGCCAGGGTCCATGCCGTTTTACTGGCTTTATCCACCCCTCTGTAGCTGTCATGGCCTTTAAACGTATGGGCGTTTTGATCCACCCCGAGCAGGTGCACCATCCCCAGCTCGGCGATCAGCACGGCGCCATCCCACAGTGCAGTATCCGCATAGGCCTGCATCGCATTGGCGACCAGATGCAGGGTGTCGCCAGTGGCCAAGCCGGAATTACCCGCTTTGGGTTTGACGGCAATCAGGTTGTCGCCGTTGATGGCACCCAGCTCGGCCAGCGCCGCCAGCGTGCTGTTGATAGTACTGAAGTTGCTGGCCAGCGGCATATTGTTGCGGTAGTTCAGATCCACCCCCAGGCTGGTTCCGCCCAGGCTTTTCGACAGGCTGATACCATAGAGGTCAATATCGCTGCCATAGCTGACAAAGTAGTTCAGCCCGGGTAAACCCGCCAGTCCGGGGTTATGCAGATTCGGCGCATCCACCATAATAGTGGGCAGCGTGTCTGAGGTATTGCGGTAATAGAACCCCAGGGTGCCGTCCAGCCACTGCGGCGTCCATTTCAGCATCAGGCCAAAGTCACCGTGGTCGTCCGGCCGTACATCTTCCCCTCTTGGCGCAGCAAAAAATGCCGGCTGCCCGCCCAAAGCGGCTACCGCAGGCAGCGGCAGCCAGAACACCTGGCCGCCATCCAGCGCCATGTCATAAGGCCCCATAAAGGTGCCACTTTCCGGAAAACGGGAATTGCGGAATTCGAAAAAGTACTGCGCGCCAAAACTCAGTTCTTCGCTCACCACCAGGCTGGCAGACAGCTGGATACGCGGCATAAACAGTTCTTTGGCTTCAGTACCCGGTACTGTGTACAGTTTTCCCAGGTCCAGCGCAGACTGGCCATAATTGATGCCATTTACCGGATTAAGCAGCGTTTCGCCCCAGAATACCGTATGGCGCCCCGCCTTGACCGACAGCAGCTTGTCGTCACCTAGCTGGGTATTAAAAAACATGAACGCATCCAGTATCTCGCCGGACAGGCCATGGTAGTAGCGCTCGGCAAAAGGGCTCAGGCCGGTACTGTCAGTGCTGCCGCCGGCAGGCACCAGCACGGTGCCGGGCGGCACCGTTACCCCGGGAGCAACCACAGTATTACCGGCAGCTACCAGGTTTCCGGCATTGCCCGCCTGGCCAGGAAACGGATTAGTACTGCTGACTTTTTTGTAGGCATGATCGTACCAGACCGAACTGGACAGGCGCAGGCCCCACTTATCCTGAAACACCAGATCCAGCTCAGTAAATAAATCGGCACGCTTGCTGACGGCACCTTTGCCAAAGTTCAGGTTGCCATCATTGAAGTTGGCAGTACCGGCAATAGCCGCATCGGCAGCCTCAACCCGGTGGCCGTAATTGAGTTTGACGGTATTGTCCAGTCGCAGTGACCAGTCTGAATTGCCCAGCGCTATTTCTGCAGCCTGCGTACCGCCGGCACAAAAACTCAGTGCCAGCAGCGCAGCTACAGGAGATAACACAAAACTACGACGGCCTTGTATTGGATGATCTGACATAAAAGCTTCCCCGTATCGTTATTGTTATTACATCGTGTGTTTGGCTGTCCAGTGCACTACCCAAAGCACTGCGCCTGTACTCAGGCCGGCCAGCACAATATAGCCGGCTCGGCAGCCAGCTGCCGCACCAGCGTATAGGCCAGCGGCCAATGGCCATATCCGGATGCCGGGTTCAGGTGGCCTACCGCCCCCAGCGGCAATAAAGCGGCCTGCCATTGCTGCGCCATCAGCGCCACAGCGTCGGCACTGGCCAGATGGTCATTACTGCTGCTGACCACCAACGCCGGAAAAGGTAATACCGTTTCCGGTACCGGTGACCAGCCAAAACCGGCCAGTTCCTGCGGGCTTGGGTAACCGGCCGGCCAGCTTTGCTGCAAATCCGGCGGTGCCACCAGCAGGGCCGCCCGGACCCGCTCAGCCGAACGGGCACCATACTGCTTCAGCCAGTGCATCAGCATCAGACAACCCGCGCTGTGCGCTACCAGCACTACAGGTTCGGGCAACTGCGCCAGGCTGTGGCTTATGGCATCCAGCCTGGCCTGTAAATCCAGTTTGTTGTGCTGTAACGGCGGCACCGTCAGCACCTGAAATTCTGCTGCTAACTCGGCTGCCAGATAGGTTTGCCAATGCGTGTCGACATGGTCACGCAACCCCGGAATGATCAGAATTGACTTTGTAGTACCCGCCGCCATAACACCTCCGGCTCAAGAAATAATTACCCAGCTACAGGCTCAAAACCTTTTCAGCTGCAGCTTCTGTCATCGAAAGTAGAGTGCATTCCAGCTTCGTGCTTCTCTTTGCACGTCACCGACTTGGCATTTAATGACAAAAGTTAGCGCAATATTTAGCCAAAACAACCGGCAGTCTGTTAAATAACCGGTCATAATTCAGTCATTTATCAAGCAAGCGCCGCTAAAGCCGATAATCCGGGCTGGCATAGAATGGCAAGTAACTGTCGCCAATAGCGAAGTCAGTGCCGGTACAGCCCTTTATAGTGACCATGTAACAGGCCACTCTTTTGTGGCCAGGCTAGCCATTCAGCAGTTAAAGGAGTTCATCTATGTTCGGAACCATGCAAAAAGCGCCGGTAAATCTGATTGACATACTGGCGTTTGCCGCCAGTTACCATACCAGCGCCCGCATTATCAGCCGGGTCAGTAAAACTCAGTGCCACCAATACAGTTACCGCGAGGCTTACCAGCGCACCGCGCAGCTGGCCCACGCCCTGAGCCAGTTAGGCGTTGCTGAGGGCACTGTGGTTGCCACCCTGGCCTGGAACCATTACCGCCATTTTGAAAGCTGGTATGCCATCGCCGGCCTGGGCGCTGTCTGCCATACCGTTAACCCAAGGCTGTTTGCCGATCAGATAGTGTATATCCTGAATCAGGGTGGCGCAGAGGTGATTATTGCCGATCCGGGTTTTGCAGCCTTGCTGGAGCCACTGCTGCCCCGGCTGCCGCAGGTAAAACATATTATATGGGCCTGCGATGAGAACGATACACCGCAGTTAACATGCTGGATACAGCAGCACAGCTACGAAAACCTGCTGCAAAACCAGAGTACCCTCTATCCCTGGCCGCAATTCAGTGAAGAGACGGCATCATCGATGTGTTTTACCTCAGGCACCACTGGCAATCCCAAAGGCGTGGTGTACAGCCACAGATCCAATATGCTGATGGCAATGAGCACCAAAGCCGCCGATGGCCTGAATATTCATGCCGACAGTACGGTACTGATGGTAGTGCCGATGTTCCATGCCAACAGCTGGGGCATTGTGTATTCGGCGCCGATGGCGGGGGCCAGCCTGGTGCTGCCGGGGCCCTTCCTCGACGGTGCCAGCATTCACCAGTTGCTGGTCGACTATCAGGTTACCATGTCGGCCGCTGTGCCTACGGTCTGGGCTATGTTACTGGATTACCTGAAAAGCCAGCAGCTGGATTGTGGCACACTGCAGGAAGTGGTGATTGGCGGTGCTGCAGTACCCCGCGCTATGGTAGAAGCATTCTGGCAACTGTTTAACGTGCGGGTGGTGCACGCCTGGGGCATGACCGAAACCAGCCCGGTCGGCACAGTAAACCGACCCTGTGCGGCCGTGCGGGCTATGCCGGCAGCACAGCAGCTGGATTACGCGCTGAAACAGGGCCGCCCGCTCTATGGTATAGAGCTTGCGCTGCGGGACGATGCCGGAGGCCTGCTGCCTTTTGATGGCCAGAGTGCCGGCCGGTTATTGGTCAGGGGGCCCTGGGTAGTGAAAAGTTATCTGGGACAGCCGCAGGACGCCACCGATCAGG
Organism: uncultured Rheinheimera sp.; assembly: GCA_964511675.1. Lineage (GTDB taxonomy): Bacteria > Pseudomonadota > Gammaproteobacteria > Enterobacterales > Alteromonadaceae > Alishewanella. Next base: position 4,125 of record CAZEGA010000129.1, read on the forward strand.
ACGGCTGGTTTGATACCGGCGATATTGCCACTATTGACGAGCTGGGCTATATGCAGATCACCGACCGGGCCAAAGACATTATTAAATCCGGCGGCGAATGGATCAGCTCGGTCGAGCTGGAAAATCACTGTATCGGCCATCCTGCGGTGGCGTTGGCGGCGGTGATCGCCAAACCAGATGAGAAATGGACCGAGCGGCCGCTGTTGCTGGTAAAACTACATAACCCGGATGCCAGGTCCGCGATCACGCAGCAAAGTATTCTGGATTATCTGGCGGCACGGGTCAGCCGCTGGTGGCTACCGGATGAAATCCGTTTTCTGCCCGAGATCCCGCTGACAGCCACCGGAAAAATCGACAAAAAGCGGCTCCGGGCTGAGCAATTAAGCTGACATTGCCGGCCAGCGCTTAATGCCGATCATTTAAGCAGAAACGTTAACTGACCGGCATTGGGCCTGGCGCTGGGTTTAGAGGTAAATGTTCCGCATCAGCATTGCTGCCGGCACTGGTCTGCCTTGTATAGACAAGGCACAACCTGTCGCCAAATGACAATTTTCAGTCGCCTAATGACAAGCCCTGTACAAAAAAACGACTTAGCATGGCTACCGATCTTGTGCCGTTGTCGCTTCTTGCAAAGAAAGATGCGTGGCCTGTTGCTTCCGGAACTACAGAATTACCTGTCTGGTTTTGTTGTTGTCACCAGTTTCACCATCCCTCACCAAGTCAGAACCGATCAACGTCCATAGCCGGGCTATTGCGCCTGCTTGCAGCAAGGTTTTCGTCGAACAGGCTCAGTCCGCTGAGTAACACCAACAAAAATAAGAATAACAAGCAAGGACCCTAAACAAACCCATTACCCGAAGGAGGTAATAGTGAATTTAAAATCGGTAAGTATTGCCATTGTGTCTGCACTTTATGGTGCCGCAGTGGCCGCGGCAGCCCAGCCGGGTCATGCCACTGTACTCAAGGAACTGCGGCCTGTGCCGGCAGCAAGTGCAACAGCAACACAGACGGCATTGCCGGGCAGCAACTCTGCTGTGCGTCAGGGCGTGTTCCCAGGCGGTCGCAATGTGCAGATTGCTCCGGCTTCTGCCAAAGAAAAATTTAAACCTGACGCCAACCACACCGGCCAGGACGTGTATATCGTCCGCCTGCGTGATCTGCCGATCGCCACCTATGATGGTCGCCTGCCAGGATTTGCCGCCACGGCCCCGGCCGTGATCCGCAACGAACTGGCCACTCAACATACTATTCAGGGCCGGCAGCTACAGGCTGATCAGATCAGCGTATCGGCCGTGCGCAATGTGCAGGAAAACCGCATCCGTGCTTATGAAAACTTACTCGCCAGCAAACAGGACTCGGTGATCCAGCAGGCACAAAGCCTTGGCGTTACCGCCACTGCCAGCAGCCGCTATAGCCATGCGCTGAACGGTTTTGCCATCAGCATGACACAGCAGCAGGCCGCACTTCTGGCCGAGTCACCAGAGGTTGCTTATATCCAGCGGGCTGAAATGTTACAGATCCAGACCGACAGTGGCCCTGAATTTATCGGGGCGAAAAAAGTCTGGGTCGGCCAGACACCGGACCAAAGCAGCTTCAAAGGTGAAGGCATTGTCGTCGGTATTCTCGATACCGGTATTAACTCAGACCATATCGCTTTTGCCGACCTGGGTGAAAACGGCGGTGATGGCTATGACCACACCAACCCGCTGGGCAAAGGCAACTACCTCGGCGAATGTGCCACCGGCGTCAGAGAATGTAACGACAAATTAATTGGTATGTACAGCTGGCCGGCTGTGACGGACAACTACGCCGGCAAAGCCCCGGCCACCGGCGAAGATTACAACGGCCACGGCAGCCACGTAGCAGGTACCGTAGCCGGTAACTATATCGAAAACGTGCCTATGCTGTCCGGCGGCAACAATGGCGACGATACCAGCGATGGCCGTCCTTATGGCGTGGAGTTTGCCTCTGCCTCAGGTGTGGCCCCGCATGCCAATATCGTCTCTTACCAGGTCTGTCTGGCCAACGGCGGTTGTCCGGCCGAAGCCATGTTACTGGCGTATGAGCAGGCGATTAAAGACGGTGTTGACGTGATCAACTTCTCTATCGGCGGTGGCGAACGCTTCCCGTGGGATGATCCGCTGCAACAAGCCTTGCTGTCTGCCCGCGAAGCCGGTATTTCGGTGGCCGTGGCTGCCGGTAACAGTGGTGGAAATGGCCAAACTGTCAACTTCTACAGCATCGGCCACAGCTCGCCCTGGACCATGGTGGTGGCGGCCAGCACCCATGACCGTACTATTGACAAAGTTAACAACGGCGTCAGTTTCAGCGGTGGTAACAACATTCCCTTCGTGCAGTACCTGCCAGCCAGACCGTACGAGGACCAGGTTGCCGGTTACTCCAGCGGTACTTTTACCGGCAGACCAGTGGTTGCCGCTGACTATGGTGATGCCCTCTGCCTGGATACATTTGCCCCTGGTACTTTTGCCGCAGACGAGATTGTGATCTGTAAACGCGGCATTAATGGCCGGGTAGAAAAATCAGAACACGTCAAAGCCGGTGGTGCCGGTGGTTTTATTTTGTATAACGACGTGTTTTCACCAGATCCGGTTAATAACCAGGTTGTTGATGACTTCTTTGAGCTGCCGGGCCTGCATGTCACCAACTCTGCCGGTAACAATATTCTGAACTGGATGAAAAACGGCACCGACCATCAAATCACCATTATCGGTGGTTCTATCACTGTAAACCATGACCCTGACAAAGCCGATATTCTGGCCGATTTCTCGTCACTTGGCCCATCTTCTACCTATCTGCACCATATGGCACCGAACGTCTCGGCCCCTGGTGTTGATATTCTGGCGCCTTATGCCGACGAGCATCCGCTGGAACCGGGTGGCACCAGCTCCCGTGACTGGGCCGTGATCAGCGGTACCTCGATGGCATCACCGCATGTCGCCGGTGCTATGGCGCTGGTGCGTCAGGCTCATCCGGACTGGACGCCTGCTGAAGTGCAATCTGCTCTGGAAATGACCGCCTCCAACACAGTGCGCCGTGGTGTTCAATATACGGACGACGGTACAGGCTTCCCGGCCACGCAATATCGTGCCGGCTCTGGCCGTATTGATGTGCATGCAGCCGTCAACTCCGGTCTGGTGATGGACGAAACAGTCGCTAACTTTATTGCCGCCAACCCGAAAAAAGGCGGTGATGTACGTCAGTTGAACCTGCCGCAACTGGTCGACAGCGAATGTAAGCGTGGTGTCTGTAGCTGGACCCGTACGGTAAAAGCTACCCGTGACGGCAGCTGGACTGTGTCTGATGGTGAATGGAGTTATGACCGTTGGAATCAGCCCAGTGCGGGCGAAATTGACATGAATAACGCCAGGATGGAATTTTTCCCGGCTCAATTCAGTCTGCAAGCCGGTGAAAGCCAGACCATAGTGATCAAAGCCAATGTGCAGGATATTCAGTGGAAGTGGGCAACCTTGCTTGGCGCAGGTCGTTCCCAAATGGAGAATATCGAGCTGTGGGGCCAGGTGCATCTGACACCGGATAACAGCGATATCCCGGCGGCACACTGGCCTGTGTCGGTCAACTTTAACCGGAATCAGTTACCGGAATGGCTTACTGCCAAAGCGCACCGCAATACCGGCGCTTACCATATTGGCGGGCTGCCATTACCGGCCAGCGAAAACCTGGTATTCAATAGTGTGGGTCATGCCAAAGCTGATATCTTTGAAGTGACGTTGCCACAAGACAGCGATACCTGGCCTTTCTATATGGACAATGATTATTCACCGGGCCATATGGATATCAGCATTATCAATGTACCTGCTGGCACAGCCCGGCTGGTGGTTGAAACGCTGGAGAATACCAAACCTTTCGGTAAATACCTGAACCGGGGCGATATCAGCGGTGCTTTACAGATATATATTGGTAAAGACAGCAATGATGACGGTAAACCTGACTTTGACAGCGAATGGCTTTGTGCCTCAATGACTCAGATTGAGCTGAACTACTGCAGCCTGAATAACCCTGAACCTGGTAATTATTGGGTGGTGTTATCCAACTCCAGAAAACATGCACCTGCTAACACGGTTATACCGGATCTGCAAGACAGCTACAAAGTGGCTACTGCGGTAGTGCCAGCAGCTCAAGGCGGGATTACCGCTTCAGGTCCTTCTGTGTCTGACGGTATCAACCCTGTGGGTATTGATGTTGCATGGGATATTGCTGATCTGAAAACAGGCGATGTGGTGTATTCGGCTATCCAGCTGGGGACCGACGGCACACCGGACAGTATTGGCACTATACCGCTGAAACTGACCCGGGAAGTAGACGATATCAGCATTGATGCGCCTTCCAAAGTGAAAGGCGGGGAAGTGATTGATGTCAATATCCATGTGGTCGAAAACAACAGCGGTATCACAAGAGACTTCGATTTAAGTACCAAGCTGCCAAAAGGCCTGACCTTAATCCCTGGCTCTGTCAGCATCAACAACGGCCAGCAAAAGGCTAATCTGACCGTGGCAGGCGATACCATCCGTATTGCCGGTGAGCAGCAGGATTCATCCAAATGGATGCACACCTATAATGTCACCGACAGCGATAACGACCCGCTGTGCCGTGTGCCAAATTATGGCCGTAACGAGGGCGGTTTTGTTGGCCTGGCGAAAAACTACGGTTATGTTCCTTCGATTGGCGGTAAAGCTATAGATTGGTCTGGTAAAGTGGTCGGTGGGGTTGTTGTTAACCCGTTTGAAATAAAACTGGCAGACTACTGGGGTGCCAATGCCGAAATGACGATGTTTAATAACGGCGCCTATAACAAATACGACAGGTTTGTCGTATCGCCACA
>CAZEGA010000130.1:0-4513 GCA_964511675.1 uncultured Rheinheimera sp.
GGATGCCGGGGCTTGCCAAGCGCTGTTGCGTCCATTCCTGATACTTGTGTATTTTTCTTATTTTGGTAAATACTTTAGCGGATCAACTGAACTGCCCCGGAAGCGGATCTCAAAGTGCAATCTTGCATCTGTCGCATCGGTACTGCCCAGTTCGGCGATCTGCTGCCCTGCTGTCACCATCTGCTTTTCTTTTACCAGCAGTTTACGGTTATGGGCGTAGGCACTTAAATAGTCATCATTATGTTTGATGATGATCAGGTTGCCATAACCCCGCAGCGCATTACCGGCGTAGACCACCTGCCCACTGGCAGCCGCTACCACCTTATCACCTTCCCGCCCCGCAATATCAATACCCTTGTTACCGTGCTGCAGGCTGGAAAAACCAGAAATAATTTTCCCTTTCACTGGCCACTGCCATTGCACTAAGTCCCTGTTCAGGGTAGGATTCGCAGTTTTTTTATTGTTTTCTGCCTGAGTCTGAACATAACCCTTTTGATTTTGCGGTGCAACAGGTTTAACCGGTTTTGCTGAACTATTTGATTTTGCCTGGCCTGAATTATGCGTATCGCTATTTTTGGCCGGAGGTTTAGGCACAGTAACAGGTTTAGCCGGCACAACAGCCGGCTTAGGCTCACTGCGCGCGGCAACCGTGCTGCGGTTTACCGGGTTGCCTGTCAGGCGCAATGTCTGGCCGGGGTAGATGGTATAAGGGCTGGCGATAGCATTAATAGCCGCCAGTTCACGCACATCCTTGCCGGCCCGGAAGGCAATGGCATACAAGGTATCACCGCGTTGCACCTGATAGCTGCTGCCGGTTAAGCTGCCGCGGTTACGTTCCTGGTAATAATTTTCCCGCAGCTCCAGCGTGGTTACCGGTGCCGGCGTTGAGCCGGATGAACAGGCGGCCAGCCCGGATACGGCCAGCACCAGCAATAGCAACCTGCTGCAGCACCACTGATGACAGTTCAGCTGCTGCACAGCAGCAGTCCATAAGCGGAAGCCAGTACCGGGAATAGCAACCTCCTTTAGTCTTGCGTCGGCGCGCTTTTTGCTGTGGCGGCCAGAGTAAACCATTTTTCCAGATTTAACAGCACAAACATAATCAGGATGCCGCCAAGCAGACACGCTGCAGCCAGGCCAACATCTGCCGGCCCGACATTGGCGGCATAACCCGACGGCAGATACAGCTGCTGCGGTGCCTGCCATGGCCAGATCCGGTAAAAACCACCCATAATAATACCGGTCAGCAATGCCATACAGGTGTCATGGTGATGCTGTAATAACCATTTTAACAACCGGGAGAAACTAAGCAGGCCACAGATGCAACCGGCCATAAAAACAAGCAGCACGACCATCTTCAGCTGTGATACCGCCAGCAGCACAGGGGCATACATCCCCATCAGCAATAGCATAAAACTGCCTGAGGTACCGGGTAAGATCATCGCACAAATAGCGATAGCGCCGGAGATAAAGTACATCCACAGCGAAGGCGTCAGCTCAGTGGGCGTTAGCCGGCCCAGCCAGACCGCGAAGGCAACCCCCAGCCCGAACAATACCAGACGGCGCGGGTTCCAGCGAATACCCCGGAACAATACCGGCAGGGAGGCCAGCATCAGGCCGTTAAACAAGGCCCACAATGGCACCGGCCGGTGCACCAGCAACCAGCTGACCAGACCCGCCAGTGAAAAAACACTGCATAACACACCACTGAACAGGCATAACAGGAAAGTGCCATCAATCTGCTGCCACAAAGCCCGGAACTGCCCGCGGCCTAACAGCCGTAACGCCGTGATATTAACCGCCGTGATCGCCGATAATAACCGGTGGTACACCCCGAGGATAAATGCCAGCGTCCCCCCGGACACTCCCGGTACCACATCGGCCGCGCCCATCGCCAGGCCTTTTATTAACCATTGAAAATACTGCATAAAATTCCTGTTAAACTAGGCCAGCTCACCCGGCACCAGGGGTACAAAACGTACCGCTTCAATATCACGGCTGCTGAACTCATCACCATGGCGCTCGTATACCCGCAGCACCTGCTCATGCAGCCCGACCGGGATCACCAGACGCCCGCCGTCATTGAGTTGCTGCAACAAGGCGGTTGGCACTTCCGTTGGCGCTGCGGTAACAATGATACTGTCAAACGGCGCCTTACTCGGCCAGCCCTGCCAGCCATCGCCGTGCTTCATCGACACATTGTGTAAATCCAGTTGCTGCAGGCGGCGTTTGGCCTGAAACTGCAGCGCTTTAATCCGCTCGACACTGCAGACATGCGGGAACAGCCGGGCCAGAATAGCGGTTTGATACCCTGAGCCGGTGCCAATTTCCAGCAACTTGCCCGGTGCCTTATTCTGCAGCAGCAGCTCTGTCATGCGGGCAACGATATAAGGCTGGGAAATGGTCTGCCCCTGCCCTATCGGCAAGGCTGTATTTTCATAGGCTTTGTGTGCCAGTACCGCTTCGACAAACAGATGCCGCGGCGTACCGGCTATTGCCGCCAGCACCTGGGGCTGGCTGATGCCTTCTTTCTGTAATTTTTGTGCCAGCAGTGCGGCACTGCGTGATGTAGCGACTGCCATGTTATAAATAAATCCCCTCTAGCCAGTTGCGCAGGGCGTCCATACTTTTATAGGCCGACATATCAATCTGCAGCGGTGTAATAGACGCATAACCATTGGCTACGGCATAAAAATCCGTACCCTCACCGGCATCCAGCTCAGGGCCAAGCGAACCGTACCAGTAGATCTTTCTGCCCCAGGGATCGGTGGCACTGGTCATGGTTTCGGCTTTGTGCCGCCGCCCCAGCCGGGTTACCTGTATACCTTTTAGTTCGGCTACCGGCACAGCCGGTACATTAATATTTAAAATCTGATCGGCTGGCAGCGGATGCGATTTCAGTTTTTTTATCACCTGCACAGTCACATAAGCCGCCGTGGCAAAATGCGCGTCATCGCGCCCGGCCAGCGACACAGCAATAGCCGGTAAACCCAGGTGCCGCCCTTCGGTGGCCGCCGCTACCGTACCGGAGTACAGCACATCATCGCCCAGGTTGGCGCCATGGTTAATACCGGCCACCACTAAATCCGGGGTGAAATCCAGCAACTGGCTGATCGCCAGATGCACACAATCGGTTGGCGTGCCATTCACAGACAAAAAGCCATTTTCCATCTGCTGCACGCGCAGCGGGTTAATCAGCGTCAGCGAATTACTGGCCCCGCTGCAGTTACGGTCCGGCCCGACCGTGGTCACCTCGGCAAACTGGCTGAGCGCCTGCTGCAACACCTGCATACCTTTGGCATGCACGCCATCATCATTACTTAACAGAATTCGCATAGTTACTCCAGTTGGCTCCCATCCCGGCCCGCATCACGATAACCGGCCAACTCGCGGATCACGCTGGTGGCAAAACAGCCGGCGGGCAGGGCAAAACTCAGCAGCACATCCTGCCGCTGTGGCTGCACACAGAATTGTTGTGGCAGCAGCCTGATACTACGCCGCTCAGAACGCAGGCGGTAATCTGTCAGGCCCTGCAACAGCGCCGGGTACTGCGCTAACACCTGTTGCTCAAAGTCAGCCGCCCGGCCACTGACCATGGCTTCGCCCAGCCCCGGTAGTACCGCTGTCGGGTGGACATCTGCCGCCAGCAGCCGTTGTTGCAACACGGTATCGGCTGCATTTACCCGGAATACCGAGCCGCTGCCATTCAGTTGCAGCACATCACCATCCAGTACCGTATTAAACCAGCCCCGGGCAATACGCGCCGACAACTGCTGGTTGAACAGGTAAGAACGGGCGGCCGACAATGCCAGCCCGCGCAGCTTACGATCGCTGATGCTGCCACCGGCAAACAATTGTTGCGCCAGTTGCAGATTACCACCGTCGATGCCAAAACGCTGCTCACCATAATAGTTTGGTACACCCTGCGCTACCTGCCCGGCGCGCTGTACCAGGTCAGCGATATCACTGACCTGGCGCAGCCGGATCTGAAAATGGTTAGCTTTAAGCGCGCCCAGGCGTAATTTGCGGTAATGCCGCTGAACCGCCAACACAGTGCAACCTGGCAGTTGCCAGCTTTGCCAGTCCAGGGCCTGCTTAATGGGCCATTTAAAACAAAACCACTGCCGGGTAACGGCATGGCGGTCTTTCAGCCCGGCATAACTGATATCACGCGCGCGCAGGCCGGTCAGCACGGCCAGTTGCTTAGCGACAAACTGGGTATTCTGACCACGTTTTTCGATATGCAGCAGCACATGCTCGCCGCTGCCACTGGGGGTAAAATTTAGCTGTTCATCGACAATAAAATCTTCTGCCTGCTGGCGCAATACAACCTGTGCTGACGGCGCGCCGTACAAATACTGCAGTGAACTGTTCAGGCTCATGCGCCTGCCAGCAGGGCGACGGCTTCTACCGCTATGCCCTCTTTACGGCCAACAAAACCGAGCTTTTCGGTGGTGGTGGCTTTAACATTCACCTGCGACAGCGCACAGCCGAGATCCTGCGCAATACACTG
>CAZEGA010000130.1:4523-8898 GCA_964511675.1 uncultured Rheinheimera sp.
ACTGGCGCATGGCATTAATATGCGGTGCCATTTTCGGCGCCTGTGCCAGTATCGTAATATCGACATTCGCTATGGCATAACCGGCAGCCTGCACATCGGCAAACACTTTACGCAGCAAAATACGGCTGTCGATGCCTTTAAAGGCGGCATCGGTATCCGGAAAATGATGGCCGATATCACCCAGCGCCAGCGCACCAAGCAGCGCATCTGCCAGCGCATGCAGTACCACATCGCCGTCTGAGTGCGCCAGCAGGCCCTGTTCGTACTCTATCTGCACACCACCCAGGGTGACAGGGCCCTTGCCGCCAAAAGCATGCACGTCAAAACCATGACCAATGCGTATGTTCATCTATTAAACTGCTCCAGATAAAACGCCGCCAGTGCCAGATCGGCCGGCTGGGTTATTTTAATATTGTCACTGCGCCCTTCAACCAGCAGCACCTTGTGCCCGGCCCACTCCATGGCAGAGGCCTCGTCGGTAACCTGTACCCCGGCGGCAATCGCGTCTTTTAAGGCGGCCCGCAGTAACGCCGTGGGAAAAAACTGCGGCGTCAGGGCATGCCATAAATGCTCGCGGCTGACCGTTTCGCTGACACTGTTTTCGCCGCGTTTCATGGTATCGCGCACCCGGCAGGCCAGAATACCGCCCTCGCCCTCGCCCAGGCAACGTAAAATAAGCTGTTCAATATCCTCAGCCCGTACCAGCGGCCGGGCGGCGTCATGCACCAGCACCCAGGGATAGTGGTGTGCATCAATAAACTGCAGGGCATTCAGCACCGAGTGCATACGTTCAGCCCCCCCTTTCACGCGGTTAATATTGCTGTGCACCAGCGGGGTTTGGGCAAAGTAAGGGTCGTCCGGCGCCAACGCCAGCCAAATCTGGCTGACAGCGCTTACCGCCTGTAAGCGGGCAATGCTGTGTTCAAGCAGGGTTTTGCCGTGTAAGGTCAGATATTGTTTCGGCCGCTCGCTTTGCATGCGTTTGCCGGCACCGGCAGCTGGCATAACCGCAGCAATGGCCGGCAGCCTGGCCTCAGTCATTGCGGCCCTCACGGGCAGCGCGCTGGCTAAACATACGGAAAAACACTTCATCTTCGCGGATTAAGCCCAGCTCATTACGGGCCCGCTCTTCAACCGCCTCCAGCCCTTGCTGCAAATCTTTCACATCGGCTTTTAACAAACGGTTACGTTTTTCCAGCTCCAGATTACTGGCCTGCTGGGTACGCAGCTCTTCCTGCTGGCGGTAATAATCGGCCACGCTGTTCTGGCCAAACCACAGCCGGTACTGTAACAACGCCAGAAGTATAACCAGCAGAAAAGTAAGTAGTCGCATAATACCGTTTCAGTTAACAGGCTGCGGTTATTATGAAGCCTTGCGCTGGGATTGCAAAGCAGGAAAACAACATCAGGCTAACAATGCCGGTAAAGGCCTGGCGAAATTCTGCCAGTTCAGCCGGCTGGCCAGCAACAGCTCGCGCAGGCTCAGGCGCCGGGGGGTGGTTTTATCGCCGTTCAGCCACTGATGGCCACAGCAGGCGGCAGTCATAATGGCTTTCGCCGGCTTAAGTAAAAACCTGTCGCTGTTGGCTGCGGCCAAAGGGGTGCCGGAAAAACTGAACCAGCCATGTTCATTACAATGCAGGCGCTGGTTGTCGTAGTCAACTTCGTCCACGCTGTCCAGCACGATCTGCTCCTGCGTCAGTTGGCTGATATACACCGGCACAATAAGGCCGGGTTTGGCATAGCGGCGGTAAAATGCGTCTATGGGATCGGCCTGTTGTTTGCGCGCCGGGCAACTGCCAGCCTGCTTGTGGTACCAGGAAGCATTCTGGCTGTCCAGCTCCAGGTCACATTGTTGTTGCAGAATATTACTGGCCGCCCGGCGGATATAAAACGGCAGGCTGGCCAGGCGCTCAGGCAGTCGCAGCAGCTGTTCGGTACTCAGCTGTGACAGGCGCAGCAGCTCACGCTCATACAAAGCGTTACACAGCTCGGTATAGGTCTGGTTTTCTCTGGATACCTGCCAGAAATGTGCCTGACTGCTGCCTGCGTCAACCATGCTCAGCTGTTAACCAATCAATTTGTGCCTGTAAAAGCCCATCATATACTTACTCCGCATCCATTTTCTTGTGCAGTTTCACTGTTTCATGTTGTGTACTGCGACGCACCCGCAGGTTAATCAGTTCGACACAGACCGAGAACGCCATGGCAAAATAGATATAGCCTTTGGGTACATGTACGTCCAGCCCTTCGGCAATCAGGGTAAAACCAATCAGCATTAAAAATGACAGCGCCAGCACTTTCACCGTCGGGTGCTGATCAACAAACTCGCCGATAGGTTTAGCGGCAAACAGCATCACCACGACCGAGGCAACAACCGCTATGACCATAATGGACAGGTGTTCCACCAGGCCGACAGCTGTTATTACTGAGTCCAGCGAGAACACGACATCCAGTAACATGATTTGCAGCAGAATAGCCAGATACCCGGTAGCGGCTTTTGCCGCATTCACCTCACCGCCTCCTTCCAGGCTGTCGTGAATTTCATGGGTAGATTTAGCCAGCAGAAAAAAGCCGCCCACTATCAGCACAAAATCACGGCCGGAAATATCATAGCCAAACACACTGAACCAGGGTTCTGTCAGGCCAATGACCCAGGCCAGGCTGAACAGCAGTAATAAGCGCGATAACATGGCCAGGCCAAGGCCAATACGCCGCGCTGAATCACGCCGCTCTGGCGGCAACTTGGCAACCAGAATAGAAATAAAAATAATGTTGTCTATGCCCAGCACAATTTCCAGTGCCATCAGGGTAGCCAACGCCACCCATGCTTCAGGGCTGTAGATCCAGTCAAACATGTGAAATCCTTACTTAAACCGGGCTGCGGTGATCTGCCGCGCCTATGCTACTGGGATTTTATGCTATTTACACCGGGCAAATGAAGTTAATTTAGTGGCAGGCGCAGGACAAAGCGGGGGAAATCAGCTTACCCTGGCGTGGGGTTATCCTGTGTTGCCGCGCCAGTGTGGGCCAGATAGTCCGGTACCCGGCGTTTGTTGATAAATACGGCACAGCCCGCTGTCTTCTTGGCCTGTTGCTTGGCATCAGAGGCCAGCGCAGCAACATCATGGTGGCTGTGGCACTGTACGGTATCGGGTATCGCCAGCCCGACAGACAAACTCAGCAGCGGGTAAAAGCTGTCTGCGCCCAGCCTGTCACTGGCGTAAAAACCGCCGGCAGCAAGATGCTCCGGCAGGTAATAATGCTGCACCCGCTGGGCAAAACGCCGGCAGATAGCAGCGGCTTTTGCGGTGGCATTGTCACCGGCAAACAACACGATAAAGTCATCCCCGCCAATATGGCCGACAAAATCCTGTGCCGGCTCCGTTTCAGCCTGAATGATCTGTGCCAGCAGCTCGATAACCAGATCACCTTTACTGTAACCATACTGATCGTTATAGGGTTTAAAGTGGTCAATATCCAGGTAGCCAATGGTAAAAGGCTGCGCCGCCGCCAGCAGCTGGTCAATGCGCCGGTTGATCGGCACATTGCCCGGCAACAGGGTTAATGGGTTAGCATAGCGCGCCAGCTGAAACTTATGCTCACTCAGCTGACGCAGCACTTTACGCACCGAGCCAAGCCCGTAATACCGGCCGTGGTCGGTAACAATAAAATACAGGCTGGCATCGTCGTTTACCTCAGCCGTTAGCACGACGCTGACATTGTCCATACCCAGCGTGCGCTCTACCACTACCGCGTTTTCCATACACTGGCTGACGGGCTTTTTTTCATACAGGGCGCGGCCAAACTGATGAGAAAACCGCTCATTAATCATGCTGCGGCTGACCAGGCCAAGGGGTTCCCCGGCAGCATTTACCAGCGCAATGCAAGCGAGGGTTTTATCCGTTGCAAACATAGTGGCCACCTGCTGCGCCGGCATATTCGCCGGCACCGGTGCTATTTTGCTGATCACCGGCTCCAGCGACTCATTCAGTACCAGGGCTTTATCGATACGCAGCACAGACAGCGCATTTACGGCCACTTCGTTGCAGCCGGCTTCCGGCCGCCCCAGCAGGTAGCCCTGCCCTATGTCGGCACCGAGCTCACGGCAGCTGATCAGTTCTTCACTGGTTTCTATGCCTTCAGCCACCACGCGCGAACCGGTGTTTTTCGCCAGTTCAATAATGTTCTTTACGAAGGCTTTTTTAATCGGGTCGCGGTGTAACTGGTCAATAAAATAGCGGTCAATTTTCACGATATCCGGCTGCAGTTCAGACCACAGTTTTAAACCGGAAAAACCGCTGCCTAAATCATCAATGGCGATCTGAAAACCAAACTCACGGTAATGCCGTACCGCATTAATAAACAGTTCGGT
>CAZEGA010000131.1:0-8890 GCA_964511675.1 uncultured Rheinheimera sp.
GGCCTGAGTATTGGCACCATAGTGGTAGATGACGGGTTAAAAAGCGGCAGCCTGATCAGTGCCAATCTGGCGGCCGAATACAGCCGCGATGTGTTTGCGGTGCCTGGCTCGGTGTTCAGCCCGCAATCAACTGGTTGCCATCAGTTAATTCAACAGGGCGCTAAACTGGTGACCTGTGTGGCCGATATATTGGAAGAATGGCATTTTTTTGGTAAAGATTGTCTGAAAGCAGAGGTAAAACAGGAAAAAAATCAGCAAACAGACTTGTTTGCCTGCCCGTTGTTGGCTAACGTAGGAGATGAAGTTACCGCAGTTGATCTGATTGCAGAGCGCGCCGGGATGGCGATTGCCGATGCAACTATAGCACTGCTGCAGCTGGAGTTGGCTGGTGAAGTGGCAGCAGTTCCCGGTGGCTATATAAGAGTGAGGAGTGCCTGATTATGTTTGATATCCTCGTTTATCTGTTCGAAAACTATATCCATAACGAATCTGACATTTACGTTAATCATGCCGATCTGACCAAAGAGTTGAGCCGGGCAGGTTTTCATGACGACGACATTTTCAAAGCGCTAAAGTGGCTCGACAACCTGTCTGCGCTGCAGGAAAGTCATGTTAAGCCCTATTTATCCAAAGGTATTGCCAATACTACCCGCATTTACAGCGCGCCGGAGCTGGCGAAGCTGGAAGTGGAATGCCAGGGGTTTTTATTGTTTCTGGAACAGATTAACGTGCTGGATGCCAATACCCGTGAAATGGTCATCGACAGAGTAATGGAGCTTGATGGCAGCAGTATCAGTCTGGAAGATCTGAAGTGGGTGGTACTGATGGTGTTGTTTAATGTGCCAGGCCATGAAAATGCCTATGCCCAAATGGAAGATTTAATTTTTGATGAACCTGAAGGGCCGCTGCATTAAGCGGCCTTAAGCTTTATGACCGACGATTCCTCCCTGTTTGAGCTGCCGGTACAGCAGCAGTTGTGTCCTTTATGCCAGCAGCCGCTGACAATAAAATCCGCTAAGAATGGCCCTTTCCTTGGTTGCAGCGCTTATCCGGCCTGCAACTATATCAAGCCGTTACACCAGCATGAAACCAGTATTGTAAAAGTGCTGGCAACAGAAGCCTGCCCGCAGTGTGCTGCTGCACTGGCGGTAAAAAATGGCCGTTACGGTATGTTCATCGGCTGTACTAACTATCCTGAGTGTAATTTTGTGGTACACGAACAGGATGAACAGCCGGAAGCGGAACGGCTGGTTTGTCCCAAATGTCAGCAAGGCCAATTGACCGAACGGATTAATAAGTTTGGTAAACATTTCTGGGGCTGTGACCATTACCCAAAATGTAAGTTTCTGCTCAATGACAAGCCGGTCAGCGGCAGCTGTGTCAGCTGTGGTTTTGCTTTACTGACAGAGAAAAAAGGTGTCCTGTACTGCGCAGATAAAAAGTGCGCTGAAAAACAGCCGGCAGTCTGAACCACCGGCTGTACCGTTACGTTAACCGTGCTGCCATCTGGGCAAGCTCTGGAAAAGCCGCTTCCGGTAACAGGGTGATCAGCTGCTCAAAGCGCTGTTTAAGCTCAGTGTTAGTTGCCGCCGATAAGTTGATATGGCCCATTTTCCGGCCGGCGCGCTTGCTTTTGCCATACCAGTGTAAATGCAGCCCGGGTAGTGCCAGAATCTCTTGCGGTACAGTATCTTCACCGAGAATATTAACCATCAGGCTGGGCCGTACCAGCGCCATGCTGCCAAGCGGCAAACCACATACTGCGCGTAAATGTTGTTCAAACTGGCAGACATCGGCACCTTGTTGTGTCCAGTGACCGGAGTTATGTACCCGTGGCGCAATTTCGTTTACCAGCAGCTCACCGTTAACGTCAAAAAACTCAATCGCCAGCACACCAACATAGTTCAGTTTATCGGCCACAGCGGTAAACATTTGCTGTGCCTGTTGCTGTAATGGTTCATTACCCGCTACGGCTAACGATACGCTGAGCACGCCGTCGACATGGTGGTTTTCCGTTAGCGGGTATACCTGTACCTCGCCCTTGCTGTTGCGGGCGCCAACTAAAGATACTTCACGCTGAAACGGAATAAACTGCTCGGCAACGATGGCCTGTTTTGGCTCTGCGGCTAAAAAGGTACTGATTTCCTGCCATAGCGTTTCAGCTTGCTCCGGCTGCTTTAACCGCCACTGGCCCTTGCCGTCATAACCGGCCAATGCACTTTTAAATACCAGCGGCAAACCTAAGTCAGTAATGGCTGCATTAAACTCAGCCGCAGTCTGCACAATACGATAATCGGCAGAGCGCACAGCGGCATCATCCAGCAGCTGTTTTTCCAGCCGGCGGTCGCCACCGGTTTTAATTGCCGTTGCACCGGGCAGGAATTTACCACTGTGCTGGCATTCGGCTAATACCGGTAGCGGGATATGTTCAAACTCAGCAGTAACCACATCGGCATCGGCAATGGCATTGGCCAGGCCTTTACCCAGATTTTGCTGGGTCAGCGGGTGCACTATGGCGTCGGTATTGACATCATAAGCACTGATACTGATATTCAGCGGCGCACCGGCCAGTGCCATCATGCGGGCCAGCTGGCCGGCGCCCAGCACTAATACTTTCATAACTGCACCTGTGCCGGGTCCGGCTGGCTTAGCACCATATCTGTTTGTGCTTTACGGAAGGCATCAATTTTGCTCATCAGTTCCGGGCTGTGCGTAGCCAGGATCTGCGCTGCCAGCAGGCCGGCATTTGCCGCACCGGCATCACCAATTGCCAGCGTGCCTACTGCCACACCCTTCGGCATTTGTACAATAGACAGCAGCGAATCCAGCCCTTTTAATGCCTTGGATTGTACCGGCACACCCAGCACCGGCAGGCTGGTAAAGGCGGCGGCCATACCCGGTAAATGGGCGGCGCCGCCGGCACCGGCAATAATCACTTTTACACCACGGCTGGCGGCTGTGCTGGCGTAATCGGCCAGTAACTGTGGCGTACGGTGGGCGGAAACAACTTTGGTTTCATAGGCAATACCGAACTTATCCAGCATATCAGCGGCGTGTTTCATAGTAGGCCAGTCTGACGTGGAGCCCATGATGATGCCAACTTGCATTGTTGTTTCCTTCTGTACGTGATGAACTAAAAGTATGAAGGCGCTATTATAGCCAGTTGCGCAAGCGAAGAAAATTTTAACTGTGTTTTTCGTGTAATTGGCCGGAGTATTTGCAGCAGATGACAGCACTGGAACCTGTGTTACAGGCATTGCAACAAGGTGGCGTGATAGCTTACCCCACTGAGGCAGTATATGGTTTAGGTTGCGACCCGGATAACGAAACTGCCGTGCTGGCGCTGCTGGCAATAAAACAGCGGCCGGTTGAGAAAGGACTTATTCTGGTGGCGGCGAACTATTCCCAGTTACTGCCTTATGTGGATGACAAAGCGATTCCACTGGAAAAGCGTTACCAGATATTTTCCAGTTGGCCCGGCCATATCAGCTGGGTATTACCTGTCAGCAAAACGACACCAAAATGGCTTACCGGCCGCTTTGATACCATAGCGGTGCGGGTTAGTGCCCATCCGGTAGTGCAACAGCTATGCCAGGCGTATGGCAAGCCGCTGGTATCAACCAGTGCGAATTTATCCGGCCAGCCGGCTATTACCAATGTTATTGAGCTGGCGCAAAGCCTGGGCGATAAACTTGCGGCTATTATGCCCGGGGCTCTGGGTGGGGCAACGCAACCCAGCCAAATAAGAAACGCACTGACCGGCGATATAGTAAGGAGTTAACGTGACAAACAGCCAGCCACATCAACATTTAAGCGCGGTACAGCAGTTTTTACAGCAACTGCAAAACAGTATTTGCCAGGCACTGCAGCAGGCCGATGGGGCAGCACAGTTTGTTGAAGACAGCTGGCAGCGGCCGGAGGGTGGTGGCGGCAAAAGCCGGGTACTAACCGGGGGCAAAGTGTTCGAACAGGCTGGCGTAAATTATTCACATGTTTATGGCAGCCAGATGCCGGCGTCGGCTACGGCACACCGGCCAGAGCTGGCAGGCCGTAGTTTTCATGCCTGTGGCGTGTCACTGGTTATTCATCCGCATAACCCTTATCTGCCGACAACACATGCCAATGTGCGGTTTTTTATCGCCGAAAAAGACGGCGAAGCGCCGGTATGGTGGTTTGGCGGCGGTTTTGATTTAACGCCGTACTATCCGTTTGAAGAAGATGTTATTCACTGGCATCAAACAGCCAAAACAGCAGTAGACCCTTTTGGCAGCGATTATTATCCGGCGTATAAAAAGTGGTGTGACGACTATTTTTATTTAAAACACCGGGGAGAAACCCGCGGCGTTGGCGGTTTATTTTTTGATGATCTTAATGCGCCGGGTTTTGAGCAAAGTTTTGCTTTAATGCGTGCGGTAGGTGAGGCCTTTATTCCGGCCTATCTGCCAATAGTCGAAAAACGCAAAGATACGCTGTTCGGCGAACGTGAACGCCAGTTCCAGCTGTACCGCCGTGGCCGTTATGTCGAGTTTAACCTGGTATATGACAGAGGCACATTATTCGGCCTGCAAAGTGGTGGCCGCACCGAGTCTATCCTGATGTCGATGCCGCCACTGGTACGCTGGCAGTATGGCTATACGCCAGAACCCGGCAGTCCGGAAGCGGAACTGTATCAGCGCTACCTGAAACCGCAGGACTGGTTGGGGCAAGCGCTGTAACTTGCTGTCTTAGCTGGGTTGGCTGTAAGCCGCTCAGCTTGTTTGTTCACGTCACCGCAGCTAATTTCCCTATTCAGATGAACAGCCGTTCAGTATGCCACTCTCTGATGCAGGCAGTTAGAGTTCGCATCACTTAGAAAAACATGTCACATTTTCCGCGCTGGTATCGTCTTATGGTAAAGACTGGAGTAAAACGCACTTGAAAGGATTTGCAGATAAGGTGGCAGATGATGTGATCAAGGCTGCTCAGTGCGGGGAGGTACCAGCGCTTAAGCAGTTGTATGAATTGTATGCCAATAAAGTTCTAAGGCTGGTTAGTGGCATGCTGGGTTCTGTGGAAGATGGACAGGATCTGACACAGGAAATCTTTATCAAAGTCTTTAACAGATTACCTGAATTGCAAAATGTATCGGCGTTTCCAGGCTGGTTAAAACAACTTAGTGTCAGGATGGCAATTGATCAACTGCGGCTGAAGACAGATTGGCTTAGCGCTGACACTCTGGAACTGATTGAAGCCTCATCCGATTGGTTGCAGGCTTGCGATTTGCTGACACAGCTTGACGATATTGAAATACTGATGCGTGTACTGACTGCCCCGGAACGAGCCTTGGTTTGGTTATTTGTGGTCGAGGGGTATCGTCATGAAGAAGTGGCAACTTTGATGGCAACTTCTGAAACCGTTGTTCGGCAGCGATATCGGCGCGCAATGTTAAAACTGAAAGCAACATTATCAAGACAGGTAAAAGATGAACAGTGAAGATGGTTTTAAACAGCAGTTAGCGGAAAAATTGCTGGCAGCCACAAATCCAAACGCTGACCAGAAACTTTGGCTAAAAATTGAAGCCCGTGTCACGCCGCGTCAGAGATATATAAATTGGCAGTGGTATGGTTTGGCAGCAAGCTTTTGTACTGTTGCGTTTTGGGCTTATCTGAACGTTGTCACACCACAATTTACTGAAAGTGCGCAAATAGCACCTCAGTTGTTTTTTCTGGATGTTGAATTACAGCAAGCTTTATTAACCGCCCCAGACTCAGAAGAAATACAAGTATTACTGGAAAAACGGAAAGCGTTACAAACTAAGCCAACCAGGAGCTATCAGTTATGAAAAAATCTTTTATTACATTGTTAATGATGCCAATTATGTTATCCGCTGCAACGGAAACACCTGTTGATTATCAAAAGCAGGTTGATTTATTGCAGCAAGTTCAAAAAGCGCTCATCAGTTCTGGCATCACAACCAAAGATGACGCTTTGACTATCGAAGAGCCCGCCAGAAGTTTCTATCATTTTGGCGCGATATTAGATCAGCAGTTTCAGGTTGTTGCGATAACGCCAGAGTCTGATGCTGCCAGGGCCGGAGTGAGAAAGGACGATATATTGCTGGCCATTAATCAGCAGCAAGTTACTGAAAATACTTTGGCGGCTATTCTGGCAGAAATAAATGATTTAGAGGATGGTGATACTCTGCTGCTTCAGATCAAACGTGAGCATAAGCCTCTGACGCTCAAGGGGTCGGTAACCAGGCAAGTGGTACCAGGTTGGCGGTTACAACTGCTGACAGAGGGTGAACAGATTAATGAGGTACCAACCACTGCAGGCTGTGGCTTTGTCTCCGTTTTTCTCAACCCTCCAACAAGTTTGCTGCGGCATCCGGTAAACATTAATGAGATAAAAGCCATAGATTTTTCAGCAGGCCTTTTCTACCGTGCTACCGATGACATATTAAAAGTGCCGGCAGGTGAAATTCAGGTGACGGTGCAGGAGCATATTCCTTCAGATATTATTAGGCGTTATCGCGGCGATATGCATGCTCGTAACTTTGGCGCAGTTAAAACCTTTACAATACAAGTGGAACCAAACACGGTTTACCACCTTGCAGCAGAATATTTTAATAATCGGAACGAACGTAAAAGCAAGAAAGAATACTGGCAACCTATAGTTTGGAAAACCACTACGCGAAATTGCAGCTAAATAGCATCTGCGCTGACAATGAACCGCTACACTTAGCAGTTAATCATATGGCTCGCCAGTTGGCCTATCGACTGGCGAATACCATCACGCAGCAACTTATTCTCAACCACCTCATCCAGCGCCTGATCCATACAGAACATCCACTGGTTACGCAGCTTTTCATCAACCTGAAACGGTAAATGCCGGGCCCGCAGGCGCGGGTGGCCATATTTCTGCTCGAACAGCGGCGGGCCGCCAAGCCAGCCGGATAAAAACTCGAAGAACTTCTGCCGGATAGTATCCAGCGGCAGCGGGTGTATGGCATACAACTCGGCCGCTTGTGGTGCCGTCTCCATAATATCGTAGAAGCGGTTAGCCAGCCGCCTTACCGTGTCTGCACCGCCCATGATGACGTAGGGTGTTTGCGCAGGGGTAGGGTGTGCCTTGCTATTTGGCGTAGTTTTATTAACAATCATCTGCACTAACTTCTTGATGGACATCTGCTGTGGACCGTTATGCTGTGTTCGGAAATCCGATAGGCCACTCTAAGTCGCCGTTTATTCATACGCAGTTTGCTGCTCAGCTCGGTGAACAGCTGCAATACGACGCCATTTTAGCACCGGTTGACGGCTTTGCCGACAGCTGGCGCAGCTTTGTCGCCGCAGGTGGTAAGGGCGGCAATGTTACGGTGCCGTTTAAACAGCAGGCATTTCAGTTAGCCCAGCACCTGTCGCCACGGGCGCAACAGGCCGGAGCGGTCAATACACTCTATATAGATAGTGCAGGCCAGCTCTGCGGCGATAACACCGACGGTATTGGCCTGGTGGCAGACTTAACCCGGCTTGGCGTTATGCTGGCTGGCTGTAGCGTATTGTTACTGGGTGCCGGCGGTGCCAGCCGCGGTGCCATAGGGCCATTGCTGGATGCCGGTGTTAAGCAACTGGTGCTGGCTAACCGTACAGCCAGTAAGGCCGGGGATATCGCGGCCAATTTTGATCCGCGGGTTCAGGCCTGCGGGCTGGAGCAAATCCCGCTGCAGCCTTACCAACTGATAATTAATGCTACTTCATCTGGTTTAACTGGCGAACGTCCGGCAATTGATGTCAGACACTTACAGCACTGCCAGCTGGCTTACGATATGTTATATGCGGCTGAGCCAACGGCATTTTTGCAATGGACCAAGGCCGAAGGTGTTGCGCGGCAGGCTGATGGTCTGGGCATGTTGCTGTCGCAGGCGGCAGAAGCGTTTTATATCTGGCGCGATAAAAAGCCGGATATAACGCCGGTACTGGCTTTACTACAACAGCAGCTAACGTTATGAACCAGCAGCTGATCTTTAATAATGATTTCTACTATGATGCGGGACAGCAAGCCGTTGGCTTTAGTTGCCTGGTTAGCGGGTTAAAAGTCGGCTGCTTTATTCCGCTGCCAGCAGATCTAATGCCTGAATCGTTTTTACAGCAGGTTAAGGCAGAAGCATTTAACTGGGAAGACAGCGCCGAGCAGGCTATTGCTGACGACGCGTTTAATGAACAAGGCGAGATCTGGCTTTAGCGCTCAGCCAGATACTCGTTTTTCAGCACGACATAGTTGGCGGCAGACGCAGATAAAAACGCTTTTTCAGCGTCGGTCAGGGCTCTGGCTTGCTTTACCGGGCTGCCAACATATAAATAACCGCTATGCAGCCGCTTACCCGGTGGCACCAGGCTGCCGGCGCCGATAATCACCTCATCTTCTACTATGGCATCGTCCATTACGATGGCACCCATCCCCACCAGTATACGGTTGCCAAGTGTGCAGCCATGCAGCATCACCTTATGGCCAACTGTGACATCGTCACCGATAATCAGTGGAGAGCCTTGTGGTTTGCCCTTACTGGGGCGGGATAAATGCAGCACAGTACCGTCCTGCACATTGGTGCGCGCACCGATACGGATAAAGTTCACATCGCCACGCGCCGCCACTAATGGCCAGATACTGACATCTTCAGCTAATTCAATATCACCTACCAGTACGCTGGAGTCATCTACATATACTCCGTTTGCCAGTTTCGGCAGTACACCTTTATAAGCTCTAATCGTCATAATTTCCTCCAGTGCTGCGTTATTATGCAGTAAATGTACTAAAAAAGCGCTTTTCGCTGCATTTTTCTGCGAACGATCTTAAAACACCAACTTTTCTCACTTTCCTGCTTGCGCACATTAAAAAACGCCCTATAATGCGC
>CAZEGA010000132.1:0-8851 GCA_964511675.1 uncultured Rheinheimera sp.
AATGCGTTCGAGCACACGCTTGCCGGGCAGGGACCGATCACAATTCTCATCAATGAGCACGAGCTATTAGTCACCAATCAGGTGAGCAGTGACGCTGATGGGCGGCAAGCGCCGGCCGAGAACGGGTATGGCCTGGGGCTGGGTATCGTTCAACGGCTGTGTGAGCGCAATGGCTGGTCGTTTTCGCTGCACGTTGATGAGGCGCGTGTGGCCGCCCGTCTTTCGTGGTAGGAGGTGGCTTCCGCTCCCTGCCAGTCGCCGCACGTAAAGATTGATTATTTTTTGTTAATTAAGTAGTTGCTGCATTCACGCAGGAAGGCAAGCGTGGCCTGTTCAGCGCACTGTTTGCGGCGGTCACACCGTTACGGCAGCGTTCGCTGCAACTGCGTACTCAGCACCGCAGCACGTACAAGCTGCTCAAATTTATGCTGAATACCAGCCTGCTCGCCATCCTGCTGGCAATACTGTTCGGCGTATTGAGTTTAATTGAAGCGGTGTTTTCCTGAAATGGCTTAACTTATTGGATTTAAAAGCCGGTTGCGCTTATTTATGCTTTTCGGTAGGGTTGCTGGCAGATATAAACAGGGATACCAGCATGAAGCAGCCTTATACCGTACTGGTACTGGATGATAACCAGGATATTCTGATCGCCAGCCGTATTTTCCTGAAGCAGCATTTTGCCCATGTAGTGACCTTGCATGAGCCTGCGTTACTGGTCAGTACACTGGCCAGCCAGCCTTTTGATCTGCTGTTGCTGGATATGAACTTCAGCCGCGATACGCAAAGTGGCGAAGAAGGCCTGTTCTATTTAAAGCAGGCATTAAAGGCGCAGCCAGGGCTGAAAGTGGTGATGATGACCGCTTACGCCGGGGTAGCGCTGGCGGTGCGGGCAATGCAGGCCGGAGCGATTAATTTTATTGCCAAACCGTGGCAGAACGAACAATTGCTGCAATGCCTGCAGCAAGCATTACAATCAAGCAAAGCTATGGCGCCACAACCGGCGGCCAGCCCGGCTGATAACAGCATTCCGCTACTGGGTAACAGCGCTGCCATGCAGCAGGTATTTCGCACCATCGAAAAAGCCGCTGCCACCGATGCCAATATTTTACTGCTTGGCGAAAGCGGTACCGGTAAGGCTCTGGCAGCGCAGGCGATTCATCAGGCATCCAAACGCGCTGGCGCACCACTGGTGGCAGTTGATATGGGCAGCCTTAGTATCAGCCTGCTGGAAAGCGAGCTGTTCGGCCATAAAAAAGGCGCTTTTACCGATGCCAAAGCCGACTATGCCGGCCGTTTTGTGCAGGCGCACGGCGGCACTTTGTTACTGGATGAGCTGGGTAACCTGCCACTGCCACAACAGGCAAAATTACTCACTGCGTTGCAAAACCGCTCGGTAATACCGGTTGGCGGCAGCCAGAATATTGCAGTCGATATCCGCTTAATTTGCGCCACCAATGAAGATTTATATCAGGCGGTGGCGAAAGGCGAGTTCCGCCAGGATCTGTTGTACCGTATTAATACTGTCGAAATTACCCTGCCACCACTGCGGGAGCGCAAAGAGGATATTGCTGTGCTGCTGGATTGGTATCTGCAGCATTATTCACAGCGTTATCAGCGTGATGGCTTGCAGATCAGCGCCACAGAGCAGCGTTACCTGCAGCACTACGACTGGCCGGGTAATGTGCGCCAACTGGCGCATGCAGTAGAGCGGGCCGTGGTGCTGGCAGAAGGTAATACGCTGGATTTTAGTCAATTACAGGCTACAGCGCTGACTCCGGCGGTAACCTCGTTTACAACCCAGGTGACAGCCGCACCGGCAGCGGCAGAGCACACAGCGGATACAGATTTTTTCCTCGAATTTGTCGAAGAAAAAACCATCCGCCAGGCGCTGCAATATTATCAGGGCAATGTCAGCCAGGCCGCCAAAGCACTGGGCTTAACCCGTGGCGCGCTGTACCGGCGGTTGGAAAAATATGGCCTTTAATCCACGTTTGCTGCTACTGCTGGGCAGTTTCGCCGTACTGCTGATGTTAGCTTACCGGCAGTGGCTGGCCGGGCCATCGGCGCTGGCGGTGATGCTGACACTGGCGGTGCTGTTACTGGCCGGGTTGATCTGGCAACACTGCCGCACCCGGCAGCACCAGACCGCACTGGTGCTAAAAGCGCTGGCGAATCAGGATACTTCTTTGTCGCTGCGCGGCCAGCCGGAGCTGCAACAGTTACTGCTGCAGGTTCAGCAGCAGCTTAGCCATAGCCGCCAGCAGGCGGAGGTAAAAGCACAGTATCTGCAAACCCTGCTCAGTCAGCTGGATATCGCGGTGCTGGAATTTGCTGCTGACGGCCAGTTACTGCAAGCCAACCCGGCGGCACAGCGTTTGTTGTCACCGGCACAGTATCAGCAGTTGCAACAAGGCAGGTTTGACGCGGCGAACTTAGCGCAACTGGCCACTATACTGCAGGGCACCACAACGCATTATCAGGGGCAGTTGCAATGGCAACAGCAGGGCTACACCGACCGGCTGGCGCTGAGCATCGTCTGCACCCGTATTCAGGGTCAGCTGCGTAAACTGGTGACATTGCAAAGTATTAACCAGGCCCTGTTGCAACAGGAAGTGCAGGCTTATCAGCAACTGACCAGGGTGCTGACTCACGAAATTGCCAACTCGGTTACGCCAATGGCGTCACTGGCACAAAGTTGCCAGCAGATCCTGCCTGCTGCCGGTACTGTGTTAAGTACGGATGATCATATTGATTTGAACGAAGCGCTGAGCACCATCAACAGGCGCGGCCAGCATCTGGCCGGTTTTATTCTGTCATTTAAGCAGTTAAGTCAACCGGTGCAAGCGGATCTGCAACAGCTTGATCTGGTGCTGATCATCACTAATTGCCTGGCTTTACAGCGCGATGCGTTAGCGCAGCCCGGTGTGCGGTTGGTGACTGAGTTACCAACGCAAGCAATGCTATGGCTGGATGAAGCACTGATGGAGCAGGTGCTGATTAACCTGCTGCAAAATGCGCTGGATGCGATGCAGCACAGCGGGCAGAAACAGCTGACAGTGACACTGCAACGTAATGCCCGGCAGCAATGGCAGCTGGATATTGCCGACACCGGGCCTGGTATTGATCCGGATGTAGCCCGGCAGATATTTATTCCGTTTTTTACCACTAAACCAACGGGTTCAGGTATAGGTTTAAGTTTATCGCGGGCTTTGTTGCAGGGGCAGGACGCCCAGCTGGACTATGTGCCGGGAGATACTCCCGGCAGTTGTTTCCGTATCCTTTTTAAGCAGTAAGCGCAGTGCTATTTGCGGCTGGGCTATTTGTTGCAGCTATGCTATAGCGCGTCTGAAGCTTTATTGCCGCCGAGTTTTTTCTCCAGTTTTTCAATTTTTTCCTGCGCCTGTTCGCGGTAGCGGGTCAGGCGCTCAATAGTGGCGGCAGCGTTATCTTTAACAAAGCTGACTTGTTGTTCCAACTGGGATTTTTGTTTCAGCAGCTTATCTTTTTCCAGCTGCATATCGGCCACCAGATCGCGTTGCTGCTGCAGTTCTTCGCGTAACTGGCGCATGACTTCACGCTGCTCTGCCTGATGGTTTGCGGTGATTGCACTCTGCTCTTTTAACATAGCGTTGTTGGCACGCAATTGCTGCAGTGTTGCCTGAATATCCTGCGACTCGTCAATATCAGCACTCTGCGCTTTTTGCATCGCATCCAGCTGTTCCTGTGCTTTTACTGCGCTGTCACGCTGTGCATCGGCATCACGTTTGCTGTGATCCAGCTCTTTGTTCAGCCCGCTTAACTGCTTGCTCAGCTCATCCAGCTCTTTTTCCAGCCGGGCGATAGTGTCCGCAGCCGCTTTATTACTGGCAGCCTGTTCCAGTGCTAATACCGGGTCTGGCTCAGCAGCCTGCTCTGGCACCTGAGTCTGCTGTTGTTGTGCCTGCTGCAGAGCAGCCAGCGCCTGATCACGTTCTGCCGTGAGTGTTTCGGTCAGTTGCCGGGCTTCGGCTAATTGTTGCAGGGCGTTATCGCGTGCGGCCTCCAGCTCAGCCTGGGCGGCACTGGTATCCGGCTGTTGCTCCACCGCCGTACTGTGTTCGCCAATGCTGTTCTGCACCTGCTCCAGTTGAGCCTGCAGCCTTTTATTCAGCGCTACCGCCTGGGTTTCCGTTTTGGTTGCCTGCTGCAGTTTGTTTTCAAACTCACTGAGCATGGCTTGCAATTCAGTGACGTCATGATCCCGGGTCTGTAAATCTGCCAGGGCTTTTTTACTGTCCTGCCGGGCTTTATCCAGCTCGGCTTTGACTCTGGTTTCGGCTTCCTGCAGGGTTTTCAGCTGTTGTTCCAGTTGCTCAGCGGCGCTGGCTCTGGCCTGTAGGGGCTCCAGCTCCTGCTCTGCTGCTGCCAGCTCTGACTGCAACTGCTGCAGCTTTTGCTGATTAGCCTGTTGCTCGCCCTGCAGCTGTTGCTCCAGCTCGTCAATAACCTGCTGTGCTTCTATCAGTTTAAGCTGGAGTTGTTCAGCGTGCTTTTGCGCCTCGTCTGCCTGCTGCTGTGCCGCCGCGGCTTGCTGCCGGGTATCATCCAGCTGCTTTTGTAACTGGCCCAGGCTGTTTTTGCTGTCGGTCAGTTCCTGATCAGCCAGCGCCAGTTCAGAGCGTAGCTGCTCCAGCTCTGTTGTCGTTTTTTCCAGCGTTTCCAGCTGGTTGCGGTTTTGCGTCAGTGCCTGATCCCGCTCTTCTGTCAGGCTGGAAAATTTTTCCGACTGGGTTGCCAGCTGTTGCTGTTGCTGCTGCAGGCTGCTTTCCAGCTCGGCTTTACGCTGCTCAAGCTGGGCAACCTGTTGCTGCAATTCGCGGTTATGCTCAGCCGCCAGCACTTCCGCCTGCATGGCCTGCTGCAACTGCTGATTAAGTTGATCAGTCAGTTTTTTGGCATGCATTTCAGCTTCGCGCTGAAATGCGGTCACAAATTCACTGCTAAACATACCATTATCTGCCTCTGGCATCACCGGCGCGCGATTGGCCTGCTCATTACGCCATTTCTGGTAATGTACGACCAGACTGGCCTGGGCACCGGGCACTTTTGAAATTAAATAATCTAGCGAAACAGGTTTGCCGGTTTTGTGCAATTCATCACAGATTTTCTTAACGTCACTATATTGCGTCATCGTTCTTATTTCCAGCAGACAGGGTGGAAGTACAACACATACTGGTTGAAACCAAAAGCCATATTTTAAGGGTTTTTCCGCCAAAGCCAAATTTTAATTACATTTTTTTTGCATAAAGCCGCAGTGCCTCCAACCTGGCTGACACATTAACCGGCAAAGGCTAAAACCGCTGTTAAGCTACTCTGTATAGCTGAACAGCGGCTTAACCCGTAATTAATTGTTAAACTGCTGGATTTTGCCGGATAAGCTCCATTATGCTGCTGCGCAGTAAACAGGAGAACCAATAACATGACCGGCAAAACGCTTAATACTCTGCTGGCGGCAGTCGCGCTGGGCTGCAGCAGTCTGGCACAGGCCACCATAGTGGAAGTGACCACCAACCTGGGTAAATTTGAAATTAATTTGTATGACCAGAGCACTCCGGTCACGGTACAAAACTTCCTGAACTATGCCAGTTCCGGCCGTTATACCGGTATTGTCATTCACCGCTCCGAGCCGGGGTTTGTCGTGCAGGGCGGCGGCTTTGTCTTTGATCAGGCTCTGCCACTGAAGGCGACAGCGACCAACGCTGCTATTGTCAATGAGCCTAAGTGGTCGAATGTGCGCGGCACTATCGCCATGGCAAAACAAGCGGGCAACCCCAACAGTGCGACCAATCAGTGGTTTATTAACCTGGCAAACAATGCCGGCAATCTGGATTTCCAGAACAGTGGTTTCACCGTGTTTGGCCAGATTAGCAGTGCGGATATGGCCGTAGTGGATGCCATAGCGGCATTACCCCGTTTTTCGTTCAACGGTATCAGTAATTTGCCACTGCGTAACTATACCACCAGTGACCGGGACGATAACAAACCGCTGGTAGCGGATAATTTTATCGTGATTGAGTCTGTGGTGGTGGTTGATGCGCGGGTAGATACGGTAGCCGGGCTGACATTAGTCCCGACAACCAACCAGGGCTCATCTGATGATAGCAGCAGTAGTGGCGGCAGCACAGGCTGGTTGTGGCTGTTACCGCTGAGTTTGCTGGCACTGCGCCGGCGTAAATAACATCTGGCAGCACAGTACAAAAAACGGAGCCCTGGGCTCCGTTCGCATTTCGGGCTGACGTGTGCCCGGTAAGAAAACCCCACCGATGTTTCTCTGCCTATTTTGTTATTGTCATCTACACTTATTTTTGTGGCTGAGGCTGCTACAGTAATAGCGTCAGGTGATATGAGGGTAAACCGATGATCTTGTTAGTGGGTGGAGAAAAAGGCGGCAGTGGTAAAAGCTGTCTGGCACAGAATATAGCAGTGTATTTTTCGCGGGAAAAAAACGCCAATGTCATGCTGGTCGACTGCGACCCGCAGCGCACATCGTCTGACTGGGTGCAGGAGCGGCATATGGACCCGTCCCTGCCGTGGATAAACTGTGTGCAGATGTACGGTAAGATCCGCTATGAGCTGAAAAGCCTGGAAATGCATTATGATGTGGTGATTGTCGATTGCGGTGGCCAGGACAGCGTAGCGCTACGCTCGGCCATGGTCGTTGCCAGCCATGTGTTGTTTCCGCTGCGGCCAAAACGGCGGGATTTAAAAACACTAGAGCATCTGGAAGATCTGGTCAGCGCTTGTAATGTGGTGAACCCGGAGATGATAGTCGGCTGTGTGATCACCCAAAGCCCGTCGTTACCCAACCAGGCTAACCGCATACTGGATGCAAAAGAGGTGTGCAAGTCTTTTAATATCCGGGTGCTGGATGCCATTACCTATAACCGCAATGCCTATGATGACAGCGAGGAGAAAGGCCTGTCGGTAATGGATGTGGAACCAGACGGCAAGGCTGCACAGGAAATCCGTGATATAGTAACCGAACTACTGGCAATGAAGGCGATACAGGAAGATGGCGCTGACCGATCTGAAGAAAAAGTCGCAGCCAGCCGCTAATAAAGGCATTAGTGCTGACGATTTTATTGACGATGCCAATGACTACGCAATGGGCATGCCACGTATTGTGCGTTTGCGTTATCCGTTGCCGGAAGAAGAGGACAACAGCCGTCTGCCAATGCGGCATGCCACTTTCACCCTGAGCCAGGAAGCGATAGCCGCGCTGAACGAGCTGAGCCAGCTTACCGGAGAGCCGAAATCCAAGCTGCTGCGCAAACTTATTCTGCAGGCTAAGCGGCCATTGCAAGTGACGATCAACCCTGACGATACAACTGCCCAGCTACCTGAACAGGACGACTGAGCGTTTATTTTGCCAGGCAGGCATAGGCTGTCAGAAAGGCGGTTTCCTGAAACACTTTTAAGCCGGTGGCTTTGAAGTCTATCGGTACCGGTGCACGCTTCAGCTTTTCTTTAATCTCAGTAGCAGACAAAATGATGCACTGGCAGCCGGAGATCAGCTGTAATGCGGCTTCTATTTTAAAACCGACCGCCCCACCGGCAAATTTACCCTTTTGCGGCCGCTCCTTGATCACCAGCTGGGAGATCTTGTAATCCTCAATAAACTTGGCGAAGGTAAACTGGAAATGGCGTATCTGCTCCTGCTCCTGATCTTTGCTCAGGGCAAAACGGTTCTGCCGGCAGTCCGGTAATTCAAATAAACCCTCTTTCAGTGTCATCAGGCAGACAATAGCTTCGCTGCCCTTAATCTCTATGCCGCAGGTGCGCATTGGCCTTTCCTCTGTCTAGGGGCGGGTTAAATTAGCGTAGTTCTGTTCAATAACCGCACAACTTTGCTGCAGGGGCTCACCAAACAGAATGGGATTAAAATCCTTATTGACACAGTAACTGCGGCGAAACTTCTGCAGGCTGTCAATGCTGACGCTGGCTTGTTCCAGATACTGGTGCTGGCTGTCGCCCCACTGCTCGGCCAATTGCAGCAGTTGTTTCCGCGTTTTACGCAGAGCGGCTTCTTTATTGTCGCCCGCTATGGCAACGTTATCTACAATCAGATCGTACACTTTATCACGATAGGGTTTAATACTGTCATGGTCTGAAAAAGTCAGCACCAGTAGCACTATCACCACTAACCAGAAAACTTTCTTCATTGCTGGCCTACTCCGGTAATGCAATGCTGCCATTGTAACGGATTACGCCAGACTCTGCATTGTTGTTGTTACCAGGCTGCAATTGCCAACCAGATTTACAACCTGAACTGCAAAGTGCAAACTTAGTTGACAGTTTTAGCCTGATCTCTGCCAAGAGCTGCTGTTTTTTCCCCGGGCACAGATATTGCTTTGTTACAGGTCAAATATTATGTGCCGCCAGCTGTTATACTCAGCGGCAGAATCAGTAGTAACGGGGTTATCCGTGGATCAGCAAAAAATAGATATCAGAAACATTCCTGTCCATGTAGAAGTGCATCAGCCGCCGTCAGCCAGAACGGGGACTTATGCACCGCGCGACCGCATTTATGTGCGTGCGATAAAGGGCCTGCATCAGGCCATACGGCGTTATATGGGCTTTGTGTTTATGGGGCTGTTTATGCTGTTACCCTGGCTGAGGTATGAAGGGCACCAGGCCATACTGCTGGACATTACCGGGCAGAAATTCAATATCTTTGCACTGACACTGTGGCCGCAGGATTTCACCATTCTGGCGTGGCTGTTTATTATCGCCGCCTATGCGCTGTTTTTTGTTACGGCATTTTATGGCCGGGTTTGGTGTGGTTATTTATGCCCGCAATCGGTATGGACCT
>CAZEGA010000133.1:0-8838 GCA_964511675.1 uncultured Rheinheimera sp.
TTGTTCAACCTTGCCCAGTAACTGGCGTAAATCCCGCCGTAGTTGATCGGGCAGGCCTTTTTGCTGTTGCAGCAGTTTGCCGGCATTGGCCAGGCCTTGCTGAACACGCAGTACCTCCTGCTGGTGCCGGGTTTCCAGTTGCTTCAGGCTTTCACTGGTGCCCTCAATAAAGGGCAGTAATTTTTCCAGATCGGTACCGCGGTTTAACTCAATGCGCAGTTTAGCCAGCCGGTTATCCAGGTCGACATCGACACCCTTACAGGCCAGCGACAGCCGTGACACAAACAACGCCAGAATTTTAAACTGTGCCTGATAGGTATCTTCCAGCGCTTTACGTGCTTTAAGAGCTTTGTTCAGTTGTTGTTGGGCGTCATCCTGCAAAACTGTCACCTGCGCTAGTGTTGTTAAATCTATGTTTAGGCTTAAGTATATCGGCAATCTGCATAAATGTGATCAGACTTTATGCAATTTCTGCAGTAAAAAAACAGCTGGCACCAGGGCCAGCTGTGACAGGGGATATATTTTTAGTCTGAATTACTTCTTACACAGGTAGTAAGGTAACCAGGATTGTTCTTCAGCAGAGGTCAGATGTTGCATAATCAGCATTCCTTGTAGGAACTACTGCCTGGCAGTCCATCTGCCAGACGCTGTATATTTAAGCAGATTTAGCGTTATTTTGAAAGCTATGCTGTAATATTTCTTTTGCTATTACATGTTTATTCTGGATTTAGCTGGCTGGCTAAAAATTAACGTACTGAAAATAAATAACTTTAATTATATGCCATGCCGGAAGCAGGCTATTTTTGTGTAACTCGCCTTGTAATATTACAGATTATTGCCGGCTTAAGCGGATGGCAGGGGGCGGGCAGGGTTCGCTGGTGCGCCAGGGATTGATATCCAGCCCGCCACGGCGGGTATAGCGGGCGTACACCGCCAGAAAGGAGGGCTGACAACAGCGCCAGATATCGCTGAAAATGCGCTCAACACACTGTTCGTGAAATTCGTTATGGCTGCGAAAGCTAATCAGGTAACGCAGCAGGGCGGCATGGTCCAGCGCCTTACCCTTGTAATGGATATACACACTGGCCCAGTCCGGTTGTGAGGTGATCAGGCAGTTGGATTTCAGCAAATGTGAATGCAGCTTTTCGTCTACCGGGCGGCCATCTGCCTGTAATTGCAATAAAGCCGCATCATATTGGTACTGGGTTATGTCAATATCCAGATCATCAATACAGCGTCCGGGTATCCAGGTTGGCTGAAATGCCATAATTTCATTGACATTATGCAGGCTGACGCTAACCGGTTTACCGGCACAGGCCGATAAATCCTGCTGCAGGTGCTGGTATACCTGGCCCAGGTCGTTAAAGCGGCTTTGGTTAAAACTGTTCAGGTATAGCTTGAAGGATTTGGACTCAATCAGGTTAGGCGAGTCAAACGGCACCACAAAGGTGGCCAGTGCCACCACAGGTTTACCTTTACTGTTCAGCCAGGACAACTCATAACCATGCCAGATATCCTGGCCGACAAAGGGCAACGCCGTCTTGTCCAGACCTATATCGTCCCGCCCCAGGCTGCGCGGTACCGCCTGCAGCAAACCGGCGTCATACTGAGCGGCATAGGCGGTCGTTTTGCCAAGGCTTAAACCGGTCAGGGCGTCGGAGTAACGGTTGGTCATAGCAGGTTTTGTCTTTTGCTCAGGCTTAACGGTACAATGGCGCCAGTTTATCATAAAGTGTAATGGCAGATCCCGTGACTCTTGCAGACATTTACCGGCAATTTGTACAGCAGGCACTGGCCTGGCAGCAGCAACAACAGCTCCCGTTACTGACCTGGGCAGATGAAAGCAGTGTGTCACCCTGCCAGATGGGCGCGGTGCAAAATAACGAGGTGCAGTGGCAGCCGGTACCGCAGCCCAGCGCAGCCGATTTCAGCAATATTGAACAGGCGCTCGGGCTTAAGCTGCATACCGATATTAAACAGTATTACCAGTTATATTTTGGCGCCGGTTTAGCGGCGCAGCACGCACGGGGCAAATTGCTGTTACTGCAGGTGTGGAATGACGATGACCTAAAGCGGCTGCAGGAAAACATTATCGGCCATATTATTATGAAGCGGCGGCTGAAACAGCGTGAAACGGTATTTTTTGCCACGACAGAAGATGACGATATCCTGCTGTCAGTGCTGAACAGTACCGGCGAAGTGTATCTGGAGCACGTCGGGCAGGAGGTAAAAGAAAAGCTGGCCGATGATCTGGCGCAGTTTATGGCTCAGCTTGCGCCGTGTTCGGCAGACGGACTCTGACATTCCCAGGCAATATTACTGACCAGGTAGCAGCGGTCGCATTTAAAATCGAACAGTTGCAGCAAGGATGGTGTCAGCCGCCATTGGCCACCGCAGCCGGGGCAGCGTTTATCCGCTTCCAGCGCGCAGTTACTGCTGCTGCCGCTGTACAGCGCGTAGTACAGCTTAATGCCGTTATGCTGCGCCAGTTGCCGGGCTAACTGGCGACCCTGACGGTTCAGTTTACTGTGCAGTTGCTGCAAACTGCGCTCGGCCATGTGTTGCAATACCCGTGCCTGCTGCATCTGGATTTCATCCAGCGCCTGGTACTGCAGCTGCCAGCGGATCAGCGCTTCATGGTCGGTGGCGGGGGTTTTAAGCTGATACAAGGGGACCGGCGCCAGATCTGTGCCGCAGCGCACAGGTGAGCAGGTATCACTGAACCGGCTGTACAGGATATAGCACTCTGCTGCTGTACAAGGATCGGTATGCTGCGACATTAAATCCATACCCAGAATATTCATTTGCGGATAAGCCAGCCCGGCAGCGGCCAGTTGTTGCAGGGCATGCAGCCCTTTTGTACTGTGCTGCCGCTGTGCCAGCGCATCCTGTGCCGGTAACACGACCCGGCTGCTAAAGCTGTCCTGCTGCCAGGCGGTGGGAAATTCCCGCCCCAGTACCTGGCCGTTAAAAATCAGCGCTTCTATATAGCTGCGGATGGCGGTTTCGGCCTGATCCAGATTGGTATCGGCAATAACCCTGAACTTCAGCT
Source organism: uncultured Rheinheimera sp. (assembly GCA_964511675.1). Classification (GTDB taxonomy): domain Bacteria; phylum Pseudomonadota; class Gammaproteobacteria; order Enterobacterales; family Alteromonadaceae; genus Alishewanella. Next base: position 3,053 of record CAZEGA010000133.1, read on the forward strand.
CGGCCAGATACATCAGTTGCTACCCAGCTTGCCAAGCAGTAAATCCAGCTTGGCTTCAATGCGTGTCAGCCTGGCATGAATATCCTCAGCCTCTGCTGTTGCTGCAGGCTGTTCTGTGTCCGGCTCAGCCGGGCCGGACGGTATAGCGGCGTATACCGGATTGTTGCGCCAGTGCTGGTAGGCAGCAAACAGTTGCTGCGGGGCAACCCGGCCGGCCAGCCGGGCGCGGAACAGCGCCAGGCTGGGGGTTTTGCCTTCCTGTTGTAGCTGGGCGGCGAGCTGTTGCAGTAGCGGTATCACATCGGTCATTGGCTTTGTCTGCTTGTCGGTTTGACTAACTAATAGCGAAATTTACCACTAATACCGTAATAAAGATAAGTATGATTTTTTAACTTTATGTTTTTAAAAGGTTTAATGGCTGGCATACTCTTTGCTGACATTACAGCAGCCTGAAATACCGGCCACTTAACTAAAACAACGAAGGAAAATCATTATGCTAGCAAAAGTTTTTGTTGCAGCTGCCCTGGCAGTCAGTTTATCAGGATGTGTGATTGCAGTCGGCGGTAATCATGAGTCTGACAGTGACAGCAGCTGGAAGAAAACACAACGTTTTAATCAGGAGCAGATCAATAAGTTAAGCCTGGACATGAGTGCAGACGATATCCGCACTTTACTGGGCACACCGGATTTTACCGAATCATTTAGCAAAGACGGTACCAGTGTACAGGTATTGTTTTACCGCACCCATCATGTGAAAAGCGATGGTAAAACCACTAAGGATGAATGCACGCCACTGGTGTTTAAACAGAACCGGCTTACCGGCTGGGGTGATAAAGCCTATCAGTATCTGTAACCTATCAGCACACCCTGCCGATACAGCCGCAGGGTGTGTCTTGTCGCAGTTCAGTGCAGCAGGGCATTGAGTTTGTCAATAATTTCACACCATTCGGCATCCTGTTTTAACGACTCGTGTAAAAAGCTGGCCTGGGCCGGGTTCCAGAATGGAGCGTCCTGTATGCTCATACCGGGCGCCAGTTTGTGCTGGCGGACAAAATTGCCCATCGCCTGTTCACTGTTGTCCAGCCCCAGCTGGGCGAACAGGGTGGCTAAATTATGCTCTGATGTATCCATCGTCACTCCTTATCAGTTCTGCTGGTTCCAAGCATAGCTGCTGTCGCAGTATTTTGCTGTTGTAATCCCCTTGGCAATTGATAACCACACTGCTATTGTGGAGAAAAAAACAACAAGAACAAACAGGGTGAGACTATGCTGGCTGAACCGAATACGATAGCGTTAGACAGGTTAAAAGCGGTGTTATTAACTGCCGATGAGCTGAGGTTGGCAGCGTCCCTGCTGTATCAGTCTTATCATGATGATCCGCTGTTTATGGAAATTTTCCGCGCCGACAAACCAGACTACGAGCAACGTTTAAGGGCCGCGATCCGTGAGGAGCTAAATGCCTTCTGGCAGGCGGAGCAGCCGATAATTGGTTTATTCCATGCAGAACAGTTGCTGGGGGTGGCCTGTGTCATCACACCGGATTCAGGTATCGGCGCCAGCCGGTTATGGCACTGGCGGCTGAAAATGCTGCTGACCGCCGGTTATGTTTCCACCATGCAGTTGCTGGAAAAAGAGCAGAAAATACACGCTGCCATGCCGGCCCAGCGCTATCATATGCTGGCTTTTATCGCCGTATCGCCTAAACAGCAACATCTTGGCCTGGGGCATTACCTGATCCACGCGGTAGACTCTGTTGTTGATAAAGATGAAACCTCGGCCGGCGTTGGCGTTTTTGTCACGCTGGATAAATACAAAACATTTTTTGCCACAGACCACTACCAGCCGGTGACGGAACTGGCCTTTAAAACGGTAAGTGGCACGCTGATGTTCCGGCCACGACAACAGCAAGAGTGAGGTTGGTATGCAACGGTTCAGCAGTTTCAGCGAATTTTATCCGTATTATTTAGCCGAGCACCGCCACCCGGTATGCCGCGCTTTGCATTATGTTGGCAGTTCGCTGGTTATCGCAGTACTGCTGTTTACGGTTATGACTCAGCAATGGGTCTGGTTGTGGCTGTTACCGGTAATTGGCTATGGTTTTGCCTGGGTAGGGCACTTTATGTTTGAACACAACAAACCGGCTACCTTTAAATACCCGCTGTACAGCCTGGCAGCCGACTGGGTGATGCTGAAAGATTTTCTTACCGGCCAGCTGAAACATAAACTGCCGGCGCACGGAGGATCTGCTTAGTTAATACGGTAGGCGGGCAGATTAAAACCCGCCAGTCGCATCCCGCTTAATAATAATTCGGCCTGATAGCGGCTTTCACCATCGCCGCTGAAATCGACCTGGTAGGTGGTAATAAAACGTAGCCGGCCGTTAATCCTGCGACAACTGTGGCCGGTACGGCCGCAATCCAGCATCTGTAATTGTTGCTGCTGGCACAGCTGGCGTGCCAGATTAACGGCCCGCTCGTCCTGTTTCCGCTGCAGCCAGAAAGCATAACAAACACTGCCGATAGTCAGCAGCAATAACACTGAACCCATGATCTCTCCCGCCACTATGGTGCTGCCTGAGGTAATGCCCCGGCAGGCACAATTGCCTGATCATGCTGGCTTGCACAGCGTTTTACAAGGGCTGGTTGCCGTTTTTGCTTGTGGTAAACTGTGCGCCTTAATACGAGGTGGTTATGTCTGATGCCGTAAAAGCCCTGCTGAGTGAACTTGAAACCGAACTGAAACAGCAGCAGCTGTGGAGCGTTTTGCCGCCCGATGCCACGGCGATGGCCAGCACTATGCCATTTTGTTGCGACAGCATGCCACTGGAGCACTGGCTGCAGTATATCTTTTTGCCGCGTATGCAGGCGCTACTGGCCGCAGGGCTGAGCCTGCCGGGCAAGATCAGCATGCTGCCTATGGCCGAAGAAGCGTTTAAGGCGCATGGTGCCCGTGCAGACCGGTTACTGCATATTATCCGGCGTATTGACAGCACCTTAACGGGAGGCGCATGAGCGCAGCAGAACCCTGTGTACTGACAGCACCCCTGCAGATTATTTATCAGGACGAGTATATCGTTGCCGTGGATAAACCCAGCGGTATGCTGGTACACCGCTCATTTTTAGATAAACATGAAACCGTGTTTGTAATGCAGACATTGCGCGATCAGCTGGGGCAGCATGTGTTCCCGGTGCACCGTTTAGACCGGCCCACCTCTGGTGTACTGTTGTTTGCCTTAAGCAGTGACGTGGCGCGCCTGCTGGGTGAGCAGCAGGCACAGCTGCTGTGGCGTAAGCACTATCTGGCCGTGGTGCGCGGCTTTATGCTGCAGGGGGACGAGCTGGATTACGCGCTGCAGGAGCAACTGGATGATATAGCCGATAAATTCAGCCGCAGTGACAAAGCAGCACAGCAGGCTATTACCCGTTACCAGCCATTGCAACGGCTTGAGCTGCCGATACCGGTCAGTAAATACCCGGCAGCACGTTACTCCTTGGTGGCACTGCAACCGATCACCGGCCGCAAACACCAGTTACGGCGCCATCTGGCGCATTTACGCCATCCTGTGGTGGGGGATACCAGTCACGGTGACGGCAAGCATAATGCCCTGTTCCGGCAGCATTTTAATTGCAACCGTTTGCTGCTGGTGGCCAAGCAGTTACAGTTGCCGCATCCGGTAACCGGCGAACCTTTACGGCTGAGCGCCGGTCTGAACGAGCTTGCAGCCTTATTCGGCCGGTTTGGCTGGCCGGTAGACGAACATTATTACCAACAGCAGTTTGCTGAGCACTTTATGGAGGAAAAATGGCAAAAATCGCCCTGATTATCGGTACTGTATACGGTGCCGCCCAGTATGTTGCCGAACAGGCACTGCCGTTATTAACCGGGCTGGGCCACGAGGTGGCACTGTATGACGAGGCGAAACTGGATGAGGTGCTGGCCTTTAATGCCGATATCTGGCTGGTGGTCAGCTCTACCACAGGCCAGGGCGATATTCCGGATAACGTATTGCCGTTTTATCTGGATGTTCAAAACCGCTTTCCGCTGCTTACCGGCAAACGCTTTGCCGTTATTGCGCTGGGGGATAGCAGTTACGACACCTTTTGCGGTGCCGGGGAGAAATTCCGCGAACTGTTGCTGGACATTCAGGGTACGGAACTCTCACCCATGCTGCGCATCGACGCCGGCGAAACGCTGGAGCCCGAAACCATAGCGCTGCCGTGGCTGGAGCAACATTTCTCGCAGCTGGTTTAACAGTACTTATCCAGCCTGCTATAGGCTTTTGCGCCCGGTGCTTTAAGGGCCGGATCGTTTAGCTCGGACAGCTTGTCTACCCACAGCGCTGTTGCACCACACACCGCTATTGGCATAACAAACAGGTTAAACAGCGGGATCATACAGGCGATATTGACGGTAATGCCAAAGGCGAAGCTGTCTGCCGGGCGCGCGCGCAGCTGGCTGCGCATGGTACGAAAATCGATTTTATGGTTGTCATACGGGTAATCCACGTACTGGATTGCCAGCAGCCAGCTGGTAAACAAAAACCATAATACAGGGCCAATCACCGGCAGAAATAAAAACAGCACAAATAAAATAATGGCACGTGGCAGGGCGTACAGCAGCTTTTGCCATTCGCGTCCCAGCATCCGCGGGGTGTCTTTAATAAAGCCGATAACACCGGTATTGGCTAAGGTTTTGCCGGATAAATGCGCCTCTACTTTTTCGCTGAGCAGGCCATTGAAAGGGGCGGCAATAAAATTGGCCACCATAGTAAAGCTGTAGGCCAGGCCGATCACCAGTGTCATTACGCCAAGCGGGATCAGCAAATATTCCAGCCAGTGCAGCCAGGCAGGCAAATATTGCTGCACGGCCGCGACCATGGCATTAACCTGTGCCAGCAAAACATAGAACGCGAATGAAAACAGCGTCAGGTTTATCAGCAGCGGTACCAGCACAAAGCGCTTTAAACCTTTGGTCTGGATCAAACTTATACCACGAAAAAAATAGTACATTAGTGCCTGAACAGGTTAACGGTAATCTGATTGGCAGTATAAAGCCTTTAACCGGCAATTTATGGCATTTGACTGGCTTTTTTCGTAACAGAATATAATGTTGTAACCAGGCATACTTTTATGCAGTGGCCGGTTTTGTGTTAGAATGCGCGCACTTTTGGCTGCACGGCGGCCCGGGTTTAAATAATGTCAGGTAAGGGTGAGTTATGGCGATATTAGGTTCTGCGCTGGTATTTGGGTTAACCACGCTGTGTTTGCTGGCAGGGTTAACCTGTCTGTTCTCTGCACTGTTGGTACCGGCCGACGTTGGTCCGGAAAAGCGCTTTGAAAAACGTCTGGAATACGGCATGTTTGCCGCTGTTGGTCTGGTCAGTTTTGCGGTGATGCTGTTTATCGGCTAATGATCGGCTAAAGCATAACCGCAACGAAAAACGGCAGCCCAGGCTGCCGTTTTGCTGTGTATGGCCAAGGTTACTCTATGCTGCGCAGCAAGGCGTTAATTCCTACTTTGGCGCGGGTTTGTGCATCGACCTTTTTGACAATAATGGCGGCATATAAACTGTGGCTGCCATCTTCGGCCGGGATACTGCCCGGTACGACAACGGCGCCTGCCGGTACGCGGCCATAGCTGATTTCACCGGTTTCCCGGTCATAGATACGCGTGCTCTGGCTGATATAGACACCCATCGACAGCACGGCACCTTCTTCGACGATAACGCCTTCGACCACTTCTGAGCGGGCACCGATAAAACAGTTGTCTTCAATAATGGTGGGGTT
>CAZEGA010000134.1:0-3398 GCA_964511675.1 uncultured Rheinheimera sp.
AGCTACCCACTGACTGGTAACTCAATCGATCAGAATTAAATTGAAAAGGTACTAGGCGATGGCGCGACATTACAAACCCCCGGCGTTAACGGCAGCGATGCAGTTATAACGAAACTGGCGGAAAACCCGCTAAAAGGAGCAGTACGTGTTGAGTTTTGGCAATGAGTAACGTTCGCATGGTGATGATAAACGAATTTGATGCCGCCACGGTAAGCCAGAGCGCGGGTGTGACGGTACCAACGCTACCCGCCACCAATATGCAGTTTTACAACAACAGCCGCATCTGGCGTAGTCTCAGTGTTGATCTGTCAGTGCTGCAGGGTAATTTTGCCGACATTAGCTTAATTAGCGCGTTTGTACTGTGGCGGCATAACCTGACTAACGCCGCAACCATTCGCCTGCAACTGTTCGCCAGCGCAAACCAAACCGGCACAGTGGTGTATGACAGCGGCGACATTCCGGCAGTGCAGCAAATTACGTTTGGCGATTGGGATTGGCGCATTCAGCCAGTAGTGGCCAGCGCGCTGGATGATTGGGCGGTACGTTATAGCCAGCTGTGGTTTGCTGCGGTATTTGCAGCAAGCTACAAAATTACCATTAAAGACCCGTTAAACGCCTCTGGCCAACTAGATGCAACCCGCATTTACATGGGCCGCCATTTTGAGCCTGCTGTGAATTTCAGCTATGGCCGCCAGTGGCAGATTGGTAGTAATGCACAGCAACTGCGTACGGACGATGGTTCACTGTTTACAACGCAATCGCCCACGTGGCGCACTAGCCAGTTTTCGCTGGATTATATAGATGAAGGCGACCGCGCAAACTTGATAAAAGCCCTGCGTTACGCCGGTACCAGCCGTGACTTTTTTATCAGCCTGTTCCCGGAGCAAGGCGGCCAAAAAGAAGTGGAAAACTCATTTGCGGCCAAGTTCAAACAGCAGCCGGTTATTACCAATTCAGCTTTCAACAATAACAAAGCGCCACTTAGCGTGGAGGAATGCTAATGCAAAAATTACCCGTACCAAATATCACGCTTGATACCCAGGACCAGGGCAGCGTATTTCAGACTAAAATGAACAGCTTGGCGACGGCATGTAAAACTGCAGTACAGGCATACAACAACCAGATTGATGCTGCTGAAACTGCACAACAATATAGTGAAGCCGCGCAGCAGGCGCTTGTTGATGCAGATGTGACGCCGATATTACAGCGGCTAGGGATGAATGTGACTCCAGCTACAGTGTTTGACTTCGATTTTGAGCATGGTGATTTCACTGTTTACGAAAGTGCTGAATTAGGTTTTCAAAAAAAATTGTTATCTGAAGCCATTAGCACCGTGCGTTCAACAGCTGGTGCGGTTAATACTCCTTATGGGATTAAGACAGTTGGCGCAAATTTGCCGCGTATTGAATTCGATCCAGTAACTGGCGCGGTCAAAGGTCTATTAGGGCAAGAGCTAAGCATCAACATTGCACTTTGGAGCGAAGGTTTCACCAATGGAGTTTGGTCAAAAGGGAATGTCACAATTGACCCAAACGTAATGCTTGCACCCAATGGAGAAATGGCCGCGAGTAAGCTTGTTGAGAATGCTATAACTGGCAATCATACTTTGTACCAAACAGTTACGTGTTCTTCATCCACAAACTATACGCGTAGCTTTTATTTAAAGGCCGGGGAGCGTAGCTGGGCTTATATCAGACAGTTCGATGGGGTAACTAATCTAGGTGCCTGGTTCGATTTAGAAAATGGCATTACTGGGACGGTGCAAGATGGGGTAACCGCTGAGATTGAGCCCGCTGAATATGGGTTTTTTCGCTGTACGGTAACCTTTAAGACGGCGTTGAGTGCTTCGTCAGAGAGGATTCAGGTGCATACGGCTACTGGCAACAATGTGGTTTCTTATGCAGGTGATGGAGTTTCAGGGTTATATGTTTGGGGTGCCCAGCTGCAATCGGGTTCAATTCTTACTAGTTACTCTAAAACGGAAGAAAACCAGGGAATACGAGGTCTGGATTATTACAGCAGAAGCATCGAGCCTCAACAGGCTGGCTTCTTCGTTATCGACTTTATTGCTCCGCCTCTGGTTGGCAGCAATTCTAAGCGGGTTTTTTCAATATCAGACGGCACCACACTCAATCGGATAACTGTGTATAGACTTTCAGGAGTTAATGCTATGGGGGTATTTGCTTGGGGTAATGGAGAAACCTTTTCAGGCGTCAATTCAAGTGTTTTAGGGTCTCTTCCTGCAGGCACTATAGTCAGGCTGGTATGCAGTTTTAATAAGTATTCATTAAAGCTAGCGGTGAATGGGAAGCTAATCAGCGGTAATTTTGTTTCGCAATTAGGTCTTGAGAATTTAACTACCGTTTCGTTCCTATCAGAAAACGGCAACTCAACAACCGCCAGCAATACTACAATGACAAGAGCTCGATTAGGCCGTCGAGAGTTAAGTGCTTCTGAAATGACGAGGATTTCAATATTATGATTTACATTATCGGAACTATGACCGTATTAAGTAATATTAATGATCCAACCCAAGGTGTAATGGAGTTGCCAGGTTTTTTTGTTAGTACAACTCTTAAGATAGAGGGGCTGGATAGTTATTTAGCTGACACAACATCTAATATGCCCGCGTTTGAAGGTGTTAAAACATATTTCTATAAGTTCAATTCAGAGCAGCAAGCCAAGCTGCTATTAAACTGGAGTGATGAATCAGGCTTTCAACCGTTTTTCAAAACAGTTCATGATGTGCCTGCATTTGTCACTCGTCGTCAGGCCAGGCAGCAGCTACTGCTCATGGGCCTGCTAGATAATGTCGACCCGACCATTGCATCGATACCTGACACAACAGCCAGGCGCCTGGCTGAAATCTATTGGCAGGATGCCACAGACTTTGATCGCAATAACCCCTACTTGCTTAGTATTGCCGCTGCACTTGGGCTAACACCCGAGCAACTAGACGATGCCTTTATAGCAGCGGAGGCGCTATGATTTTTTACGTTGATAAAATTAACGGTGTTTCGGCTGGTCGCAAAGTGTCTATGTTGCCCGTCGCAATAATTGAGAGACGGTATAAAGGTGATAAAGGACTGCGGGCCCACGAAGTTGAGCACATCAAGCAGTATTGCGTTCTGTTTGTTATCGTTGGTACTTTAGGTTTGCTGCTTACCAATGCAGCTGTGGCACTGCCGGCTGCAATGATGGCACATGATTTGGCATATACAGCGATCGGCAAATACAGACTGTGGTGCGAAGTAAAAGCATACAAGAAGCAAATACATCACGGTCTATCAATAGACAAAGCCGCCGCTGCACTTGCTGAACATTACAGACTCAAGTTGACAATAGAGTGGCGTGGCGGAGCTCGATGCGGTGGCGGGCGGTGCCGCGGTGAAGCTGCG
>CAZEGA010000134.1:3408-8823 GCA_964511675.1 uncultured Rheinheimera sp.
GCTAAAAAGCTGTTACAGTGATTGTGTATTTTGAAAAGTTGTTTCACTATGCGCAAGAATCAATTTTCGCAATTATCGCACAACAACCGCGTCAATTTTCGCGCGCCGCTTCATTTAGCCACCTGCTGTGGTGAGCGGTTATCGTCTATGCTGAACTGCTCTAAATTCTCTGGTGCAACACTGTAGCCGCCGGGCTGGGTTTTTGAGCCGGCACTGATACTGGTAATGGCCAGTGGCACGATATTCTCCCGGAAACTGGCCGACTCCCGGGTAGATAAGCTGATTTCCAGCTCAGGGGCAAACAGCCGGAAGGCGCAGATCAGCTGCACCAGCTCTTTATCGCTGATTGGGGCGGTTACCTCGATACCGCCGCTGCATGGCCGGATGCGGGGTACTGATAAACTCAAGCGGCTTTGCCAGTAATGCTTTTGCAGATATTGCAGATGCTGTGCCAGTAGCATGGCATCGGTACGCCAGTCGGTCAGGCCAAGTAAAATACCCAGGCCGATTTTATCTATACCCGCTTTTCCCACCCGGTCTGGTGCATCGAGCCGCCACCGGATATCGGCTTTTTTGCCTTTTATATGGTATTGCTGGTAGGCCGCCGCGTTATAGGTTTCCTGGTACAGCATAACGGCATCAACCCCCAGCGCTTTCAGCTCAAGGTAATCTTCCGTGCAAAGTGGTTGTACTTCGAGTTGCACGGTACTGAAATAACGCCGGATCAGCGGTAGCATCTGCCGGAAGTAGGCTATGCCGACTTTGTGTTCATGTTCACCGGTGACAATCAGCACCTGATCAATGCCGAGGGCCTTGATGGCCTGGCATTCCTGTTCTACCTCGCTATAGGTTAAAGTGCGGCGTTTTACTTTCTGACTGAGTGAAAAGCCGCAATAGCTACACTCATTGGCACACAGGTTAGATAAGTACAGCGGCGCATAAAACTGCACGCTATAGCCGAAACGTTGCCGGGTCAGTTGCTGGGCTTTAGCCGCTAACTGCGGTAATAACGCTAAGGCTATAGGTGACAGCAGCGTTTGCAGATCTGCCAGCGTCAACTGGGGTTTAGCTATTGCTGCCAGCACCTGCGCCTGAGTAAAATTACGGCTTTGCAGCTGTAATGCCTGCCAGTTTTGCTGCTGCCAGTGTTCAGTAAAGCTCATAGCGCCGCCAGAAAATCAGTCAAAGGGCTTGATGCTGTAGCTTGTGACTGTGTTGCCGCCAATCCGGCGTTATAAGCCGTACGTCCGGCGCTGACCGCCTGGGCGAAGGCGGTGGCCATAGCAACCGGCTTGCTGCTGGCGGCGATAGCGGTATTCACCAGTACGGCGTCTGCACCAAGCTCCATGGCGGCTGCGGCGTGAGAGGGCGCACCTATGCCGGCATCAATGATCACCGGTACAGCGGCTTGCGCTATGATGATTTCCAGCATAGCACGGGTTTGCAGACCCTGATTGGAACCAATGGCAGCACCTAACGGCATGACGGCAGCACAGCCGACCTGCTCCAGCCTTTTACACAGCACAGGATCGGCACTGCAGTAAGGCAGAATGATAAAACCCCGCTTGGCCAGTTGTTCTGCCGCGAGCAGGGTTTCTATCGGATCTGGCATCAGATAGCGCGGATCTGGGTGAATTTCCAGTTTCAGCCAGTTGGTTTGCAGTGCTTCACGTGCCAGTTGTGCGGCAAATACGGCTTCTTTTGCTGTTTTAGCCCCAGAAGTATTGGGTAACAACTGAATATTCATCGCACGCAGCGGAGCGAGTAAATCATCCTGCTGTTTATTCAGCTCCAGCCGTTTCAGTGCCAGAGTTACCAACTGACAGGCACTGGCTTTTACTGCCTGCTGCATTAGTACGGGGCTGGCAAATTTGCCACTCCCCAGTAGTAAGCGGCTGTTGAAGGCCTGGCCGGCAATTGTCAGCATGTTTAACCTCCGGTCACTATCTGGAACAGTTGCACGGTATCTCCCGCCTGCAGTTGGTGCTGAGGCCATAACCTTTTGGCCAGTACAGTATTATTTATCGCTACTGCTAAACCTTCCGGGCTGATAGCCTGTTGCGTTAATAATTGCGCTACCGTAGTGCCAGTGCTTAGCGGGCAGGGCTTGTCATTAATACTGATTTGTGCAATTTGCATAGTACGGCTCCATCATCTGTTTTAACTGCAGGAAAGCCTGCTCCGGTTCGCTCTGGGCTGTGATCGCAGACACTACAGCAATGCCGCTGACACCACAGGCGAGAACCTCGCTTACACGCTGTTGGTTAATACCGCCAATAGCAACGGTTGGTATGTCTTTACACAGTGCGGTATAGTTTTTCAGTCGCTCAAGCCCTTGTGGACTGGATGGCATCTGCTTGGTCTGGGTAGGAAAAATATGGCCAAGCGCGATATAGGATGGTTTTAACTGCCGGGCCCGTAACAGTTCTGTATAGCCGTGAGTGGATATGCCCAGCCGCAAACCAGCTGCAGCAATAGCAGGCAGATCTGCCTGGTTTAAGTCTTCCTGCCCCAGGTGCACACCATAGGCACCATACTTAATTGCCAATTGCCAGTGATCGTTGATAAATAACCGCAGCCGGTAGTCGCGGCCAAGCAGCACCGCTGCGGCAATTTGTTGCTCTATTTCTGCTGCTGTGCCTTGTTTTAACCTTAATTGGATCACATCCAGGCCCAATGGCAGCAAGCGTTTTAGCCACTGCACACTGTCAATAACCGGATATAAACCAATATGTGCTGACATAGTGGCAAAGCCAGGATTGCTGGTTTCGGCTGATTGCAAGCGGGGAAAGTGCTGGTAATCCTGCGGCCAGCTACTGTGCTGTAAGCTACCAGCACCTTTACCGGTAGCATAGCTATGGTGTAACGCCTGCTGCAGATAGGCACGCCCGACAATAATAGCGTCGGCCAGTGGATACTGCTTAGCAACGGCGGCAGTAATGGCGCTGGATAATACGCAGCCGGTACCGTGATTATGCGGTGTGTTGAGTCTGGTATGGGTTAAGGTAAAACAGCTATCCTGGCTGATGAATTGATCTGCTATCGTCGCGTTAAACTCACTGTGCCCGCCTTTGAGCAATACCGCACCAGCTCCCCATTGCAGCAATTGCCGGGCCTGTTCAGTATGGCAGGCGCCGGGTAACGCACTTAACTGCGCCAGCTCCGGTAGGTTAGGCGTGATAAGATCGAGCAGTGGCAGCAGTTGCTGTTGCCAGATACAAAGCAGGCTCTGGCGGACAAAGTTATAGCCTGAACTGCTGCTCAACACCGGATCGGCGATCACGATAAAACCATAGTTTGCTTTATGCTTAGCCAGCCACTTTGCCAGTTTCTGCAGTAAATCTGCATCAGGAATAAGGCCAAGCTTGATTGCTTTTGGCGGCATATCCTGCAACAGGCAATTCAGTTGAGTGATAAACAGGGCGGGGCTGACTGCTTCATAACCGACTACTTCCATACTGCTTTGCGCAGTAACAGCGGCAATAACGCTGCAACCATGGCAGCCCAGTGCATTAAATGTCAGCAGATCAGCCTGAATACCGGCACCACCACCACTGTCTGAGCTGGCAATAGTCCAGACGATAGGTTTAGGGTCAGACATTGCTCAGCGCCTCTTGCTGCTGAATTTGCTGGTTCAGCCGCATAGAGCAAAACTTAGGCCCGCACATGGAGCAAAACTGCTCGGTATCTGCGCCTTCATGGCTGAGGGTTTCGTCGTGATAAGCTTTGGCGGTAAAAGGGTCCAGCGCCAGATTGTACTGATCCTGCCAGCGAAATTCATAACGGGCTTTGGATAAAGCATTGTCGCGCAGTTGTGCCGCCGGGTGGCCTTTGGCCAGATCTGCTGCATGGGCGGCAATTTTATAGGCGATAAGCCCTTGTTTAACATCTTCTTTGTTTGGCAGGCCCAGATGTTCTTTCGGGGTGACATAACACAGCATGGCGCAGCCGAACCAGCCAATCATGGCCGCCCCTATGCCGGAGGTAATATGATCATAGCCCGGCGCAATATCGGTAGTCAGCGGCCCTAAGGTATAGAACGGTGCTGCATGGCAGTGTTTTAACTGCTCGGTCATATTTTCCTGAATAAGCTGCATTGGCACATGGCCAGGGCCTTCGATCATCACCTGTACATCGTATTGCCAGGCAATTTTGGTTAGTTCCCCCAGTGTGCGAAGCTCGGCAAACTGTGCTGCGTCGTTGGCATCAGCGATACTGCCGGGACGCAGGCCGTCACCGAGTGACAGTGAAATATCGTAAGCAGCACACAGCTGGCAAATTTGCTCGAACTGTTGATACAGGAAATTCTCGGCGTTAAAAATACGGCACCACTGCGCCATAATGGCACCACCGCGTGACACTATGCCGGTAACGCGGTTTGCAGTCAGGGCAATAAAATCTTTCAGTACACCGGCATGAATGGTGAAGTAATCCACACCTTGCTCTGCCTGCTCGACCAGGGTGTCGTAAAACACCTGCCAGCTAAGCTGACTGACATCACCTTTTACTTTCTCCAGCGCCTGATAGATGGGCACTGTGCCAATAGGCACCGGGCTGTTACGTAAAATCCAGTCGCGGGTTTGGTGAATACGCCGGCCGGTGGATAAATCCATTACGGTATCGGCACCCCAGCGGGTGGCCCACACCAGCTTTTCCACTTCTTCTTCAATGCTGGATGTCACCGAGGAGTTGCCGATATTGGCGTTTACCTTCACTTTCAAGTTGCGGCCGATAATCATCGGCTCCGCTTCCGGATGATTGATATTGGCCGGAATAATGGCGCGCCCGGCAGCCACTTCCTGGCGGACAAACTCTGCTGTGATCTGCTTTGGCATCGCGGTGCCAAAGTTCTCGCCCTGATGTGTTCTTACACCATCATCAGTTGCTGCCATATTTTCCCGCAGCGCAATAAAGTGCATTTCAGGCGTAATAATACCGGCGCGGGCGTAGTGCAGCTGGGTTACGGTTTTGCCGGGTTTTGCCCGTAGCGGCCGGTGGTTAAATTCGGTGATTTGCTCATCCAGCGCAATATCAGCAAAGGCCGGTAGCGGTGAGCGCTCTACATCGTTACGGCTGCTGATCCAGTTAAGCCGTAGTTTGGGCAAGCCTTTTAACACATCCAGTGGCTGTGCCGGATCGCCATAGGGGCCGGAGGTGTCATACACCGGCAAGGGCGGGTTGGGCTGCAGGGTAGCGTTAGCCAGGCGGGTTGGGGTTAAGTGAATATCCCGTACCGGCACCTGTACTCCACTAAACTCACAGTGCAGATAACGGCGGCTGGAACCTGGAAAAGTTTCACCCTGCAGCGCCTGGATATAGGCTCTGGCATGGGCACGTAAATCGCGTTTTGAGGTGGTAATAGCAGACATAGCAAGCTCCGGTTTAAGTATTGAAGTTGCTTGTCCGGAGTCAAAG
>CAZEGA010000135.1:0-6934 GCA_964511675.1 uncultured Rheinheimera sp.
ACTACGCTATCGAGGCGGCGACCAAGTTCGTCGGCGTCGAGACGCTGCCGGGTCCTGCGGGCGAGACCAACGGCATGGAGATGATGGGCCGCGGCGCGTTCGTCTGCATCAGCCCGTGGAATTTCCCGCTCGCCATCTTCACCGGCCAGATCACCGGAGCGCTCGCCGCCGGAAACACCGTGCTGGCCAAGCCCGCCGAGCAAACACCGCTGATCGCTTTCGAAGCGGTGGGGCTCTTCCACGAAGCCGGCCTGCCCACATCGGCGCTGCATCTGCTGCTTGGCGATGGAAGGACTGGCGCCATGCTCACGGCCGATCCCCGCTGCGCTGGCGTCGCCTTCACCGGCTCCACCGAAGTCGCGCGTATCATCAACCGCACGCTGGCCGCGAAGGACGGCCCTATCGTCCCGCTGATCGCGGAGACCGGTGGCCTCAACGCTCTGTTCTGCGACACGACAGCTTTGAGAGAGCAGGTGGTGGATGATGTCATATCGTCAGGCTTCCAGAGCGCCGGTCAGCGCTGCTCTGCGCTGCGGGTATTATTTCTGCAGGAAGACGTGGCCGATAAAATCATTACCATGCTCAAAGGCGCGATGGCCGAGCTGCATGTTGGCAACCCGGAGTGGCTAAGCACAGATTTAGGCCCGGTAATTGATGCCAAAGCGCACGAGCGGTTAACCAGCCATGTACAGTATCTGGCCGATAAGGCCACGCTACACTACGAGTGCAACATTCCCGGCGGCGACCGGCACTACTTTTTTGCGCCACGGCTGTACGAGATCAGTGCCCTGAGCGTGCTGGAGCGTGAAGTGTTCGGCCCTGTGGTACATATTATCCGCTTTAAAGCCGAGCAGCTGGATGATGTTATCAACCAGATCAATGCTACCGGTTATGGCCTGACCATGGGCGTACACAGCCGCATCGAGCAGTTTACTGACCGGGTGGCGCGCGAGATCAAAGCCGGCAATATCTATGTTAACCGCAATATGATTGGTGCCGTGGTGGGAGTGCAGCCGTTTGGCGGCCGTGGTTTATCGGGTACCGGCCCCAAAGCCGGTGGCCCGCTGTATTTAACCCGGCTGGTAAAAGACAATGCTGATACCAGCTGCGCTGTGCTGAGTGAGCAAAAACGGGCCAGCCTGCTGGCCGAAACCACCAGCAGCGCCGTTGCCCATGTTATGCCCGCAGCGGCCAGCGCCCAGCAGCAATGGGCAGCACTGGCCATTAACCAGCGCACCTCAGTGCTGCGCCAGTTTTTAGCCTCACTGGCGGCCAACAGCGTGGTCAATAAACAGGAGCCGGATCTGGAGCAGGTATTAACGCTGGCGCAGCAAAAGCTGGCGCGGGTTGAGCGGGAGCTGCAAAAACCCATGGCCCTGCCAGGGCCAACCGGCGAAAGCAACACCCTGGTACTGGACCCGCGCGGCATTGTCGCCTTAATCCGTGATGACAGCAGTTCGTTCAGCTATTGGCTGCTGGCCATTATTACGGCACTGGCGGCCGGTAATGCCGTGGTTAGTGCAGTAGAAGAAGCTGATCTGGCAGAGGCCGAAGCCTGTATCAAAGCCCTGCAACACGCTGGCATGCCGGCACAACTGCTGGCGGTCATTAAACTTGACAGCCTGACCAGCCTGCTGGCCCATACCGAGCTGGCCGCAGCCATTGTGGAAGTTGGCAGTGCCGTTAAACCACTGTGTGCTGAGCTGCTGGCGGCGCGTGCCGGCGCTATACTGCCGCTGATCACCGCACCGGCAGGGCAGCGCCTGTTACAGCGCCTGATCACGGAAAAAACCATTACTATCAACACCACAGCCGCGGGCGGCAATGCCTCGCTGATGACCATGGCAGATAATATCGCCTGACGCGGTTACCGTTCAGCAGCCAGCACAGAGCCCGCATTTGCGGGCTTTATGCTATGGTGTACTTTATATTGTCGTAGCTTTATGACAAACTGTCGCGTTGTTAATTTATAGTTAAGCTTAAACTGCTACACTAGCGGGTTCTTTCTACGCAGGAGCTGGTCTTACCCAAGATGTCGTATCAGGAAGTCAAAATCGCCGATTTGCAACCCGGTAGCTATGTGGTTCAGGTGTTGCGCCAAAGTGGCGATGTCATCGTCAAACATGCCGGCTGGGTGCGCACGGCACAGGCTGTGGCACAGCTGCAGCGCAAGGGAGTGCAGGCGGTACTGATAGATCCTGACAAGCAGCTGCCCCAGCCGGCGGCCGACACTGCCGCAGCTGAGAGCATAACCGAACCCACGGCCGGCATAGCACCGAGGGTATTGTTCGCCGATGAACAGCCTAAAGCAGAACGCAGCCTGCTGCAGGCGCAAAAAGTGCAGCGCCAGTTACTGGATGCCGTGCGCAGCAATAACAACATCGACCTGACACTGGTGTATGAAGTCAGCGCCGGCCTGGCCGAGTCGATCAGCCGCAACCAGGATGTGCTGTTGTGTTTAAGCCGCATCGCCGAGCAAAGCGATGTACTGCTGCAGCACAGTATTAATTGCGCGGTGTTTATGGCGGCCTTTGCCCGTTACCTTAACCTGCCGTCACATAAAATTCAGTCGCTGATCACTGCGGCCCTACTGCACGATATCGGCAAAGCCATTAATCCGGATTACCTGCAGGCCGATGATCATAAAGCCATTTCTGCCAGCCTTAGTGCCCTGAGTAAAATTACCAACCTGGCCGGTGATATTTCGTTATGGATCAGCCAGCACTGTGCGCACCTGGATGGTTCCGGCTCGCCCAGGATCAGCGCCGGCCAGATTGACAAAGGCAGCCGGATGCTGGCAATTGTGAATAATTACGAGAAACTGGCTGGCCAGGGTAAACAGGGGCCGCTGGCCGCCTCCCGCCAGTTGCTGGAACGCACCCCGCACCAGCTTGATGGCGAGCTGCTGCAGCAATTTATTAAATGTATTGGTATTTACCCGCCGGGTTCCGTGGTCAGGCTCAGCAGCGGCAAACTGGGGCTGGTACTGGAAAACAACCCGAAAAAACCCCTGCTGCCTAAAGTAAAAGTGTTTTACCACAGTGTGCACCAGCACCATATTCCGCCCAGGATCATTGACCTGTCACGCCAGCAGGAAGAGCAGATTGACAGCTGTGTTGAACTGAAAAAATACGAGCTGGATGTGAAAAACTATATCTGACTCAACCGGCCGGCCATTCGCTTAATGCTGCCATACTGAACAGCTGGTTACCCAGCTCCAGCAGCACATACTGCGGGGTAATTTCACGGATACGGATATCGGCGGTCACCCACTGCCCTTCCTGCAGGGTTTTGCCGTTTACCTTAACCCAGCGCTGCGACACGCTGGTGGCATAAACATGGGCATCAAACCGCAGCGGCGGGATCTGGCGCAGCATGCTGCTATCGAGCGTACTGATATCCTGTGCCGGGGCATTATGTGTACGGATAGCCGGGGTTCTGTCGTCCTGCTGCGCTGTCGCCTTTAACGCCTGGGAAAATTTATCGCGCAGTTCATCCGACACTGCAGCCTCTGGCTCCGGCTCCGCAGCACTGATGTCAGGCACAGTGACAGTTTTAACCGGTTTTGCCTCCGGCAGGCTTTCCCGGGCAGCTACCACCACCGGCTCTGCCACAACAGCCTCAGCCTGCCCGGCCTGTTCCGGCACGGCTGCCTGCTGCAATACAGCCAGAATGTCTGCCGGCCGGGCCGGTACAGTGATAACCTCTGCCGTATGCTGCGCTGGCAACCGGGCCGGTTGCAGCCAATACGCCAGCAAAGCCCCGCTTAACATCGCGACCAGTAATGCCAGCAGCAAAGCCAGCTTGCGCCAGAATGCACTACCGTCCGCAGCGGCTGGCTGCGACGACGTTTGTTGTTTTAACGCATCCATCAGAATTGACATACTGCTCTCTGTATTAAACCGCTGCCAGCAGCGGCAACATAACCACGGCCAGCGCGAAGCCCAGCACTATAGCGCAAAGCCCGATAACAGGCCAGAACCAGCGCGGCAACGGCGCTTTGGCCACCTGATCAGACAACGGCAGTATTTCGGCCGCCGCCTTACTGACCAGCTTGTCACTGACCAGCGCCTGCTGCTGGCCGTAAGCCCCCAACAAGGCCCGGTCGGCCATCAGGTTAACTAAACGCGGTATACCGCCGCTTAACTGAAACAGCTTTTTTACTGCGCTGTCGCTGAACACCGGCCGGCTGCAACCGGCCACCTGCAGCCGGTATTTCAGGTAGTGGCGTACTTCATCCAGACTCAGCGGTAACAGGTGGTAACGCGCAGTAATACGCTGCGCCAGCTGGCGTAAATCATTGCGTTTTAACAGCTGCTGCAACTCCGGCTGGCCAATCAAGATCACCTGCAGCAGTTTACGGGTATTGGTTTCCAGGTTGGTTAGCAGCCGCAGCTGTTCCAGCACGGCGGGCTGTAAATGCTGGGCTTCATCTATAATCAGCAGCGTATGCTTGCCGGCTGCATGGTTTTTCAGCAGGCGGGTTTTTAGTTTGTCCGTCAGCAGTTTTAAACTGGCATCGCTCTTTTTATAGCGTATTTTCAGTTCGTCACAAATAGCCGCCAACAGCTCCAGCTCGGACAGCGTCGGGTTTAAAATAAAGGCCACTTCGGCGCGCTCATCCAGCTCCTGCAATAAACAGCGTGATACCGTGGTTTTGCCGGTACCGACCTCGCCGGTCAGCAGCACAAAGCCGCCCGCCTCGCCCAGGCCAAAGCGCAAATGCGCCAGCGCCTCGGCATGCCGCGGGCTTAAATACATAAACTCCGGGTTAGGGGCTATCGAAAAAGGCTGGCTGGTTAACCCGAAGAATCCGGTATACATGAATATCTTGTTGGTTAAGACGCGCAATTTGTCACAAGGCGGTTATAATGGCAAAAAATCAGCAAACAGGAAAGCAAGTGCAGGTTTATCTTGTTGGCGGCGCTGTCCGTGATCAGTTACTGGGCTACCCTTACCACGAAAAAGATTATGTGGTGGTCGGCGCCACACCACAACAAATGCTGGACAGTGGTTACCAGCAGGTCGGTAAGGATTTCCCGGTATTTCTGCACCCGCAAACCAAAGCAGAATATGCCCTGGCCCGCACCGAGCGTAAAAGCGGCAAAGGCTATACCGGCTTTAGTGTGTACGCCGCACCGGACGTGACCCTGCAACAGGATTTACTGCGCCGCGATCTGACCATTAATGCTATAGCGCAGGCGGATGACGGCAGTTTAATCGACCCTTTTGGCGGCGTGGCCGATCTTAACAATAAAATTCTGCGCCATGTATCAGACGCCTTTAGTGAAGATCCGCTGCGGGTGCTGCGGGTGGCACGCTTTTATGCCCGCTATGCCCATTTAGGTTTTACTGTAGCGGCAGAAACGCAGCAGTTGCTGCAGCAGCTGAGCCAAAGCGGTGAACTTAGCAGCCTGACGCCGGAGCGGGTCTGGCAGGAAACGGCCAAAGCACTCAGTGAGCAGACACCACAGGCCTATTTTCAGCTACTGCATGATACCGCTGCCTTAACCGGGCTGATGCCGGAGCTGGCGGCACTGTGGGGCGTACCGCAGCCGCCACAGTGGCACCCGGAAATAGATACCGGCGTGCATACTTTACTGGTACTGCAACAGGCCGCACAGTTATCCCCGCGGATTGATATCCGCTTTGCGGCGCTGGTACACGATTTAGGCAAAGGTGTCACCAAGCCTGAGCTGTGGCCGGCGCATCATGGCCACGAGCACAGCGGCCTGCCGTTGATTAACCAGCTGTGTGATCGGCTGCGGGTGCCTAACGATTGCCGCGAGCTGGCGCTGCTGGTATGTGAATATCACCAGTTGGTGCACCGCGCGATGGAGCTGAAAAGCAGCACCGTACTGAAACTGTTCAATGCAATAGATTTATGGCGCAAACCAGAGCAGTTAGACGCCATACTGCTGGCCTGCAGCGCTGATTTACGCGGTCGCACCGGCTTTGAGCAGGCCGATTACCCGCAGGCTGCTTACCTGAACACGCTGGCCGATGCCGCCCGCCAGGTCACAGCGCGCGAACTGGTCGCGCAGGGGTTACAGGGCGAAGCAATTAAACACGGTTTGCAGCAAGCCAGGCTGGCGGCCATCAATGCCGCCAGAGCAACAACTGCTGGCTGAATAACTACGACGAGCAGTATAAAAAGGCCAGTAACCCCGTGCCCAGCACCAGGCGGTAAATCACAAACGGCAGCATGCCGATCCGGTTGATCAGCTTCATAAACCAGTGAATACACAACAAGGCACTGATAAAGGATAACGCCGTACCGAGTAAGATGGCGCTAACCGCATAACTCTGCGGCTCGGCAATCAGCTTAGTGGCCTGATAGCCACCACTTAACACTATGATCGGGATCGACAGCAAAAATGAAAACCGCGCCGCACTGACCCGGTCCAGCCCCAGCATTAAACCGGCAGTTAACGTAATGCCGGAACGCGAAGTCCCCGGTATTAACGCCACCGCCTGCGCCAGGCCGATAAACAGTGCCTGCTTAAAACCCAGGCTGTCCATACTGTATTGTTTTTTCGCAAACACATCGGCGTACCATAACGCCAGCCCGAACACGATAGTGGTGATAGCTATCACATACGGCGAGCGCAGATAGGCTTCGATCAGATCAGCTGCCAGCAAACCGGCCAGCGCCGCCGGTATGGTGGCCAGGATCACCCACCAGGCCAGTTTACTGTCGGTGCTGTGCTTACCGCCCAGCGATTGCAGCCAGCCCAGTGTCAGCCGGGCAATATCCTGACGGAAATAAATCAGCACGGCAAACAAGGTCCCGACATGCACCGCCACATCAAACAGCAAGCCCTGATCCTGCCAGCCCAGCACTGCCGAAGGCAAAATAAGATGCGCCGATGACGATATCGGCAGAAACTCGGTAATACCCTGAATAATGGCCAGAATAATGACTTCCACTGTA
>CAZEGA010000135.1:6944-7744 GCA_964511675.1 uncultured Rheinheimera sp.
TCCACTGTACTCACAGCTTACTCCCAGTTAAACGGCACCCGCCATAATTGTTGTTGTTTATCATATTGTTGCCATAGTTCGGTATAGCTTTTCCCGCTAAGCGGATGCACAGCCGCCGGTGCCAGCTCTGACAACGGCAGCAACACAAAAGCGTTTTCGGTAATCTCGGCTCTGGGCAGCACCACCGGCTCAGCACACACCACAGCATCGTAGGTCAGTAAATCCAGATCCAGGGTGCGGCCACTAAAACGCGCGCTGCTGCGATCACGACCGCAGCTATCTTCAATCTGCTTACAGATCCTGACGCAATCGGCAATACTAAGCGCGGTATCGGCCCCGGCCACCAGGTTATAAAAGGCATCCCCGCTAAAGCCAACAGCTTCACTTTCATATACCGCTGACAGCGTAAGCTGGCCAAAGTGTTGCTTCAGTTGGCTTACGGCAACCTGAATATGGTAACTACGGTTAATATTACTGCCGATACTGATATAAATCCGTGCCATCAGTTGCTCCGCCGCACTATGCTGACACCAACGCTCTGTGCCTGCGCCAACGCATCCGGTTTATACACCGTGACCCTGACTTCGTGGCTGGCAAAATCGTTCAGCAGCAAGTGGGCAACGTTTTCGGCCACCGTTTCTATCAGCTCCAGCGGCTGCGCCGTGATCAGTTTGGTCACGCGCTCGGCGATGACAGCGTAATCCAGGGTCTGGCCAATATCATCCTGCTGCGCGGCCTGGCGGATATCCGTTGTAAGCTCAATATCTAACAGCAAACGTTGCTGAATGGTTTTTTCCCAG
>CAZEGA010000135.1:7754-8728 GCA_964511675.1 uncultured Rheinheimera sp.
GTCATACACCCCAATCACGGTATCGACTTGTAGCTGTTTTATAAAAATGGTGTCCATTCAGTTAATTCCGCTTTGCGTTATATCTGGTTTCAGGTAGGCTGGTCGGATAGGCAAAACCGCGAAAACCCTATATTCTGCTGGCCTTACATTACGCCGCAATCTTAACGTAAAAACCGGTGCTGAGGAACCGCCTTAATGACGCTGCTGATTGGAATTATGATGCTGGCCGCTTACCTGTGCGGTTCTATCTCGTCGGCGGTGCTGGTCAGCAAGCTGTTTCGCTTACCCGACCCGCGTTTACACGGCTCAGGCAACCCGGGCGCCACCAATGTGCTGCGTTTAGGCGGCAAACTGCCCGCTGTCCTGGTGCTGGTATTTGATATCTTAAAAGGCACTATTCCGGTGTGGGGCTCATATTTTCTGCACATTGAGCCGCTGTACCTGGGGCTGATTGCTATCTGCGCCTGCCTGGGCCATATCTTCCCGCTGTTTTTCGGTTTTAACGGCGGTAAAGCAGTTGCCACCGCCTTTGGTACCATGATGCCGATTGGCCTGGATCTGGCCGGCCTGCTGATTGCCAGCTGGCTGCTGATGGTCGCCATCAGCGGTTATTCGTCACTGGCAGCCATTATTACCGTCAGCCTGGCGCCCGTATTTACCTGGTTTATTAAGCCACTGTATACCGTACCGGTACTGATGCTGAGTATGCTGATTATTCTGCGCCACCGCGAAAATATCGTCCGGTTGTGGCAGGGTAAAGAAAGCAAAGTCTGGGATAAATCCAAGCGGATACGGGAGTAACGCACACACGCGTGAGCTTATGTATCTGCGCTTGGTGGTAGCGAGGTTAGAACTCAGGTTATGCTGTAATAACAAGCTTCGGTTGCAATTCCCGCCCTGGCTCGCCACAGCAACTCGCTACCGCTTACGCGTCCGCTCAGACACGCTGTGGCGACCATGTCGGGATTCCAACC
>CAZEGA010000136.1:0-1560 GCA_964511675.1 uncultured Rheinheimera sp.
GTTGCTCCAAATAAGCGTCTGATTGAGCATGACAAACCAGTGGCCTAAGTGTAATCGCAAATAATTGCAGTTTTATGACAAAAGCAAAAGAGCCGGCAAGCCAGCTCTTTTATCACAGCAAAGAGTAATTACAGTGTTTTCTTGGCGCGGATGCTTTTCAGGATCTCGGCACGCTCACCGTCAGCCAGCGGGATCAGGCCAGCGCCTTCCAGCGGGCTGCCAAAACCTGACGCGGCTTCTGATACAAAATACTCAGCAAACTGTTGCAGGCCTGGTATTACGCCAATGTGTTCACCTTTTACATAGAAGAACAGCGGGCGTGACACCGGGTACTGGCCGGCAATAATGGTATCCAGAGTAGGTACTATGCCAGACACTGTTGCCACTTTAATGCGGTCACGGTTGGCTTCGTAGAAGCTCAGGCCGAACACACCAATGGCATCTTTCTGCGCCTGTAAACGCGCCAGTGTTTCAGTGTAATCACCGGCAATTTCCACTACGCGACCGTCAGTACGCATAGCCAGACAGAACTTGGCCGCATCATCTTTTGCCAGGGCTTTTACTTCAGCAAAGCTCTGGCAACCTGGTACGACAACCTTTTCTTCGTACACTTCGCGGGTACCGTGGTTAGAGCCAGGGATAGCCAGCAAAATGGCCTGATTTGGTAAAGACTTGTCAATTTGATTCCAGTTGGTGTAAGGGTTGGCTACCATTTTGCCGCCCTGAGGTACCTGTGCTGCCTGGGCTAAAAATACGTGTTTTGGCTCCAGTTTAAAGTCACCGGCGTCAATGCGTGACGCAAATACGATACCGTCATAACCAATTTTCACTTCCATGATCTGGTTAACGCCATTCGCTTTACAGGCATCAATTTCTGCCGGGCGGATAGGACGTGACGAGTTAGCAATATCAATAGTACCTGTGCCCACACCCTGGCAGAACTGGCGTAAACCACCTGAAGAACCGCCTGAACCGACTACCGGTGTTTTAAACTGGGCAAAATTGTTACCAAACTCTTCAGCCGCTACTGAAGAAAAAGGTAATACCGTTGACGAACCTGCCACCTGGATAGTATCGCGGGTAGTTTGCGCAGTTGTACTGAAGCTCAGTGCCACAGCACTTGCCAGAACCAGTTTGGTTAAGTTATTCAATGTCATGACTATGTCCTCGTTAAATGTAAGTATTGGATTACTTTGACGAGGTGCAGTGTGCTTGATGATTATTGCAGCAATATGACAGCAAATATTTATTGTGTTATTACGGCACTAAAGTGACTGGCGCGCTTTAATACGCTGCAGCATGTGCTGCCGCTCTGACGCTGCCAGCGGAATTAACCCGGCATCCTGCAGCGGGCTGTCGGCACCGGATACCGCGTCACTGACCAGGTAATGGCTGAACTCGAGTAAACCGGGAGTCAGCCCGACATGCGCCAGCTTGAGGCCTCCCTCGCCGCAGACCCCGACAACGCGCAGCTCAAGGCCGACATCGAAGCCCGCAAGCCCGCCGGGCTCACCGAGCAGGTCGAGGAAGCCAAAAAGCGCGTCGACCAGAACCCCACCG
>CAZEGA010000136.1:1570-8717 GCA_964511675.1 uncultured Rheinheimera sp.
GCCTGGTAGAAACTGACGCCAAATACGCCCAGCGCATCATGCTGGGCATCAAGCCGGGCCAGCGTTTCAGTGTAATCACCGGCAATTTCAATTACGCTGCCATCTTTGCGTATGGCACTGCAAAAACCAGCCTGGGCGTCTGTCTCCATTTGCCGTACCGCCGCCAGCGCAAGACAGCCCGGTAGAATAATATCCTGTTCGTAAATCTCCCGCGTACCGTGGTTGGTGCCCGGAATAGCCAGTACAATTTGCTGCGCCGGCAGGCTGCTGTCAATTTCAGACCAGTGCTGGTAAGGGTTGGCTATCATACCCTGGGCTGACGGCACCTGTGCGGCCTGCGCCAGAAACAACTGTTGTGGTGTCAGGTTAAATTCAGCGGCATCAATCCGCCCGGCAAGCACAATGGCATCATAACCCAGCATTACTTCCAGGATCTGTGCCACACCATTGGCTCTGCAGGTGGCCAGCTCCCCGGGCCGCATCGGTCTGGACGCAGTGGCAATATCAATGGTATGGCTGCCCGTGCCCTGGCAAAACTGGCGTAGCCCACCGGCAGAGCCACCCGAGCCAACCACCGGAGCCCGGAACTGGGCAAAACTGTAGCCAAATTCTTCTGCGGCAATAGAGACAAAAGGCAGCATAGTGGAAGAGCCGGCTATCTGCATGGTATCGCGAAACCGGGTCTGGGCCTGAGCCGGTAAACTGAGACTGATGGCAACCAAAGCCGCCAGGGTAAGTAAGCAACGCTGTAACATCGGGGGAGTGTTCCTGATCAACCGGCGCTCAGTATAGCCTGACCACCATAGCTGCCGCCAGCCTGGCTAAGGCTGTACGCAACAGCGGTTACGGCCCTGCCGTTTGGCCAGGTACAAGGCCTGATCGGCTCTTAGCAGTAGCTGGTCCAGATCGTCGCATTCCGGCTGATACATGGCAATACCAACACTGCAGGTGACGGATAAACGCTTGGTATCACTTAACACAAACACATGGGCGGCTATGCTCATACGCAGCCGGTCTGCCGATAGAATGGCAGTTTGCAGGTCAATTTCCGGTAACAGAAGAAAAAACTCTTCACCACCATAACGCCCGGCCAGATCAGTATCCCGGATACTTTGCGTACACAAAGTGGCAAACTCGCTCAGGACTCTGTCCCCTGCGGCATGGCCATACTGGTCATTCACCTGTTTAAAATGATCGATATCCAGCATCAGTACCGCCAGATCTTTCTGGTAGCGGCTGGCCCGGCGGATCTCGGTCTGTGCCCGCTGCATAATAGCGCGCCGGTTTGATAAGCCGGTTAACAAATCCGTGGTCGCCAGTTGCAACAGCTCCTGGTTACGTTCAATCAGTTGCTGCTCCGTTTTGGCATGACGGGCAATCTCGGCCCGTAGCGCTGCTGCCATCCGGCGAAACCGGAGTATCACAAAACTGAGTAGCGCCATGGTTACCAGCAACAATAGCAATAACAAGATGAAAATCAGCGGGTAATCAGGCAGTTTTGTGCCTGTATTGCCAGTCGCGGCAGTGGCGCTGCCAGCCACACTTATCGTAGCTATTATCGTAGCTATGGCCCCCGGCAGTATATTTCGTTGGCGTATCAGCCTGCGCTGACAGCATTTAGCGGTGAACACAACCCAGTTCCTGCCCTTTGTAAGCGTTATCATTAACCTGTTCAGTATAGCCAGCATATTAACGGTGACAGGGAAAAAGCCCGGTTTTTACACCGGGCTGTTCAGCTGATAACTCTCTTAGTTTGCAGTGACTTCCAGCAGGGTTGTTGCCTGTTCCAGGCCATTATCCCCTTTGAATGATACCACCCCCAGATACGGGAACGGGCTGGCCGTCAGGTTTGACGTCTGCACCGTGATAATGTTAGCCCGTCCCTCAATCGCCCTGGTACTTACTGCCAGGCGGGTATTGCCCTGATCTGCACCTACTATCCATAGCGGCATGGTGTAATTCACCGTAGCCTGGCCTAACAGGTCGTAAGCATGCACAAACACCAGGTAGAAGTTACCGGCAGCCCCATTATCCGCCGGCGCCGGATCACGCAGTGTTACTTCTTCATTGCCGCCAACACGGGTTGACGAACCTACAGCAGTACATAATGACGCAATGCAGCGATAGACATACATATCCAAATCTGCACCCGGCACACTGGCTAACGCTTCATACAGGCTGAAGCGCAACACTCTGGTACCTGCCGGCACCTCGAAAGTATGCAAACCTAAGCCTGGCTCGTTAAAGCTGAAAGTGCTGTCAGGGTCCTGCGGAATAGTCCGGCTGGAACCTGCAGGCGCATTCAGACCAACGATACTGGTACTGGTGACACCGCTGTAGTTCATCATAACAGGGAAAGTCACCCGCCCCGCTTTCGCCGGTACAGCGGCAGTGATTGTTGCCGGTGCATCAATTAACTCCGGCGGCACCACTTTTATTGCAATGGGGCTGCGCACACTGTGCACACCGTCAGACCAGGTAATGGCACCAAAGGCCCATTGTCCAATCACCGCGTTCTGGTTCGGTGTAAACCTCAGGCCATAAACGGCGGTACCATTGGCGGGCACCGCCAGCGTATTAGCGCCTGCCACAGTCAGCACCGTAATATCAACACCGGTTGGCGCTTCTACCGTGGCGGTATACACCGAGGCAGAACCACTGACTTCGGTAACTTCCCGGTACAGGGTTTCGACACCAGACAACTCGGCAATAGCCAGTGACGGCAGGTTAAGCTGGCTGGGATCAGTGTTATAACCCGCAGCGACGAAAGCATCGCAGGAGAAACCACTGGCACTTTGCACAAAATTGCTGTTACCAATACCGCACAGGAAGGCAAAGTAGTCGAAATTATCGATATCGTAAGTTAACCCCGGATGAGTGGCTTTGTTTGGTACAGCATGGCCAGCACCAAAATCAAACGGGGTAGCCGGTGTAATGCCATTCTCTTTGCTCACATTCTGCCGGGCCGTGGTCATCAGCGCTGATTTAATCATCGCCGGCGTCCAGTTCGGGTTGGCATCTTTTACCAGCGCTGCCATACCCGAAATATGCGGGCTGGACATAGAAGTGCCCTGCAGGTAGGCAAAACTGTTGCCATGTGCGGCTAGCATCGGCTGCGCTGACGCACCGGCCAGAATTTTTACCCCCGGCGCAGTAATATCCGGTTTTATCACGTCAAAACTGGCCAGGTTAGGCCCGCGTGACGAGAAGCTTGCCATCACATTACCCACTTCGACCACATCCGTAACAAACACCGACGCGCTCATTTTCACTGTTACAGTACCGCCGCTGCTGACTTCGGTATTAAAGGCACTGCCTGCGGCCAGGGTCGTCATCACCGCCGGTATCGTAAAACTGCCCGTGCCCCCCATCACTATCGGCGTGCTGGCATCACTATTGTATACAATAACACCGGCCGCTCCGGCGGCCTGGGCATTAGCCAGCTTAATATCAAAAGTACAGGTGCCGCGCTGTATTAAGGCCAGCTTACCTGCTATCTCGGCTGCATTGGCTAAGGATGAACAAGCTTCCAGCGGGGATGCCACGACGATATCGGCCGTAATATCTCCGGTGTCGCTCAGTGGCCTGGACGTCGCCCCTTCCATCGCTATATAAGTACCCTGCAACGGGCCCGCTGTAACCTCGATACCATTAGCAATACTGGTGCCACTGTAAGTAGACGCCGCCACTGTCGTTACCCACGGCGCCGGTGTACCTATAGTTCCGGCACCGGGGCCGTCGTTACCGGCCGACACAGCAACAAACACACCGGCCTGCGTCGCGCGTAACTTGGCCGCTATAGCCAAAGTGGTTAAATCGGTTAAACTGCCGCCAATCGAGTAGTTAATTACATCAACACCATCTGCCACGGCCTGATCAATAGCCGCCATGGTATCGCCATAGAAACAGCCGCGTTCGTTAACCCCTGCCGGACTGACATAATTGCTGTTCCAGCACGCCTTATACATTGCAATACGTGCCCGCGGCGCTATACCCGATACCGTTGCCACCGGCGTATCGTTAAACACGGCGGTTACGCCTGCGTTACCGCCGGCAGTTGACGCAACATGGGTACCGTGATTGTCGGCATCACGTGGTGAAATAAATTCACCAGGTTGGATCTGATACACACTTTCAAAGGTATTTTTGTAATAACGTGCACCAAT
This sequence comes from uncultured Rheinheimera sp., assembly GCA_964511675.1. Classification (GTDB taxonomy): domain Bacteria; phylum Pseudomonadota; class Gammaproteobacteria; order Enterobacterales; family Alteromonadaceae; genus Alishewanella. Next base: position 5,737 of record CAZEGA010000136.1, read on the forward strand.
TAATTTATTGCTACAGCTAAAGGCTGCATCTGCGCCAGTATCGCAAGCGCCAGCCCAACCGGCCAGCGGCCCGTAAGAACCGTCATCGGCAAAGCTTGGGTGCTCCGGCCAGATCCCGCTGTCGACAATACCAATAACAACATTCTCACCCTTCACACCCAAGGTATGCAATCCTTCCGGTGAACCGGTCAGCTCAAGAAAAGCCGGGGTATTTGCTGTTGTCAGCTGTTGGGCTTCATCGCGCCATACACCAACAACATTCGGGTTACTGCGCAGCGCTTCGGCCTGGGCAGCGGTCAGTTTGGCCGAAAAGCCGTTAAAGGTGTGGGTGTAAGAATACATCAGCCCGGCCGACCCGGCCTGTGCCGCCAGATGCTGATGCAATGCGGTTAAGCTGTTAGTGTAGCTGAGCAGGCGGGCTGAACCGGCGTTATAACGATTTAATGCCTGGCTGACGGACTGCCGGGCCGGCAATAGCTCGCCCAGCTCTTCCGCTCTTTCTACACCGCTTTTGCCCTTCACCTGGATAATATAAGGTGCGGTGTCTGTCTCATCAGCGCTGCTCTGTTGCAACTGGGCAGGGTCAATAGTTACTTCATACGGGTTTGCCAACGTAGTGGCGTGGGCTGCACCGACAGCAACTGCAACTGCTAATGCAGTTCTGGATATCATTCTGTTAAATCGCATGTCATCTCTCCGTTTATTGTTATTTCCCGCCAGGGCGCTGCAAACGGACTGGCACATCCTGCCACTGGCAGATGATGTACTTAACACCGCAGCTGACGTTATTTATCCGAGCACTTTAATTTGTTGAACCAGACTTGCTTTATATGCACTGACAACCGTTGCCATAGCGCAAACCACCCGTTGCATTTGTATAAAAAGCAGACATCCCGATCCAGGGCTAAACGACAAATACAGCGGCCGTATTGCTTGTGGTAACAGCAGCAATACGCCAACACGCTGTTGTGCAGTTATTAACCAGCATTCATTCACTGATAAAAAAGCTGACGATCAGCTGTTACGCCGCCGCAGTAATAAGCCTCCCATAGCCCCCAGCAGCAAAAACACCGTGGCCGGCTCAGATACCAGGGTGGCACGGCTTAAATAAAAGTTACCGGCATCAAGAAACGGCCCTGCGGGAGCGGCAAAAATATCCAGATAGTTTCCGCCAAAAGCACTGTCCCAGAAGCCCTGGAAGGCAAAGGTTCCACTGATATCATTGACATCAAAGCTAAACCAGCTGAAACCGGCAGCCAGATTGAGCGGATCGTACCCCACCGAAAACCAGAAGCTCTCACCTATGGTAAAACCAAACAGTTCAAATACTTCCCATTCCAGTACATCACCAAACTCGTCAACCTTATTCAGATCAATAGATAAGGTGCCAAAAGGCGTGCCATCCTCGAACAGGAAATGTTGCGTCATAATAGGGGCGGCCTGGGCCGTCTGCGGCACAGTAAACAGGCTGGCAACCAGCACTGTCAGGGCAAATAGTAGTGTCTTCAACATGGTTTATCCCTTAGTATTGTTATTAAATGTGCGTGTGTGATGCAATTGCTTGCAGACCCGGCAATGCATAAAGCAATCCAGTTGTTAATACTGAATAAATTCAAATAGTTGAAAAATTTAAAATATTTACCACCGGCTTTTTGCATAAAAAGCAGACAATAAAAAAGGCGAACCGGAGTTCGCCTTTTTTATAACAGCAGTTGTTTTACCAGTTCAGGATCACCTTACCTGACTGGCCGGAGCACATAATGTCAAAGCCTTCCTGAAACCGCTCCATCGGCAGCTCATGCGTCACCATGGGGGTCAGATCCAGCCCGGACTGAATTAAGCTGGCCATCTTGTACCAGGTTTCAAACATCTCGCGGCCATAGATGCCTTTAATTACCAGGCCTTTGAAAATAACCTTGTTCCAGTCTACCGCCATATCAGACGGCGGAATGCCGAGCATGGCAATTTTGCCGCCGTGATTCATGGTATCAAGCATGCTGCGAAACGCGGCCGGTACCCCGGACATTTCCAGGCCAACGTCAAAGCCTTCGGTCATGCCGAGTTCTTGCATGACGTCTTTTAAGTTTTGCTTGCTGACATCCACCGCCCGGGTGGCACCCATTTTCAGTGCCAGTTCTAAACGATACGGGTTAACGTCAGTGATCACCACATGGCGGGCACCGACATGGCGCGCCACCGCAGCGGCCATAATACCGATAGGGCCGGCACCGCAGATCAGTACATCCTCACCGACCAGGTCAAATGATAAGGCGGTGTGCACTGCATTGCCGAACGGGTCAAAAATGGCGGCAATATTATCCGGAATATTATCCGGCAGTTTAAAGGCATTATAGGCCGGGATCACCAGGTACTCGGCAAAAGAACCAGCCCGGTTTACACCCACCCCTATGGTGTTGCGGCATAAATGCACGCGGCCGGCACGGCAGTTACGGCAGTAACCACAGGTGATATGCCCCTCGCCGGACACCCGGTCACCGATGTTAAAACCGCGTACTTCCGAGCCCATGCCCTCGATAACGCCAACGTACTCATGGCCCACCACCATACCATGCGGTATGGTGTTTTGTGCCCATTCATCCCATTTGTAAATATGCACATCAGTACCACAGATAGCGGTTTTTTTGATGCGGATTAATACATCGTTCGGCCCGACCTCTGGCTTGTCTACTTCGGTTTGCCAGATCCCCGGTTCTGCTTTTAACTTTGCTAGTGCTTTCATCTCACGCCCCGCCCTTATGCGATCACGCCCATGTCTTTACCAATACGGATAAAGGCGTCTATCGCCTTATCCAGTTGTGCTGTTGTATGTGCTGCTGAAATTTGTGTGCGGATGCGTGCCTGGCCTTTGGGCACAACCGGGAAAGAAAAGCCCACCACATAAATACCTTCTGCCAGCATGCGTTTAGCCATTTCTGCTGCCACTTTGGCATCGCCCAGCATTACCGGAATAATGGCATGGT
>CAZEGA010000137.1:0-2507 GCA_964511675.1 uncultured Rheinheimera sp.
GCTTCCCGTTTATTTTCCGTGGCGGGCTGGATGTGCGGGCCAGTGTGATTAACGACGAGATGAAGCTGGCGGCGGTGCAGGCTATCCGGGCAATTGCCAAAGAACCGGTGCCGCAGGCAGTGCTGGCCGCCGCGCAGGTGGGCGAACTGAGTTTTGGCAAGCAGTATATTATTCCCAAACCGATGGACCCAAGATTATTGCCGCGGGTAGCCAGTGCTGTGGCCCGGGCGGCAGTGGCATCGGGCGTGGCCCGTCTTGCCTTGCCGGATAATTACTACTGCTAAGTGCACAGTGAAAAAAGCCGGCAGTTTTGCTAATGCTGCTCACTTAAGCCGGTTCGTGGGTCTTACTAGCTGACCGGCATGCTTACACCCGGAACAGCCGGGTAATGTTTTCCAGGTTCTGGGCCAGTGCTGCCAGCTCGCTGCTGGCACGGGCAATATTATTGGCGCTTTTGGCACTGTGCTCGGTGTTGCGGAAAATGGTATCAACATGGCTGACGATTTGCATGGCCATTTTTTGCTGGTCATCGGTGGCATCGGCTATTTGCTGGTTCATCAGGCGGATTTGCGCAATACTCCTGGTAATCAGTTGCAGCGCATCACCGGCCTGATTGGCTGACCCCACGCTGTTATCGGCCTGGGTGGTACTTTGCTGCATTTTTTGTACTGCCAGCCTGGCCGCAGATTGCAGTTGCTCAATAGTACGCTGAATTTCTTCAGTGGATTTCTGCGTGCGTGAGGCCAGGGTCCTGACTTCATCTGCCACCACCGCAAAGCCACGGCCCTGTTCACCGGCGCGTGCGGCCTCAATGGCGGCGTTCAGTGCCAGCAGGTTGGTTTGTTCGGCAATACCTTTAATCACCGTCAGTACAGTACCGACCTGATTGGCATCTTTTTCCAGCTGGATAATGACTTCTGCGGCGTCCTGTACGTTCAGTGCCAGTTGCTGAATATTCTGTACTGTACTGACCACAGTGTTATGGCCCTGCTCAGCAGCATTACCGGATTGATTCGCCGCAGAGGCCGCTTCGTTGGCACTGGACACTTCTGCCATTACGCTGGCGCTCATTTCGTCCACAGCATGTTTGGCCTGAGTTGCTGATTGCTGCTGCTGGACAATGGTCTTGTTGGTGTCGTTGGTCAGCTCGTGTAAATCTTTGGCCAGTGCTGACAACGGAATAGTGGTATTGACAATATCTTTGACCACATGCTGCAGTTTCTGCATAAAGGTATTAAACCAGTAAGCCAGATCGCCCAGTTCGTCTTTGCTGGCCGTGGTGATGCGTGCCGTCAGGTCGCCGTCCTCTTTCGCCAGATCCTGCAGTGAACCAATAATATTGCCAAGGCTGTTCTGGATGCCGCGGGCTACCGGGAAAGCTGTACCAAATAACACTACGGCAGTGATCAGGCCCATCACTGCACCAACCCAGATTAACCGGCCTGCCTGTTCGCCGGCATCGTCAATAGCAGCGGTAAACTCGCTTAACTGCGCATCACGAAACTGGCTTAACAGCCGGGCCGTGGTGTCATAATCGGCGTTCATCTTTTCTGAACGCTGCGCCATGGTACTGAAATCAGCGGTGTTATTGATCATCTCCTCTGACACCTTATAGGCCACCTGGTAATAGGCCTGATAGCTCTGTTTAATGCTGCCGGTGGCGCTGGCATAGGCAGTGTTCAGCTGGCTGATATGATCCAGTTCTTTTAGCAGGGCATTACTGAACGTGGCTGCGCCGTTCAGGGCATCTTCGTCACCGGTGGTAACGGCCCCGGCCAGGGACTCTTTTACCCGTTCGAGCAGCACCAGCGAGCTTTGTGCCGCCTGTAATACCGGAAATTGTATATCCCGGGTTTGCTCCAGGGTGTTGACATTATTTAATGCAGTATTGCTGGCCAGCAGCAGGTAAATGATAAAACTCAGAGTTCCGATAAGAGGGATTAAATAGATTTTTTTCGCAATCGACAGGCGTCTTAACACATCCATACTGCAAGCCTCTGTTCTGTTGAATGATAGGGCAGGTTTTAATTGTATTTTCAGCAGTATAGTGGGTTATTTTAGCAAGTGCTGCTATTCAGCCCGATTTGGCAGGAAAAAACCCGGCTTGCGCCGGGTTTGGGTACTCAATACCGGCGGATTATTTTTTGGCCCGCTCAAACGAGCTGACAATCTCGGCTTTGGCTGCTGCAACATCGGCCCAGCCCGTTACTTTTACCCATTTGCCTGGTTCCAGTTCTTTGTAACGCTCAAAGAAGTGCTGAATTTGCTGTTTCAGCAGGGCAGGTACGTCGTCAATATCCTGAATGTGGTCATATAATTTGGTCAGTTTGCTGACCGGTACGGCAAGCACTTTGGCATCCTGGCCGGACTCATCTTCCATATGCAGTACGCCAACCGGACGGCATTTAATCACGGCACCCGGCACCAGCGGGTAAGGTGTCGGCACCAGCACATCTACCGGATCACCGTCCAGCGACAGGGTCTGGTTTACAAAGCCGTAGTTGCAC
>CAZEGA010000137.1:2517-8704 GCA_964511675.1 uncultured Rheinheimera sp.
AAACATCGGCGTGGCCATAAAACGGTCAACCCAGACGGTGCCGGTGTCTTTATCCACTTCGTATTTAATCGGGTCGGCATTGGCCGGGATTTCAATAATTACGTTAATTTCATCTGGCAGGTTTTTACCTGCTGCAACATCACTTAAGCTCATGGCCTTATCCCTTGTTCATTAAAAATGGCGCTTATTATAGCGCCGGTGTTAAAAATGGCTATCGCTGATGATAAGCGACACAGCTTTCCACTTCGTGTTTTGAGCCGAGTATGACCGCCACGCGCTGGTGAATATCGGCCGGAATAATGTCCATAATGCGCTGATAGCCGGTAGAGCTGGCACCGCCTGCCTGTTCTACCAGAAAACTCATCGGATTGGCTTCATACATTAGTCGCAGTTTGTCCGGCTTGCTTGGATCTTTAGTGTCGCGCGGATAGGCAAAGATACCGCCGCGGCACAGCACCCGGTGCACATCGCCAACCATGGCGGCAATCCAGCGCATATTGTAATTTTTACCGCGCGGGCCTTCCTTGCCTTGCAGTAAGTCGGCAATATAGGCCTGCATGGCCGGTTGCCAGTAGCGCTGGTTGGACATATTAACGGCAAACTCGGCGGTGTATTTCGGGATGGTAGCCTGTTCCTGGGTCAGCAAAAAGCCACCATAGGTTTTATCCAGCGTATAAATGCGGGTACCTTTGCCCGTAGTCAGTGCCAGCATGGTGGACGGACCATACAGCACATAACCGGCGGCCAGCTGCGCGGTGCCGGGTTGCAGAAACTGGCTGGCATCGTCAGCGTGTTTGTCGGCCCGGGCGGGCAGAACCGAAAAAATAGTGCCGATTAAGCTGTTAATATCGGTATTGGACGAGCCGTCCAGCGGATCAAAGGTGACCAGATATTTGCCGTCCGGGTTACCGGCCACGGTGTGGTCTTCTTCTTCCGAGCTGATGGCTTTGACCACGCCGGTTTCCAGGATCACTTCTTTTAGTAGTTCATTGGCAATAATATCGAGCTTTTTCTGCGTTTCGCCCTGTACGTTTTCGGCCAGGGTGGAACCTAAAACCCCGGCCAGCTCGCCCTGGCTTACCCGGAACGAAATTTCGCGGCAGGCGGCCAGTATGGTTTTAAGCAGAGCTATCAGGTCGCTGTCGACTCCATCTTGCTGCAGAACGGGCGATATACGGCGCATGTTGTTAGTCCTTAGAGTGTTTAAATTTGCTGTAGGGCGCGGCTATTTTAAAGAAATTATTTGCAAATTGCAGTTTTGTTCGCGCCTTAACCTGCATTTGCTACAATGGCGGCAAGCTATTTTCAGGAAATCCTATGCATATTCATATTCTCGGCATCTGTGGCACCTTTATGGGCGGTATTGCCGCTATTGCCAAATCACTCGGCCACAAGGTGACCGGGGCCGATGCCAATGTGTACCCGCCAATGAGTACCCAGTTAGAGCAGCTCGGTATTGCGCTGACCCAGGGCTGGGACCCGGCGCAACTGGAGCCGGCGCCGGATTTAGTGATTATAGGTAATGCGCTGTCGCGCGGGAACCCGGCGGTGGAATATGTGCTGAACAGCAACCTGCGCTACACTTCAGGCCCGCAATGGCTGGCCGAACAGGTGCTGTCTGAGCGCTGGGTACTGGCGGTAGCCGGTACGCACGGTAAAACCACCACCAGTACCATGCTGGCCTGGATTTTAGAGTGTGCCGGTTTAAAACCGGGTTTTCTGATCGGCGGTATACCACAAAATTTTGATTGTTCGGCCCGGCTGGGCCAGTCACCGTTTTTTGTGATAGAAGCCGACGAATACGACACCGCCTTTTTTGATAAACGCTCTAAATTTGTGCATTACCGGCCGCGCACGCTGGTGGTGAATAATCTGGAGTACGATCACGCCGATATTTTTCCGGATCTGGCGGCGATACAGCGCCAGTTCCATCATCTGCTGCGTATGGTGCCGGCCAATGGCCTGGTGCTGGCACCGGAGGATACGGTGGCGGTAAAACAAATGCTGGATATGGGTTGCTGGAGCGAACGCCAGAGTTATGGCAGCGACTGGCGGGCTGAACTGCAAGCGGCAGACGGCAGTGCCTTTACCGTGCTTTATCAGAATGAGCCGCTGGGGCAGCTGCACTGGCAACTCAGTGGCCAGCATAATGTCGATAATGCCGTGATGGCAATTGCCGCCGCCCGTCATGCCGGCGTGCCGGTATCGGTTGCTCTGGAAGCGCTGCAAGGTTTTGTCGCCCCCAAGCGGCGGATGGAGCTGAAAGCCGATATTGCCGGTATTAAGGTATATGACGACTTTGCCCATCATCCTACCGCGATCAGTACCACCTTACAGGGCATTCGCAATAAAGTAGGCCAAAGCCGGGTACTGGCTGTACTGGAGCCGCGTTCCAATACCATGCGTATGGGCGTACACCAGGCGGCTCTGCCGCTGGCCCTGGCACTGGCCGATCAGGTATTTTTGTATGAGCCGGCCAATGCCAACTGGTCACTGGATGCACTCGCCAGGGCATTGGCACCGAAAGCCAGCCTGCAGCACGACATTGCTGGGCTGGTAACCGAGCTGGTAGCACGGGCAGAGCAGGGCGACAGTATTGTGATTATGAGTAACGGTGGTTTTGGCAGTATTCACGATAAGCTGATTGCGGCGTTGCGGCAAAAATGGGAGCAACACTGATGCACACTGCAAGAAAAGATATCACCCTGGCCTTTAGCGGGGCCTCGGGTGCGCCCTATGGCTGGCGCTTACTGGAATTATTACTGGCGCAGGGTATCAGGGTGCACTTACTGGTTTCCAGTGCGGCGCGGGTGGTATTTGCCACCGAGCATAATATTAAACTGCCGGCAGCACCGGACAAATGCCGGCAAATGCTGCTGGAACAGTTTGGCTGTGAGGCCGGCCTGCTTAGCGTGTACGGCAAAGATGACTGGTTTTCGCCGGTTGCATCCGGCTCAGCGGCACCGCGGCAAATGGTGATCTGCCCCTGTTCCACCGGTACGGTATCGGCGATAGCCTGCGGTGCCAGTGACAATTTAATCGAACGTGCCGCCGATGTGGTGATAAAAGAAGGTGGCCAGCTGATTGTGGTGCCGCGGGAAAGCCCGCTCAGCGCTATTCATCTGGAAAATTTGCTGAAACTGGCCCGGCTGGGCGTAACGGTCATGCCGGCGGCGCCGGGCTTTTACCATCAGCCGAAAAGCATTGATGATCTGGTCGATTTTATGGTGGCCCGCATTCTGGACCACCTGCAACTGCCGCATCAGCTGGTCAAACGCTGGGGTTACAGCGGCAATGCGCCGCAAACAGGAGAATAATATTGAGTTTAGCCTTAGATATCAAAGGTCTGCACAAGGTATATAAGAGCGGTACCGTGGCATTAAGCGGTATTGATTTGCAGGTTAAACAGGGCGACTTTTTCGCGCTGTTAGGCCCGAACGGCGCCGGCAAAAGCACCACTATCGGTATTATCAGTTCGCTGGTAAATAAAAGCCGCGGCACTGTGCATGTATTTGGCTACGACCTTGATACGCAACTTGAAGCCGCGAAAAGCCAGCTGGGGCTGGTGCCGCAGGAGTTTAACTTTAACCAGTTTGAAACCGTGCTGCAGATAGTCGTAAACCAGGCCGGCTACTACGGTGTGCCAAAACAGCTGGCGCTGGTGCGGGCTGAAAAATACCTGGGCCAGCTGGGGTTGTGGGACAAGCGCCATGCCCGCTCACGGGAGCTGTCGGGGGGGATGAAGCGGCGCCTGATGATAGCGCGGGCCTTAATGCACGAACCTAAATTACTGATCCTGGATGAACCCACCGCCGGCGTGGATATAGAGCTGCGCCGTTCGATGTGGGAGTTTTTGCGCACCATTAACCAGCAAGGCGTCACTATTATCCTGACCACGCATTATCTGGAAGAAGCCGAAATGCTGTGCCGTAATATCGCCATTATTGATAAAGGGGCGATTATCGAAAATACCACGATGAAAGCCTTGTTATCGAAACTGAATAAAGAAACCTTTGTCTTCGATCTGGCGGCAGATCCGGCCAAGATCAGCCTGGATGGTTTTAACTGGCGGCTGCTGGATGATCACAGTATTGAAGTGGATGTGGAAAAAGCACAGGGCTTAAACCCGATTTTTGCCCGGTTATCGGCCCAGGATATTAAGGTGTTATCTATGCGTAACAAAGCCAACCGGCTGGAGGAGTTATTTGTCACCCTGGTGGAAAATGGCCGTGGAGGCAACCCATGAGCAAGGCAAATTACATTGTGGCACTGCAAAGTATCCTGAATAAAGAAACCAACCGTTTTCTGCGCATCTGGATACAGACGCTGGTACCGCCGGCCATTACCATGACGCTGTACTTTGTGATCTTCGGCAGCCTGATTGGTGCACGGATCGGTACTATGGGCGGCTTCAGCTATATGGAGTTTATCGTACCCGGGCTGATTATGATGTCAGTGATTACTAACTCCTATGCCAATGTCGCCTCATCGTTTTTCAGTGCCAAGTTTCAGCGCAACGTAGAGGAGCTGCTGGTGGCACCGGTGCCGAACTACATTATTGTGCTGGGTTTTGTCGGTGGCGGTATGGCGCGCGGCATCCTGGTCGGTATTATTGTTACTGTGCTGTCGCTGTTTTTTGTCACCATCCAGATCCATAACCTGGCCGTTATCGTGCTGACGGTAGTGTTAACGTCAATGTTGTTTGCGTTAGGCGGCCTGATTAACGCCGTGTATGCGAAGAGTTTTGATGATATCAGTATTATCCCTACCTTTGTGCTAACACCACTGACTTATCTGGGCGGCGTGTTTTACTCGTTAACCCTGCTACCCGGTTTCTGGCAGCAGGTCGCGGCATTAAACCCGGTGGTGTATATGGTTAACGCCTTTCGTTATGGTTTTCTGGGGGTAACGGATGTCAGCCTGTGGCTGGCACTGGCTGTGGTGCTGGGTTTGATCGTCGTACTGTTTAGTTATGCCATGTATCTGATTAACCGTGGCATTGGTTTACGCAGCTAATATTTGGTATCGGTACAGTATCGACGGATCGGTTTGCGGCTATTTTTTTGCAGACATTTTTCGGTGCTTGCAGTAAAGTGGGCGCCATTTCCCGGCCGTTTTAGCAACGGCTGACCCCAGATGCAGAGAAGACGCAGAGTAGCAACCGCATGACCGAAGCACATAAAAGACAGGCTCAAGCCTCGGAAGAGGCATTGTGGCGCATCTTCACGGTGCCCGAAGCCCCTGACTCAACATTAAGCATTATTGAGCAGAACCTGTCGCAGAATCTGGCGGGCTTTTTGCGTGAAAGCATCGTCGCGGTGGAAAAACCGCTGTGGCAGATTGAGCGCGATTTTCAGGCGCATCATATTCCGCAAATGCCGAATTTTGTCTCGGATTATGCCGAAAGCCTGATGCAAAAGCTGGTGGCGCATTCGGTGCATACCGCCGCGCCGAGCTTTATCGGCCATATGACCTCGGCACTGCCGTATTTTGTACTGTCGTTGTCGAAAATGATGGTGGGCCTGAACCAGAACCTGGTCAAAATTGAAACCTCCAAAGCCTTTACGCCGATGGAGCGCCAGGTGCTGGGCATGATGCACCATCTGGTGTACGGCGAAAGCGACGGCTTCTATAAAAAGTGGATGCACAGTGCCAACCACTCGCTGGGCGCGTTTTGCTCCGGCGGTACCATTGCCAATATCACTGCTTTGTGGATAGCGCGTAACCGCCTGCTGAAAGCCGATGGTGATTTTAAAGGCATAGCGCGCGAAGGCCTGTTTAAAGCGATGAAACATTACGGCTATGATGGCCTGGCTATTCTGGTGTCGGAGCGCGGCCATTATTCACTGGGTAAAGCCGCCGATGTACTGGGCATTGGCCGTGAAGCGCTGATTTCGATTAAAACCGATGCCGATAACCGGATTGATACCGCCTTGTTAGCCGCAAAAATGGCTGAACTGAGCGCCAGTAATATCCGCGTGCTGGCAATAGTTGGCGTAGCCGGCACTACCGAAACCGGTAATGTCGACCCGCTACACCAACTGGCTGATTTAGCTGAGCAGTATCAGTGCCATTTCCATGTCGACGCTGCCTGGGGCGGTGCTACGCTGTTATCGACCAAATACCGCACCCTGCTGGCCGGTATTGAACGGGCTGATTCAGTCACGATAGATGCGCATAAGCAAAT
>CAZEGA010000138.1:0-8692 GCA_964511675.1 uncultured Rheinheimera sp.
CGCTGTTCTGTACGAAAGTTAACGTAGCCTCAACCAGCTGATAACTCATATTGCGTTCCATCATATTAGCGGTCATGCGCTCCTGTAATGTGCTGTTGCGCATTGATGTTACAACCAGCAAGGTGATCGCCAGCAGAAAGATCAGCGACACAACCAGCGCAATGCCATCTTGTTTTTTGAATCTCATGTCATTACATCCTGTTTCTGTTCGCTACCGTATGGTTAACTTCGCCCAGCCGCTCTGACATCACCTCTCCGGTATCCAGCGTGATGTTAGCCCTGACGGCAATAACCATACCCCAGTTATTTACATTATTTGCTGTTCGCCAGACACCAGGCCGATTGTTGCCCTGCAATACTTCATATTCAAGCTGCAAATTACGCACCCCGGCAACCACTTCATCTGCCAGCTCATTGCCGCCAGTAACATAAGCCCGATACAGCGAAGTACCGCCTGAATCGTTTGCAGACACAAACCAGGCGACGGACTCCAGCGGCATCAGCATGCCACCAATACCCAGAGTAGCCACTGTGCCAAAGGGTAAACCTAAATTAGGTGACACATTTGTTGTAGCACCCTGCAGATGCCGGATCTGATTAGCCGGAGGCCCTAACACATTACTGGCCACAAAGATCGCTGCCTGCGCATTCGAGTCACATACCAGCATCAACTCTCCGGTCCGGATACCATTGTCAATCGGATTACCATTCACGGTAAAAGTACTGGTAGTGGTATTGTGCGCTGCTACACTTACGCCCTGTCCGGCACCGTACATCAGGCGCACCGCATCGGTGTTTGCTGTCACTGCCCTGCCGGCAATATTTGGTACATTATTCTCAAAACCTATAACCCCATTATTCCACACCGCCCACGCTGCAGCAGGTGCAGTGTTAGCCGCTACTGCAACATTAACCACTTCAGGATTATTGCTACAGCCAGAGAAACCGGCAGCCCGTAAATCACGCGACATCAGCTGAAAACTGACCCTGGCACTGTTTTGCACATTGACAAAAGTATTTGTCAGTTGATTTGCTGTTTGTGTGGCAAGAAAAATACCGGTTACCCCTAATACCAAAACAGTGCCTAACACCACTGCTATCATTAGTTCAACCAACGAAAAGCCTTTATTGGAGCCAGATTTGACCATGATCATGGTGTCACCCTCAGTGACACTGCGGAATCCTTACCAGCAATAAACCTGTCATCTGTCCAGTTTAATGTCAGGATATATTCCTCCTGCGCAAGATCCCACACTATCTCTACGCAGGCTTCAGGATTATTCAGCGCTGTTCTGACCATGTCGTTCCAGTTGTTAAGTACAGGGTTATTGCACTCAATGTTGTAAACACCGTTTCTGGCATTGTCTGCATCTGATCTTAGTGTTTCGGCTAACATATCCAGCAAAATAACGGCTTGAGACCGCTCGTAGGAGCTTTGCATACTTCTGACTGTTGCATTGTGTAAACCGGCAATCCCGAGCATGCCAATGCCTAATATCAGCACAGCAATAATGACCTCCAGTAAACTGAAGCCCTGCTGATGCGAAGATGTTTTCAACGTTTTCATAGCTCTACTTACCTTACTGAGGACTATTGGGACGGGCGCAAGCTCCGGCGCCCCCGTCCGGGCGTACAACTGCCACCTGGCCGCCACTTCTGAAGACTACATCCCTGAAATTTGGTTCTGAAGCACTCGGTGCACACACTCTTATGACCCCCGATTGCCCCAAGCGGACATTATTCGAATTTCTTGCCAGCCCAATTGGATTGAAGATTACGGTATCCTGACTGATACCATTATCAGACAGCACAGTCAGATTGTTGTTAACAATAACCGATGTACGCAAGACATTATCATTAACCGGATCGAGTACCAGCCAACCTGCCCAACTGCCAGAACTCACATTGCAGCTTGCGGCATCAGAGGTATTACAAAACAGCACATTACGGTTTAATCTTATTGCCTCAGAGCGGGCAAACTGAATTGCTGACAAAAACTCATTAGCTTGTGCGGTAAGCCGGTTTGAGTTGATAAAGCCATTCATCGCAGGAAGGCCAACGACAGCTACAATGGCCAGTATCGCCACCCCAACCATTAACTCTATTAATGTAAAGCCTGCCCGCTTCCGGTAATGTTTGTTATCCATTCTGGTGTATTTTCTCTGATTTAAAAGCCCACAATGTACTGTATGTCACGAATAATCCACTGCACCAGAGCTTCCCGACAAAAGGTCAGATTTACTGACAAGCGGTTTACTGAGTTTGCAAGGCCTTTTTAACTTTTGCTAATGAGCGGCGACTGACTTCCAGGGTTATATCTTTTCCACGCAAATTGATAAAATGCTTAGCATTTTTAGCAGTATATAGCTTTTCGATCCGCGCCAGATTAACCAAGGTGGCTCTGTGAATACGTAGCAGTTGAGCTGAATACTTCTGCTCAAGATAGGCCAGGCTGTGATCGAGTAAAGCTTCACCACCTGCGAAAACCATACGTGTATATTTTTCATCGGCAACGACATAGTAAACATCAGTCAGTGCGATTTGCCGCTTCACACCATGCTGCAGAAAACTAATCGTCTGGTCATTACTTTTCTGTCCGACATGGGCACGAGTGGGTTTACCTGCCTTTTCCAGAGCAACTGACAACTGAGCAACGTCAACAGGTTTTAGCAGGTAATCCACCGGGCTGGCCTGATACGCATCCAGCGCGTGCTGTGGATGCGCGGTAACAAAAATCACTGCCGGCGGTACGGCTAACTGGCGTATCAGACAGCCAAGCTCTATGCCATTTTGCCCCGGCATAGCAATATCCAGCAATACCAAATCCGGCTGCAACTGTTCAATATAATGCAGTGCCAAAGCGGCATTTTCTGCCTCAGCCACACACTGGTGCTCTGGCAGCTGCGCCAGCAGGCGCTTTAATCTGGCCCTGGCCAGAGGCTCGTCATCCACGATCAGGATGCGCATCAGGCTGCCCCTCCGGTGACAGGAATAACCAGCTTCAGCCGGAATAAGCCATCAACAATACCCTGGGTCAGTTGTGCTTTGCTGCCATAATGCAGTTGCAGGCGCTGGCGGATGTTGTCCAGGGCAATGCCATTACCTGAGCGGCCCGGGTGTTGCGGTAAAAACGGGTTAACAATAACAATAGTGACAGACTGGCTGCTTTGCAGGATATCAACCTGCAGGGTAGCTGTTGCCGGATAGCTTTCGATACCATGGCGCACGGCATTTTCCAGCAATGGCTGAATGGTCAGCGCCGGTACTTTTAGCTGTACCAGATTATCCGGTTGCTGCCACCGCACGACCATACGCTTACCCAGCCGCCACTGTTCCAGCGACAAATACTGCTGTGCCAGCGTTAATTCATCAGACAGCCACACCAGCTCTCCGGCATGCAAGGCTGCGCGGAACAGGGCCGATAAATCCAGCAGTGCCTGCTCTGCAGCAGCCGGGTCAACATGGATCAGCTCTGCGGCAGTATTGAGGCTGTTAAATAAAAAATGCGGCTGAATGCGCGCCTGCAAGGCATCCAGCTCGGCCTTGCTTTGCGCTTCCAGCTGAATACTGCGCTCGCTGTGCATAATAAAAAACTGCATGGCAATAACGGCCACTATCAGGGCCACCATCAGGTTACCCAGTAAAAAAGTGGCCAGCGTCTGGCTGAAGATACTGTGCCCAACGCCAAAGCCTGAATAGGCCAGATAACTGACCAGCACGCTGACAAGCAGAAAAACTACGCTGCAGCACAGCAGAATATTTAGCGGGGATAAGCGGTTAAGCTGGCGGCGCAGCGCACAAAACAGCAGGGTGGTTAACAGCGCCACCCAATGCACAAACAAGCTTATTAGGCCAAGCCGCAGCCACAAATCCGTATGCAAGCCAGGGGCAAATGCCAGCACGACAGCCACAGCCTGCGCCAGCACAGCACAGCGCAACAAAAAGCGGCCATGGCATAAATACGGAAGCTGTAAAGCAGGCAAAGCCCATTGCAGATGCATCGGTTTATCCGGCACGGTGTGAATAAACAGCATAATACACTGAGTTGAATAACAAAGTTAAGCGCAGCCTGCCTTTTGGCAAGCTGCGCTTAACGATCATCAGGCAATAGGCAATACCGGCCTAGCCGCTGACAGCAGACCAGCCAATAAAACTGATACGTCTGACGGCTGAACTACCAGAGTTGCCATTACCGACGTTAGCCCGGCCAAGGGCCTCGTCATAATGAATACCACCGGCGCCGGTAGCGGCTACCGTTTTAGCCAGCACAGAGCCGGATAACTGACCGCTGCCCCGCACTTTCACATCTGTCAGGGGCGCATAGATGGCGGCATACAGATCAGAGGCGCCGGCAAAATCGATCCCGTCCGCGCCACTGAAGTCGGAGTAAATGGCAAACACCGGCACACCATCGGCCCCGACACCGCTAACCGGGGTCATCACCCTGGCTGACGCACCTATAGTTACCCTGCCACGTACGATTAAGGTAAGTGAACTGCCCTCTGCTATTGTTAACCTGCTATTGCCTGACATGGTAAAGTCGCCCGTTATAAGCAGGGTGACATTGCCACCGCTGATATTCAGCTGGCCACCGATAGCCAAACCTGACACGCTATATACCGCCTGTTGCCGGTTAAGAAATGCCAGATTCTGCGGTACTAATGTCAGTTGGCTCCGGCCACTGGCCATAGTCACAAACCGCCCCTGCCCGGGTGTCAAATCGTACACTTCCGGCAGGGTAGTCAGAACCAGCTCAGGAGTTGAGCCGGCCATCTGCTGCAAGGCAGCGGCGTGCTGCGCAATATTCAGCGGGTCGCAGCTGACATAGGCAGCATCGTCCTCAGGCACAGTGGTATTTTCAATGGGTACGGGCGCTACCGGCTCCACACTGCTGATATAAGGCGGCGGTGCCTGATAATACGGCGCCGTGCGGTAATGGGCCGCCACCTCGGGTACAGTGGCGTTGCCGCCATAGCGTAAGTCGTTACCGGTTACAACCCGGTTTACTGAGGTAGTAAGCGTAATGTTGCCAACCGTATACACGCCACCGCTGAACATATCGGTGCTCCAGCTGGTCAGGTTTACATTGCCGCCGCTACGGATACCGCCGTTCACCTGGCCTTGTTTGATGTCCACATCGCCGTTGGCGCGCACTTCACCCGGTACGGTCAGCCCTTCGTGATAGTAATTCCCCATAGTGCGGATATGCCCGCCCACTACGCCCTGGGTTATACGCACATTACCATTGGCCTGAATATTCCCCAACACCCTGCCGTTGCTTTGGCTGTAACTGCCCCCGGCCAGGATATCACCACCGATTTCGCTGCCCCCACTGAGGGTTATAGCGCCATTACTGTGCACTTTACCGCTGATGGCAGAAGAGCCGCTGATCAGGATGCTGTTAGTTGATAACACATCACCATAGATCGGAGAATTGCCGGTCAGGTTAATATCGGCTGTACTGCGTAAGGTACGTACTGTGGCATTGCTGCCGGCAGAGTGACGTTCATAGGCGCCCAGGGCTGAATCGTAACTGTCTATCCGGCCACTGCCATTTAACAATACTCCGTCACAGCCGGTAATACCGTGCGTAAAAGGTGACGCCAGTGCCGGTGCAGTGGCCAGATGTTTGCGCAGCAACGCCTGGTTAGTGTACTGGCTGTCGGCATAACGCTGCCCGCGCGCCAATATGCTGATCTTGTCAGCATCAATTGCTGTGCCTGTCGCAGTCAGCCGCCGGCCACCACCGGTATCGGTTATGCTGCGCTGAGCCGCCGCCAGCAGCTCGGCGTCGCTGGCCGCCGGGTTACGCCACAACGCATCGTTCATCCGGTGGAAACTGTCATAACTGGCCCTGTCGGCCTGATACTCGGCATTGAGCCGTTTTTGAAAATTACCGCTCATGCGTTCCTGCGCTACACTGTCCTGCAACACGGTAAACACCAGTAAACTGGCAGCCAGCGTTAACAGCATAACGACAACCAATGACACACCCTGTTGTTTATCCATTCCTTGCATTAGCAGAACCTCAGGTATTGTCTGACAAAATCTGGCTTTTAAGGGCAAAATCCAGCTGAATAAAGCGCTCCGGCTGGCCATCACCGTCTATATCGGTCTCGGGAAAGTGGCCTGACAGGCCGGCAGTGGCCAGTCTGATACTCACCAGCTGCTCCAGCACATTAAACTGCAATGCCGTAGTACCGCTGAGCAAGGTCACCCACTCCTCTGCTGCAACCTGGCACTGCAACTGCGTGCCCTGCAGGCGAAAGCGCTCGGTAAAAGCGGCAGGCTGCACCCGGCCCAGGCAATCGGTTATGCTGCCGGCCACCGCCGTTTGCGAGATCAGTAACTCGTTATCAATCACCATGGCGGCTGCCGCCTGCTTGATACTACGCGACAACACCACCTGGGCACTGCGAATAACCTCTTGCGTGGTTTCCAGTTGGCCGATCTGCCCGGCAGTTTGTTTAATACTGAGAAAGGCTGCGCCAACGCCCAACAGCAATAATGATGACAGCGCCAATGTCACCATCAGTTCAACCAGGGTAAAACCAAGCTGGGATCTGTCCATCAGCAGGCGCCTCCATTGCGTAACCACGGAAAACTGCTGTCAATATCCAGCACATTGGCCTGGTTGTCGTTTAGCCTGGTATCATTCCAGCTTACCCGGATAATAAAGCTGGCCGGCAGCACAGGCGCCGACGCTCCGGCCGGTGGCAGCGGAATGGCGCCCGGCTGGGGCGGCGTATAAGGGTAAGGCGATGCGGTAAAATCAAATGTATCCGGTAAGGGCAGGCTGATACTAAAACCCTGCGGATCGCGCCCGGCAGCGGGCAGCCATTGCGCCTGCAGCGCAGCATCATAACTGAGCTCCGCGCGCTGCAGCGCACACAGTGATGGCCATGCCCGTTCGATCGCGTTTTGTGCCTGCACCGTTGCCACGGTATAACTTAAGCTGCTGCCGGCATACTGTAAGGCTTTTACCTGTGCCAGCACCAACCCCAATAAACACAAGGCGGCCAGCAGCATGGCAATCAGCACTTCAATAAGGCTGAAACCGCCTTGTACAACGGCCATATTCTGACGTAAACCACTAGCCACAAGCTGCCTCCTGCACCACCAGCTGGCCACTGAGCCAGACACACAGATACCGGTTGCTAACCAGAGCCCGGCCGTCTGAAACCTTTACCGCCAGCGTTGACGACACCGTACCAACCGGCAGAATGTCCAGTGGTACCAAGCCCTCAACCCTGATATCACTGCCATGTCCCGGCAAGGCCAGCTGTCGCAGCACTTCCTGTTCACGCAATACCTGCAGCTGGCCATTGTCTGCTGACAATGTAATGACCTGCTCCCGCTTGATGGCTTCACTGCGGGCATATTTGTACAGTGCCTGCAACTGATTCACCACTTTGGCATGGCGTTCGTACTGGATCATGCTGCGAAACGATGGTGCCGCTATACCCGCAGCTATCGCAATTATGGCGACCACCGTCATCAGCTCAATCAGGGTTAAACCGGCCTGAAGGCGCATTATGCGTCCCTCCAGCAATTGGCATCACCCTGTGCCCCGCGCACGCCCTGGGCATTAATACTCAGCATGCCGCATTGCGTATCGGTATGCGGTGCCTTAGGCTGCGCCGACAAGGTAAAGCTGTCGCCTGCGTTGGCCACCACATAACTAAACTGGTAAAAACGATGGGCGGGAAGCGCATGTAAATCGGGATAACGGCCCTCACGGGCGTATGAGCGCTCCAGAATAACGGCCTGATCCAGCAATACCCGCTGCCCATCCAGACGCCGGCCTTGCTGCACATGCTGCTGATAAGACGGATACACGATAGCCGCCAGTATGCCCACAATAGCCACTGCCACCATCAGTTCTATAAGCGTCACACCCCGTACTGCTACCATTGTCTCTCCAATAACATTTATGCCACATGACAACGTTGTCATACTGACTTTTAAAAAAATCGCTACTGCGAAGCTGTTTTATTCAGGCGTTTAGATGGATAAACGCCTTAGAGATGGCGTATTTAACCACAACAAATGACAGAAAAGGAAGTATTATTTTGCACAAATGAAAACGCCGCAGCCTGAACCAGGCTGCGGCGCTGTTACCAAGACAGTGTTAGCGCAGTTCTGCCGGTATGGCAAACACTACATTTTCTTCGCGGCCGGGGTTTTCCGTAACGGTTTTACCGCCCCATTGCTGCAGCTGTTTTATCACCTGCTGTACCAGTACTTCCGGTGCCGAGGCGCCGGCAGTAACACCTACAGCGTTAACCCCGGCCAGCCAGGTTTGCTGAATATCATCGGCGGTATCAATTAAATAGGCGGTGCAGCCCATTTTATCGGCCAGCTCGCGTAAACGGTTGGAGTTACTGCTGTTTTTCGCACCGACCACCAGCAGCAAATCGGCTTTGCCGGCTAAATCGCGCACGGCGTCCTGCCGGTTTTGCGTGGCGTAACAAATATCGTCTTTACGCGGGCCTTCAATATCAGGAAAGCGGGTGCGCAGTGCATCTATCACATCGGCAGTATCATCCACCGACAGCGTAGTCTGGCTGCTGAAACACAGCTGGGCGGGGTTTTTCACCTGCAACCTTGCCACGTCTTCGGCCGACTCTACCAGATAGATCCCGCCCTGCGGGTTATCGTATTGGCCCATGGTGCCTTCCACCTCAGGGTG
>CAZEGA010000139.1:0-8675 GCA_964511675.1 uncultured Rheinheimera sp.
CCTGGTTTGGCGTGGCTTGTGAGCTGCACCGCGACTGGCGTAACGATATTGAGGGGCTGGGGGCGCTGTTTTCCAACCATATCCCGGATTATCGTAATTTAATTACCAGCTTTAATACGCTGACGGCGAAATAAACTGCAATGGTTGTCACTAAGGTGGTGCAGCCCCCAGGCCTACACCACTATATCTATCTGCTGCACTAATACCGGCCTGGCATTGTCGGTAAACGCCAGGCCGCTGCGCTGTATTTCGCCGGTTTTCTGCTGTGCCTGATCCAGTAATGGCATTGGTGTTGCGGCTGAGCTGACGGAAAATGCTCCCAGTTGAGCCTGTTGCATACTCAGCAGGCTGTGCTCCGGCCGCCACAGGTACAGGTATTGCCAGATGTCATCACCGGGATCGATAAAACCATTACCGTTATCGTCAAACTCGGCCAGTTCGGCAAAACCCTGGCCGGTGCGCGGGCCAAACAGCTCGCTGCCGTTATTGACCTGCCGATCCTGATTGCGATCATAAGCCAGATAATACTGCTGTGCCGCCAGCTGTGGCAGTTTGACCTTGCTGCCATTACTGAGTAAGTCAAACTCTGTGCTGTTACCGTTAAGCGCCACCGGATTGCCGGATAAACTGACCACCAAAGGGTCCTGCAGTGGCTGCTCGGTATAACTGAAACGGGCCCAGCTTACGGCCATACTAAAGTCAAAGGCAAAACCGATACTGCTGCCGTCCTGCAGTTGTAACTCGCCGCTAAAACTGGCCTGCACCGCCTGATAACCCCATTCCCACTCTGTGATCGCCAGGCGCTGGCCGGTAGGGCTACTGTCCGCTGCCGGCTGTGCAACACCCAGCCAGACGGTCTGGCTGGTAAAAGTGGCCTGTAACTGCGCGGCTGCGGCTGTCTCAACGCCGGATGGCCGGGTTTCCGGCTCCTGCAGCCAGTTGCTGGTATGCTGGCTAAGCTGCGCCAGAATGCGCTTTACCATGCCAACGGTCTGGTAGGCATTAAACAGCTGGCCGTCGTCGGCGGTTAAATCGGGTGCAGCGTCTTCGGCCGGCGCGGGCGCTGTTGCCGGCGCGCTGTCCCGCCGGGGTTCATTGCTCAGTAACTGCTGTTTGCGACCATAAGCAACGGTTTTTTGTTCGGCAACCGCAAACTGTTGCGAAGCTGATGTAATTTCCATAACAGGCTCCACAAGGTTTTTCTGTTGTCTGTTTATCGGTAAATGCTGGTTAAAACTTGAGCAGTTTTGGCGGGCAGTCTGCTAACTGACTGAGCAGGCTGGAATAATAGTTTCTGTTATTTGCTACGTACGATACTGAACTGAGGTTTCAGGGCGGTACCTGTACCGCAGTGAATGTTAATTGATATTGAGCAGGCTTTTAAAATTACTTGGGAGCAGCCCGGTCCAGCGTTTAAAGGCGCGGCGAAAATTATGCTCGTCTGAGTAGCCCAGTTTCTGTGCCAACTGGCGATTGGAATATTCACCCAATTGCAGCTGGATACGCCTTAAACAAGCAGGCTGCTGTAAAAGGCAGCCTTATTTAATTCAGTTTGGCAGACAGGCAGCGCTCGACAATGTTCTTTATCTTTTGGGGTGAGAACGGTTTGGCAATAAAACCGCTGGCCCCTGACGCTATGCTGTTACGCACATTATCAACCGAGCTATGTGCCGTCACCATCACAACATGGGTTTTGTCTGTCTGGGTTTTGATTTGCTGCAGTAACTGCTGGCCGTTAATGTCCGGCAGTTCTATATCAAGAAACACCAGATCATGCTGAAACTGATTGAAGACCGATAACCCCCGGCCTCCGCTGGACGCTTCATGCACCTGGGTGATGCCTAAATGCATCAGCGTCTGGCGCAGGTATTCACGTACTGTGTAGGCATCGTCAATAATCAGGACCGAATAGTGTTGCCGGGGCATTGCAGTTCCTTTGCGTTAAGAGCCAAATTATCAAAGTGTAACGCAAATCGGGATAATTTCCGAAATGGCAGCCAAGTTTATTTAATTTTGCTGAATGACAGATGAATTACTGGCTAAGTGCCTGGCCGCTGAACAGTGCCCGTGCCTGTTGGGGGCGGCCGGGTTTTTCTGCCGATGCGTGGGGAAGGGAATAGACTTGCTTGGAAATTAATGCTTTATCTTCATTGCCATCTTGTAAGTTGTTGCTATTTTTAGCTTGTATCTATACGTACTTACAGCAAGGAGCAACAGCCTATGCGTCGTAACATGCCGGTAACGAATACGGAGCGCACTTTCCCGCCACAGCAGAAACTGATCTCTAATACGGATCTTAATGGCACTATCCGGCATTGTAATGATGCCTTTATTCAGATCAGCGGTTTTACCAAAGATGAACTGATAGGCCAGCCGCACAATATCGTACGTCACCCTGATATGCCGCCGCTGGCATATAAAATCATGTGGGAACATTTAAAAGCCGGTAAACCCTGGATGGGGCTGGTAAAAAACCGCAGCAAAAATGGCGACTATTACTGGGTGGACGCTTACGTTACCCCGGTGACTGAAAATGGCAAGGTGGTCGGCTATGAATCGGTGCGCTCCTGTCCGTCCCGTACTGATATCAAACGGGCAGAGAAGTTGTATGCGGCAATTAACAACGGCAAATTCCGGCAGAGCCGGTTTCATCTGAAATGGTCTTCTGCGATGCTGGTTGGTGCCATGCTGCTGGCGTGGCTGCTGTTTTCACAGGGGTATGTTGCTGTTGCGATGATCATTCTGATGTCGGCTGCGTTATTGTTTGCGGCCTGGGCAAACCACAGCAAAAAAGCTGCACTGCAAAGTGTGAAAACCCTGCTGGCTAATGCCTTTAGCCATGAGCTTGCGGTACAAACCTTTACCGATGACGAGCCGGAAATTGGCGAACTGAAAGTAGCGGTGATGAGTTCAAGAGCGCATTTGGGCGCGGTGCTGACCCGTATGGAAGAAGCGGCTAAAAGTGTGTCAGAGCAGTCTGATCTGGGGCTGGAGCTGGCGCAGTCGTCAATGCAGCTGATCAGGCAACAGCAGCAGGAAACGGAGCAGGCTGCTACCGCCATGCACCAGATGACCAGCACCATTGCCGAAGTATCAAAGCATGTACAGGAAACCGCAGAGCGGGCTGAACAATCGAACGAACTGGCCGGTCGCAGCCGGCAAACTGCAGCGGTTACCCGTCAGGCTATTGAAGAACTGCGCCAGACCGTGCATGAAATCAGCAACTCGGTCACTGAGGTGTCTGAGCAAACGAAAAAAATTGCCACTGTAGCCCAGATGATTGAGCAAATAGCCGAGCAAACCAATTTATTAGCGTTAAATGCTGCCATTGAGGCGGCGCGTGCCGGTGAACAGGGGCGGGGCTTTGCTGTAGTGGCCGATGAGGTACGTAACCTGGCGCGGCGTACACAGGAATCTACAAAAGAAATTCACCAAATCATCGGTGACCTGACCAACCGGGCGGATACTGCGGTACGGGTGGCGCAAAATGGTACCAGTGGTGCCGAAGCCGGGCTGGCCAGGGTCAAGGAAACCGAAGAGATGCTCAATGGCATTTCAGATGCCGTAGGCAGTATTGCCAGCATGTCGATCCAGATGGCCGCCGCAGTAGAACAACAGGCTAATGTGGCCGAAGAAGTAAACCAGCAGGTAGTGAATATTTCCGGCCTGGCCAATAATACGCTGACCGAAGCGGCTAACTCGGCCGACAGTATTAAGCAGCTGCAGCTGGTATCGAATGAATTGCACGAGCTGGTGGTGCGTTTTACCAGATAATGCCGCGGTATAGTACTGCACAATAAAAGGCCAGCGGATGCTGGCCTTTGTTTAACACTATTAATGATCAACTATACAGTGATATCAATATTCTGCCCCAGGTTACCTACAGCGGCTGACGCCTGTACCTGCTCAACCGATTGCATAGCACTTTGTACCAGCATGGTTGCCATTTTTGCTTCCTGGTTTTGTTGCTTTTGTGCCATGACAGCGCCAAGCACTTCATAGCCCTGATTTGACGCCGCAGCGCCAACGGATTGACTCATAGTTTCCTCCTGTGCCAATTCCTCAGTACTGTAACGGCAGGCCGGAACATTACTTTAGCGTTTTTTGCAGAATATTTAGCCGATAAAAAATAACGACTGTAGCTGGCAGGGAATAAAAAATGCCGCCCGTTGCAGCGGGCGGCATTCCAACTTAGCGCGGAGTGACTCATTTCTCCAAAGCGTTAAGAAGCCTGTATCAGCGCGGTTTGCTGCGCTTTAATCTGAGAGGGTGACAATACCGGGGCTGGCAACGTATTGCCGCTGTTTAGCGGTTTTAATGACCGTACCGGACGGGTAGGGCCTTTTTTCACCAGGCCTTTTAGTATGGTGTCTGGTTTTGCTGCTGCTTTCCCCAGCCGTGTGGCTATAGCCGCTTTTAATTCGGCGGCAGTATAACCGGCTTTTATTTTAAGGCGAAGATATGGCACTCCGGCCGCATCCAGCGCTCCGTTGACAAACCAGTCTGGTGTCGCCTTATGGCCATCTTTACTGTTGTTGTTAACCAAATCCAGCACTGCGACCACACTA
Organism: uncultured Rheinheimera sp.; assembly: GCA_964511675.1. GTDB lineage: Bacteria > Pseudomonadota > Gammaproteobacteria > Enterobacterales > Alteromonadaceae > Alishewanella. The sequence continues at coordinate 4,569 of CAZEGA010000139.1, forward strand.
AAATCTTTGGCGTCACACAACACAAAATCCAGATACTTGGCATTGAGCTTTAACTGGGTATTGGCACGGGCTTTATCGCTGATCCCGGTTTTTAAGTCCATCACATCGGCCAGTTTTACCCGGTTCAGTATTTTGTATTCGCCATCCACTGCCCGTTCCAGCAACTGCATAAAGCTGCGTTCTACCGGGCTGAATAAACTGGTTTTCTTCTGTAGTGGAAACGGATTGCCGGTGTCAATAAAGCGACTGGCGACCATAGCGACCACGACCACCAACAGTAAAATTAACAACAGTACAAACTCCATGCATACCTCCGACAGAAAATTGACTGTGCCTGCCGCACCTTGTGCTTACAACGAGTATTTAGCATGTTCCGTGCCAGCTTTTTTGCCTGACCTGCTGTTTTGCTATTTCTTATGAGAATGGCTGGCATTGTCTGCATTAATACGTTTTATGGTGTAAAGCGCTTATAGTTAAGGCCAATTTGTAGTAATACCCGCTTTACCAACGGTAAGGCGTTTGTCGCAATAAGGACTGACCTATGACTACCAGCATCAACCGTGCCGGTTTAACCATTACCGCAGCGCTAAACCCTGATTATGACACTATTCTGACTGAGCAGGCCTGCGCCCTGCTGGTGGAACTGAGCCGCGAATTCCGGCCCCGGCTGAGCGCCTTACTGCAGGCCCGGCAGGATAAACAACGTCTGTACGACAATGGCCAGTTACCGGATTTTCTGCCACAAACGGCAAATATCCGCCAGTCTGACTGGCAGGTGGCAGCTATCCCGGCGGATTTACAAGACAGGCGGGTAGAAATTACCGGGCCGGTCGATCGCAAGATGATCATCAATGCGTTAAACGCTGATGTAAAAGTGTTTATGGCAGATTTTGAAGATTCGCAGGCACCCAGTTGGACGGGTATTATTGAAGGCCAGATTAACCTGCGTGATGCCAATCGGAGGGAAATAAGCTACACCGATGTGCAAAGCGGCAAGCATTATGCGTTAAAGGACAACCCGGCGCTGCTGATTGCGCGGGTGCGCGGTCTGCATTTATGGGAAAAACACCTGCTGGTGGATGGCGAACCAATCCCCGGCGGCCTGATGGATTTTGCCCTGTATTTTCTGCACAACTACCAGACCCGCCTGGCTAATGGCAGCGGGGTGTATTATTACCTGCCCAAGCTGCAAAGCCATCTGGAAGCAAAATGGTGGGATGATGTGTTCCGTTACACTGAGCAGAAGTTTGGCCAGCAAACTGGCACTATCCGGGCCACAGTATTAATTGAAACCCTGCCGGCCGTGTTCGAGATGGACGAAATCCTGTATATGCTGCGTGAGCATATCGTGGCGCTGAACTGCGGGCGTTGGGATTATATTTTCAGTTATATCAAGACATTAAAGAATCATGCTGACCGTGTCCTGCCAGACAGGCAGGTAGTTACCATGCAGCAGCCATTTTTAAATGCCTATTCGCGGCTGCTGATCAAAACCTGCCATAAACGTGGCGCCCTGGCTATGGGCGGGATGGCGGCGTTTATTCCGGCAAAAGACGCACAGCAAAATGCCGCTATCCTGGCGAAAGTGACTGCTGATAAAGAGCTTGAAGCCAGCAATGGCCATGATGGCACCTGGGTGGCGCATCCGGGGCTGGCGGCAACGGCCAATGCCGTTTTTGCCAGGTATCTGGTGGCGGGTAAACCCAATCAGCTGGAGGTCAGCCGCGCAGAAGATGACGACATCAGTGCTGCAGAGCTGCTGGCGCCATGCGGCGGAGAGCGCACAGAGGAAGGTATGCGCACCAATATCCGGGTCGCCCTGCAATATATTGCCGCCTGGATCAGCGGTAAGGGCTGCGTGCCGATTTATGGCCTGATGGAAGATGCCGCAACGGCAGAGATTTCCCGCACCTCGATCTGGCAATGGATTAAACACGGCAAAAGCTTAAGTAACGGCAAGCTGATTACTAAGGCATTATTTGCCACTATGTTGGAGGAAGAGGCCAGGGTGGTACGTGCAGAGGTAGGGGACGCCGCATGGGCAGCGCAAAATTTTGTCCGGGCGCAAACGTTACTGCTTGATATCACAACGGCGGATCAACTGGTAGATTTCCTGACCCTGCCAGCCTATCAGCTACTTGATTAACCTGCAGCTGTATGCCGTGGCGCTGGCTTGCTGCCAGCGCCGGTTTATTCTGCCTGCGGTGGTAAGCGGGTAAGAATATTGCTGTTATTACGATAAAGTTGCAGTTGTTATCAGTGGCATATCACATTACTATACAAAACTGTCCATTCAGCCCATACCGCAGTTGTGCGGTATCAGATAATACCTATCGTATTGATAAAAGGAGTAACTAATGCGTAAAACACTGATCGCTGCAGCTGTGGTTGCGGCCGGTGCTTTTGTGTACTACAAACTGACCGCTGCAAATGATGTTGCGATCCCGGAGCTGGACTATGTGCCGGCAGATACTATGCTGTTTTCCGGCCAGTTTAAACCGGTTGATATGGCCGACTACCTCAGCAGTATGGGCTTTGGGCCGCAATACTATGCCAATCCGGAGTTTGAGCAGGTATTGCAGGAGCTGGCTGGCAGTGCTGACAGTTCCCCGGAAGCCAGGTTTCTGGTGTCGTTATTGCGTAATTATCTGGATGTATTAACCCCGGGCCAGGACTTCAGTGCCAAATCCGGTTTCAAAGCCAAAATGCGCACGTTAATTTATATGGTGGGTTTATCCCCGGTTAGCCGGATGGAAGTGGCTGATGCTGATGCGTTTTTCGGCATGTTCGACCGGGCCGAGCAGGACAGCGGTTTTAGCCATCAGCAGGTAAACAGTGCCGATGTCTCGTACCGGCGTTACCGCTTTCAGAAAGATGACATCAGTATTGATTTACTGGTTACCGTAAAAGAGGGCTGGGCTACCCTGGCACTGACATCTGACAAGTTAGCTTCGGCCAATGTCAGCGAATTGCTGGCGGTAACCAAGCCGGCAAAAAGCCTGAATACAGAGAATACCCTGGGGCGTATTGCCGCCAAGTATAACCTGAGCCGGGACGCGCTGGGGTTTGTCAGCTTTACCGAGCTGGCGCGTACTTTAACCACCACCGACGGTAACCGGCTGGCCCGGGATCTTAACGGCTTATTTGCTGCAGAGCTGGAGCCTGTATTGGCCGCCTGGCGCACAAAAGACTGCCAGCAGGATGTCGGCAGCATTGCGGCGAACTGGCCCGGCGTCTTTTTCGACAGCGAGCTGGACTACAGCACGCCCGGCCGTACACATATAGTGAGCGATATGTTGCTGGCATCTGAAAACAAACCGGTGCTGACAGCATTATCCAGCCTGCGGGGCTATTTACCGCCACACCTGCAGCACAATGACCTCAGCAGCATGTTCCATGTCGGCCTGGGTATTGATCCGGTGCAGTTGAGTGCTGCTGTGGGTAAAGTCTGGAGCAATATGACCGAGCCGGCATACAGCTGCCAGCCGCTGGCTGAACTGCAGCAAAACCTGAAGCAGTCAAATCCGGTGGCAATGCTGGCCATGGCGGGTATGGCTAATGGTGTGCAAGGCATGTCGGTAACAGTAAACGGCCTGACACTGGATGCCGCAAACATGATGCCGACCGAGGCCGATGCCCTGGTCACGCTGTCTGTTGCCAATGTCAGAAGCTTTATTGAGGGCCTGGCGGTGCTGACGCCGGCGCTGGCGGGCGTGCAGCTGCCGGCTACCGGTGTTGAGGTTGATATTACCGATATTGTCCCCGATGCGGCTATGTTTGGTGTTGCGGCCAAACTGAAACTGTCAGACGATCACTTACTGCTATACAGCGGTGCTAAAGCGAAGCAGCAGGCCGATGCGGTGGCAAACAGCAAGCTGGCGAAAAATGGTCTGTTTAGTATGGGGCTGGATTATGCCGCCTTTTTTAATACGCTGATCAAGACCATGGAAAGCAGCGGTGCAGAGGTACCAGAGAACATCAGAGGCTTGCAGGATATGAATATGAAGCTGGCGCTGACGGTGGATATTACCGAACAGGGTATTCTGACCAACACGAAGATGGAACTGGCCGCCCCGGCTAAGTAATAGCGGCGGCATCTTCGTTAAA
>CAZEGA010000140.1:0-4529 GCA_964511675.1 uncultured Rheinheimera sp.
CAGCTGAATACTGTCGCCGCCAGCCTGCCGGCTGAGCCAGGCCCGGCAGCAGATGATGCCGTTATGGCCCCGGTTGCTGAAACAACAGCCGTAGTGGCAGCACCTGCCCAGATAGCAGAGGCCCAGGTATCAGAACCGGGCAATACAACTGAGCTGGCAGCAGCCGAGGCGGTTGTACCGGCAGATAGCGCTGAGCAAACTGACGCAGAGGCTACCGACAGTACTGAACCGCGCAGCCGTAACCGCCGCTCACCGCGCCACTTACGTGCTGCCGGACAAAAACGGAAGAAAGAGCAGGAGCAGACTGATCCCGCAGACACAGCAGACAGCAGCGACGAAGCCGCCACGGCCATTACAGCAGATGCTGCAACAGCCGCTGTCGCTGACACGACCGACACAGCTGACGCCGTAGTTGCGGATGTGTCTGCCACAACGGAAAGCCCGGCAGATAAGCCAAAGAGCCGCAGCCGGCGTAAACCGGCCAAGAAAGCTGAGGCTGAAGTGGTAACAGAAACAGCAGAAGCAGTGGCAGCCACAGCGGTAGCTGATGATGTTGCCTCCGACACCAGCACAGCGGCAACGCCGGAGCCTGTGGTGACAGCAACGGTTAACACTACTGCCGTTACAGAGCAGGAGCAGACCGCACCAGTTGCTGAGCCAGCCGCTGAACTGGTAGTAGTACAGCAAGTCGCTGCCGGCACAGAAACGGCAGCACCGGCAAAAAGCCGCTTTGCCCAGATGGTAGTGGCCACCATGACCAAACCAGAGTTGCCGCAAACTGACAGCGCCGCTGCAGCACCGGCACCGGTGATGCCAGCCGAAGCCAGACCACAGGTTGCCAGCTCTGAGCGCCCTGCCGGTTCAGCTTTTGCCCGTCAGGCAGCCAGTGCCCCGATGACCAAACCAAAAACAGATGCATAATCTGCTTTATTAAGCCATAGCAACAACGTTCAAGGGGTCAGAACTCTTGAAAGAAACAAGGGCGCATTTGCGCCCTTGTTTAGTTTATATCAATTGCTTTTGTTTCAAGTGCTCTGACCCCTTGAAACAATTCTCTATTTTAATCAGAAGTCGTATTTCGCACTAAATTGCACGCGGTTCATATCGCCATCCAGCCCCGACTCTACCTCACGGTTAGCAAATTTATACTCCACACCTACCATCAGCTTTTTCGTGGCCTGGTATAGCAGGTTGGCGCTGTAGCTATGGGTAGACTTAGTCACAGCAACACCGGTCAGGGCGGTATCGTTATCAGCCATCAGGGTTGAGTACAGGAATGTCGAGCGCCACTGATCACTCCATAAATGGCGGTATGCCACTGAAAATGCTGTGACATCTATGGCTTCCAGATTGCCGTTTGCATCCAGTACAGCGCCGTTTACGGTATTTAGGCCAACATAGCGGCCCAGGCCTTTACCGGTATTGAAGGTAATGCGCAGATCATCTTTGTTTGAGAAATCGATTTTAGTACTGACAGAAATACCATAAGAAGTGACTTCATCGTCGTAGCGCACACCACTGTAGGTGCCATCAATCGCTATCTGGCGTAATAAACCGGCCACTTTAAATACACCCCAGTCAGTTTTTTTAGTGTAGCTGGCGGTGATATCAGGCGTTGCATTAGCATCAGTGGTAATACGCGCACCACCGCCAAAAGGGGTAATGGTCGATTCAGGGTTTTCCACCGCTATGGCGAAATTACCGTTGGTATAACGCACCTGGGCCTGACGGATAAAGATGGCTGCGTCCGGGTTGCCGACAAAGTCCAGTGTATCCGGCAGCGAAGCCAGATCCATAAAATTCGACCAGGTCTGGCCCAGGGTCCAGTTTTTATATTTAATAAAGGCATGACGCAGTACCGGGCTGTAACCGTTGGTGGTACGCTCGTCATTGCCGTTGTTACTGGTCATAAAATCGAACTCGAGATGGCCGGTAATTTTTTCGCCATTCTCCAGCTCTGTCGAGGTAGAGAAAAAGAAACGCGATTGCCGCGCATGCATATCAAAACGCGTGGTGCTGTCACCCCCAATGGGGGTCAGGGCCGGTACGTAAAAATCACGTCCCAGTGCGGCGATTTCACCATCGGAATCGCTCACCATAGCATCAAGTTTGACAAAGCCACCGAAGTTAACTGTGGTTCCGCCGATATCAAAACCCGCAGCCTGTACACTACCGGCGCCAAGCGCTACGCACGCAGCAAGATAGGATACTGTTGTTATTTTTTTCATTTGCCGTCTCTCCGTCTTCGTTCTTGTAATGATAATTTTGCGTTTCAACTGTGGTTTAGTGCGCGTAATCCCGCAATTAGCCTTTAGTCGCAGTTTTATACCCTTAAAGCGTTATAAAGCTGTTAACCTCAAGGAATTAGCGGGCGGATAAAATTTTGGCTAGACTAAGGTCTAATTTTAATTCGCACGCGGCTTCGATAGAACATCTGCACTATTTTCCATTCAATTTATAGCAGCTTTAAACACAGGGGAAGTTATGTCACATCCATCAATTTATCCGGTACCGGCCAGCGCAGCGCAACGTTCGCTGCTGACAAATGAGCAATACATGGAAATGTATCAGCAGTCTGTCAGTTCTGCCGATACTTTCTGGGCAGAGCATGGTAAACGACTGCACTGGTTTACACCTTTTAGCAAGGTAAAAAACACCAGCTTTGCCGCCGGTAAAGTCAGTATTAACTGGTTTAGTGACGGTATATTAAATGCCAGCTATAACTGCCTGGATCGGCATCTGCCAGAGCGCGCCAACCAGGTGGCTTATTACTGGGAAGGCGACTCACCCGAAGTACAAAAATCGGTTACCTACTCGGAGTTACATCAGCAGGTCTGCCGGCTGGCCAATGGCATGAAAGCCCTGGGTGTTAAAAAAGGTGACCGGGTCACTATTTATTTACCCATGATCCCGGAAGCGGCCGTTGCCCTGCTCGCCTGTGCCCGCATTGGTGCAGTCCACTCTGTGGTATTTGCCGGTTTTTCGCCGGATGCCCTGGGCAGCCGTATTGTCGACTGTGATTCCAAACTGGTTATTACCGCTGATCAGGCGCTGCGTGGCAGCCGGATCACCAACCTGAAAGACAATACCGATATGGCGCTGGCCCACCTGGGAGCAGATTCGCCGGTGCAGAACGTGATTGTAGTGAAACACGTTGGCAAAAATGTCGATATGCAGGCCGGCAAAGATGGCCGCGATGTCTGGTATCACGAGTTGCTCAGCCAGCAAAACAGCGACTGCCCGGCAGAAGCAATGAGCGCCGAAGATCCGCTGTTTATCCTTTATACCTCCGGTTCTACCGGCAAACCTAAAGGTGTACTGCATACCACCGGTGGCTATATGGTGTATGCCGCTATGACGCACCAGTATGTGTTTGACTACCATGACGGCGATATTTACTGGTGTGCTGCCGATATTGGCTGGGTGACGGGCCACAGTTACATCGTGTATGGCCCGCTGGCAAATGGTGCGACCAGCGTCATGTTCGAGGGCGTACCTAATTACCCCAGCGTAAAACGCATGGCACAAATCGTCGACAAATATAAGGTGAATATTCTGTATACCGCCCCCACCGCCATCCGGGCCTTGATGGCGCATGGCGAGGCACCGGTTGAAGGTTGCAGCCTGGCGTCTTTGCAAACCCTGGGCAGCGTGGGCGAGCCGATAAACCCGGAAGCCTGGACCTGGTACCACGAAAAATTTGGTAAAGGTAACTGCCCTATCGTTGACACCTGGTGGCAGACTGAAACCGGCGGTATCCTGATCACCCCGCTGCCGGGCTGTACCGAATTAAAACCGGGCTCGGCCACCCGGCCGTTCTTTGGCGTCCAACCGGCCATAGTCGATAACGAAGGTAAAGAATTAAATGGCGAGTGTGAAGGCAACCTGGTGATTAAAGACAGCTGGCCAGGCCAGATGCGTACCGTGTATGGCGATCATGAGCGCTTTGAGCAAACCTACTTCAGCACTTACCCCGGCCTGTATTTCACCGGTGACGGTGCCAAACGCGATGCCGATGGTTATTACTGGCTAACCGGCCGGGTAGATGACGTGTTGAATATCTCTGGCCACCGTTTAGGCACCGCCGAAATTGAAAGCTGCCTGGTCGCCCATAATGCGGTAGCCGAAGCCGCCGTGGTCGGATACCCGCACGATATTAAGGGCCAGGGCATTTATGTGTACGTTACGCCGCGGGTTGGTATTGAACCAAGCAGCGAGCTGACCAAAGCCCTGCGCGACTGGGTGCGGGAGGAAATTTCACCTATTGCCACGCCGGATCTGATCCAGTGGGCACCAACCGGTTTGCCCAAAACCCGCTCCGGCAAAATTATGCGGCGTATTTTACGCAAAATTGCGGCTAACGAGCATGATCAGTTAGGTGATATTTCTACCCTGGCCGATCCGTCAGTGGTTGAAACCCTGGTCAATAACCGGTTAAACCGTAAATAATCGATACGGTAAGCGCTTGACACCGTGCCTTTACCGCCGCAGTATAAGGGCCGCAAATTGCGGCCCTTATTATAATAATT
>CAZEGA010000140.1:4539-8660 GCA_964511675.1 uncultured Rheinheimera sp.
ATAGCATGGCAAAACTGATCGTCGCAGACGACCACCCGCTGTTTCGCAATGCACTGATTAACGCCATCAGCAGTACCTTTGCCACTAAAGCCACTATTGAAACAGACAGCTTTGACACTACCTGCGTAGCACTGGAGCAGCACCCCGATACCGATCTGCTGCTGCTCGACTTACATATGCCGGGTAACTGCGGTTTTCTCGGGTTAATTCAGCTGCGTAAATCCTTCCCGGCTTTGCCGATAGTGGTTATCTCCGCCAGTGAAGAGCTGGATGTGATCCGCCGGGTGATGGCGTTTGGTGCTTCCGCCTATGTGCCTAAATCGGCCAATCCGGCCGATATCAGCGTGGCGCTGAATGCAGTACTGGCCGGTGAGCTGTGGGTACCGGCCAGTATTAAAAAACAAGTGTTGGAACAGCATAGCAACGAAGCCGAAGACGATCTGGATCTGGCGGCCAAAGTGGCCCAGCTGACGCAGCAGCAATACAAGGTGCTGTATTACCTGACCGAGGGCTGGCTGAATAAGCAAATAGCTTATGATCTGCATATTTCTGAAGCCACGGTAAAAGCGCATATCACCGCTATTTTCCGCAAATTAGGCTGCACCAACCGTACCCAGGTGGTGATCCAGGCGCAGCGGCTGACACTGGAGCCGCCGGTAAATAAAGCCATGGCCCAGCACTGAGCTGAAACCGCTTAACCAACCGGGCGTTTCAGCATTTTTAAATGGTTTAAACTGGCGCGCAGCGCGGCCGGTTTAATCGGTTTGGCCAGAAACAGCAGCCCATGCTGTTTGGCCTTCATCGCCAGCCCGGCTTCCGGCGATGCAGAGACCAGAATGCCGCTCACCTCGCCCCACAGCAGCTTTATTTTGTCATACAGCTGAAAACCGTTCAGATGCTGCCCCAGCTGGTAATCAATCAGTAACACATCAGGAGCAGGGTTTTGCCTGGCATAAGCCATCAGGCTATCGTCATCATAAAAGCACTCAACATCGGCAATCTGCCACTGCTGCAGCAATACCTTAAGCGCCGCCAGGTTGGCAGCATCATCATCAATACACACGACGGACAATCCCGGCACCGGGCGCTGCGTTGGCTGGCCGGGCAGTGGCAATTCCTGCGGCACAAAGTCGCGGACCAGTGGCAGGCTGATACTGAACAGGCTGCCTTTACCAGGCCAGGACTGCACTTTTAACCTGTGCCCGAGCAGTTTTGCCATCCGGTTTACCACCCCCAGCCCCAGACCAACGCCCTGCTGCCCTTTGGCTGTGGCGTCTATACGGTAAAAATCTTCAAAGATACGCTGTAAATCCGGCTCGGCGATACCCGGCCCACTATCCCATACCTGAATTAACAGCTCGTCACCACGTTTACGGCAGCCCAGCAAGATCCGCCCTTTCTGCGTATATTTAATCGCGTTAGATAGCATATTCTGCAAAATCCGCCGCAAATAGGTGGCATCGGTTTTTACCTGGTAATCTGCCGCCCGGACGTGCAACCCCAAGCCTTTTTGCTGTGCCAGCAGCCCGAATTCATCTGCCAGTTGCGTAAGCAGCTCCTGCAGTGCCACCATTTGCAGATCTGGCAGCATTTTGCCATCGTCCAGTTTGGCAATCTCCAGTAAGGTTGAGATCAGCTCTTCAGAGGCTTTAAGTGAGTTATCCAGCTGGCTGATAATATGCTGTTGTTGCTGCACATTTTTACTGCCGGCCAGCGCAGCAGTGAACAACCTGGCCGCGTTCAGCGGCTGCAGGATGTCATGACTGGCCAGCGCCAGAAAACGGGTTTTGGAGGCGTTTGCCACCTCAGCTTCTGCTTTTGCCTGCAGCAATTGTTGCTCGGTTTCCCGCCGCCGCCGCACTTCGGCCAGCAGTTCATGGTTAATCTCAGAGATGGTCTGGGTACGTTCCTGTACCCGATCTTCCAGATACTGTTTGGCTTCAGCCAGGGCCTGTACCGCTTTGACATGCTCAGAGATATCGGTAAAGCTGGTGACGAAACCGCCACCGGGAATGGGGTTACCGCGCATTTCAATCACTTTGCCATCCGGCCGCACCCGCTGAAACACATGGGCAGTGCCCTTTTGCATATGCTGGATGCGTTTTTCCACATGCTCATCAGCACTGCCCGGGCCACACAGGCCGCGCTCGGCATTAAAACGCACGATATCGGCCACCGGCCGGCCTACCCGTACCATGGCGTCCGGGTAATCGAACATTTCCAGGTAAGCTTTATTCCAGGCCACCAGTTTCAGTTCGCGGTCAACCACACTGACACCCTGGCTCAGATGCTCCAGCGTAGAAAACAGAATTTTGCGCGAGAACTGTATCGCCTGGGTGGTATCGTCAAACAGCGTAACCACATCTTCAAAGCCGAGCTGACGCCCTTCCAGCACGGCATTGACCATAGCCGAAGCAGAAGAAGCACCAATCACCCCGGCCAGCTCGCGCTCTACGTGCTCAACCAGGCCCACGCTGGGATAATCATCCAGTTGCAGACTATGCTGTTGTTGCTTCTTACTGTATTCCTGCAGGCATTCAGCCGCGCGGCCGGCTCCGACAAAACGCTCCAGCAGTATTTTCAGATCAGTATTGCGGATACGGATGCGCCTGGCAGGTGCATCCTGATGGTTAACCGGTAAATTAGGTTTAACAAAGGCGACAGCCTGTAACCTGTCCTGCAAACTGACCTGGGTTGTCAGGGAGCCGATAACATAAAACAACAGGTTAAAACCGAGTGAAAACAGCACGCCATGGCTGAGGCTGTCTAATGCGGTACCAAACAGCGCTGTCGGGATCAGCCAGGACCAGCCAAACAGGCCGGTTTGCATAATATTGCTGTCAATAGCCCCGGTACTGACCAGTTGCGGCAGCATCAGGGTATAAAACCACAACACAAAACCGGTGCTTAACCCCAGATATACGCCCCAGGCATTACCGCGGCGCCAGTACAGGCCGCCAATTACAGCCGGGGCCAGCTGGATCACCAGCGCAAACGCCAGCAAACCGGTTTCGGCCAGCTCGTAATTACGGGCAAACATACGGTAATACAGGTACGACAGCAACATCACCAGCATCACCATGCAGCGGCGCACCAGCAGGATCAGCAGGCTGTAGTCGTGCGGCAAGCCCTGGCGTTTACTGCTGCGCAGCAGGCCCGGCATAATCACATCGTTACTGATCATCGTAGAAAGCGCCAGGGTGGCGATAATAATCATCGAGGTAGCAGCGGAAAACCCACCGATAAACACCAGTACGCTTAACGTATCCCAACCGGAATAGGCCGGTATTTTCAGTACAAAGCTGTCGGCTGACCCCAGCGCCTGCGGAAATAACTGCATACCACCAATAGCAATAGGCACCACCACTATGGTAACCAGAAACAGATATAGCGCAAACCAGCGCCGGGCATGGCGTAAATGATGGTGGGATACGTTTTCGACAAAGGCAACATGAAACTGGCGTGGTAACAGAAACACGGCCGTGGTCGCCAGTACGGTTTTGGTAATGAACTCCAGCACACCATAACTGTTACTGTGCTGGCGCAGCATGGCATGTTCGGCAAAGCGGCTGAACATATTACCGCTGTCTGCCAGCACAAACACGTACACGGCCAGCCCCAGTGTCAGCAGCGCAAACAGCTTAACAACAGATTCAAACGCAATGGCCACCATTACACCACGGCTTTGCTCGGTCAGGTGTAACTTGCGGGTGCCAAATAAAATAGCAAAAAATGCCATGGCCAGGGCGCTGAGAAAAGCACTGTCCTGCCACCAGTTGGCCGCATCGTCAGAAAAATCGCCCCCCAACAATACCTGATAAGAGCTGGATACCGCCTTTAACTGCAGGGCGATATAAGGCACCACCACCACCAGACACACCAGTGACGCCAGCAGGGCAATGTTTTTGCGTTTGCCATAGCGGGCAGCAATAAAATCGGCAATTGAGGTGACGTTCTGCTTTTTCGTCACATACAACAGCTTAAACAGAAACGGCTGGGCAAAGATAAACAGTAAAATGGGGCCAAGGTAAATCGGAATATAATCCCAGCCCTGGGTAACGGCCGTGCCGACAGCGCCGTAGTAAGTCCACGACGTACAATACACCGCCAGCGCCAGGCTA
>CAZEGA010000141.1:0-8640 GCA_964511675.1 uncultured Rheinheimera sp.
TTACCCAGCCGCATAAAGTCGGCTTTGCTGCTCCAGTCCGGCTGGGCAATAATCCCCACCCGGTAGCCCTGGCTTTCCAGCATCCGGCCAACCACAGCCATACCAAAACTGGGGTGATCAACATAGGCATCCCCCACCACCAGAATAATATCGCAGCTATCCCAACCCAACTGGTCCATTTCCGCGCGCGACATCGGTAAAAATGGCGCTGTGCCATAGCACTCGGCCCAGTATTTCGGGTAAGAGAATAAATCACGCTCAGGCGCCATGCGTGCTACAGGGGCAGATTTGCGAAGATTGGCAGTAGCAACAGTGGACATAAATTAAGCACCTGAGTGTAACAAGGGCGCGTATTATACAAGGAGTGTTTCATAAAGGCGAATTAAGACGCAGGGCGCAATAATATGAATTATCGGGGTCAGTGAATTATCGGGGTCAGAACAAAATTAAATTGCCTGACCTCTTCTGGCTCACAGTAGCTGTTGCCCGCCGGCTAACAAGACTCAATGCGCTGCCAACTGGTGATAAAACTCCGGATTATCCTGAATGGTAGCCAGCACTTTGGCAGCCAGGCCTGTTGGGTTACGTCTTTTGCTTTCCCAGCTCTTTATGGTATCAACACTGGTGCCCAGCGCCTGCGCTAATTGTGCCTGGGTAATGGCCAAGGTTTCGCGCAAGGCTTTAACATCTGCCACTTCATAGCGGGTAACCCGGCTTGCGGCTTTACGCCCTTGCTTAATATCCACTGCTTCGGTCAGAGAATTCTTTAACTCATTAAAGATGCTCATACTACACCTCACCTTTTAGTAATCTGGTTAACTGCTTCAGCTCGGCTTTTTCTGCTGCAGTCAGACTGTCTTTCACGTTTTTCGGGTAAGCCAATACCAGATAGATCACTTCTGCCGTTGCCAGAAAATAGATGACTCTGGCACTACCACTCTTGCCCTGCCCACCGGTTGCCATCCGTACTTTACGCAACCCTCCAGTGCCTGCTACTAAATCACCTTTTTCCGGTTGGGCAATTAGCTCTTGTTGTAAGACTTTTAACTCATCATCTGTCGCGATCTGTTTTATTTGCCTCGTAAAAACAGACGTCTCAATAAATTCTATAGCGCTCCATGCCAAAATGTAGCCCCCTTGCGTGGCAGGTGGATAATGTACAGTGTACACCAATTTAATTTATACTCCAGCTTCGCCATGCAGCCATTAGCATTAATTGGGCAAAGTGGACTCCTTGAATTCACCCATTTTGCGGCTCAGGCAAAGGCTTGTGCTGAGATTAGTAACAAGGTAGCGTACAGATATATTATGCGATAGCACCCAGTATCTACAGCCTTTGCCAGCGCCTTTACACTATGGGTACTAAAATATAAACACGCGCAAATTTGATGCGGTGTGAAACCGCTTTGTTCAACCAGTATTAATCAGGACAGTTATGAGTAAAACCAGCAGCGGGGCGCAGGCCTATCAGCAACAGGAACAGGGTTATCGCGACAAGGCGTTAAAAATGTATCCCTGGGTGTGCGGGCGTTGCGCCCGCGAATTTGTCTATTCCAATTTACGCGAACTGACGGTGCATCATATTGATCACAATCACAGTAATAACCCAGGCGATGGTAGCAACTGGGAGTTACTGTGTATTTATTGCCACGACAATGAGCACAACAAATACCACGAGTTTGTGCTGTATGGCGGCACGACTGAGCAAAAAGTGGCGGCGGCAACCCATAACCCTTTTGCCGATTTAAAAGCCTTGTTGAATAAACCAAAGTAATATTCAGCACTTTGTAAATTAAGCGGCAACCAGCCCTACTGGTTGCCGCTAAAACTAACGCTGTGCAATGTGCAGCAAGCGCTCGGCTTGCAGCTTTAACGCTTGTTTAAGCTCTATTGGCTCTAAGATACTGAAATCAAATGGCAGTTGGCTTAACCACAGCGCCAAGCAATGGCAGCTGTCGGTACGGGTGCTTAGCAGCAAGCCATCTCGCAGTGGCTTTAGCATGGACGCGGTTGAGCCCATAGCCTGTGCGGCGGTGGTTTGATCAGTATGCAGTAGTACCTGCACATCCAGGTTGCCCGGCATGCCATGCAGGCTTTGGGTAAAATGCTCAGCAGAATTAAAGTGTTCTGGCCGGTTAAAAGTATGTTCGAGCAAGTCGATATGTTGCAGGCGGTCCAGCCTGAAGGTGCGAAGCTCGTGGCGCAGATGGCAATAGCCACTCATATACCAGCGCCCAAGGCGAAACAGTAAACCGTAAGGGTCAACCCGCCTTGAAACCGGCGGCTGCTGATAAGAAGCGTAGCGAATGGTTACCGAGCGCTGCTGCTCCAGCGCATCTAATAAAGGTGCCAGCTGTTGGCCGGGTGTTTCCGCGGCAGCCTCAGGCAAGATCACCCTGATGGTGTCGGTAATGGCTCTGGCACGGGATTTCAGTTTAGCCGGCATTACCCGTTCCAGCTTGGCCTGAATACTGCTGATGGCGGTTTCAGCGTCGGCCAGTCGCAGTTTTTTTGCTGCTAACAGCCCAAGCGACAGCGCCAGGGTTTCTTCATTGGTAAACATCATTGGTGGCAACTTAAAGCCAGCCACCAGCATATAGCCGCCGTCGCAGCCCTGCTCGGAGGTAACCGGAATCCCCAGATGTTCCAATGCCTGGATATAGCGCCGCACTGTGCGTTTATCTACGCCAAGCCGGGCAGCTAATTCAGTACCGCTTAAGCGGCCGTGTGACTGCAGCAGTTCAAGCAGGCTCAGTACCCGGATAGTCGGACCGCTCATCTGTCTCTCCTGTGATTCATTTGTTGTACCTGTTGCTGCGGTAAAACACAAAATATAACCGATAATTAGGACGCATTCTGTCCTATTTGAGTTTTATAGTCTGTTAGTAGCGGAACAAATCCGCCAATAACCTACACTTACCGGCAACAAGTACTACCAACAAGGAATGAAAAAATGAAACAGTTAACCTTATATACCAACCCTAATTCGCGCGGCCGTATTGTCCGTTGGCTGCTGGAAGAACTGAATGTGCCTTACAACGTAAAAGTGCTGCAGTACGGCACTGACATGAAGTCGGCGGATTTTCTGGCGTTAAACCCGATGGGAAAAGTACCGGTAATTACCCACGGCGATTTAGTCGTCACCGAGGCAGCGGCTATCTGTGCGTATCTGGCCGATCACTTTGCCGACAAACAACTTGCGCCAGCCCTCAACAGCCCTGAGCGCGGCACCTATTACCGCTGGTTATTCTTCGCTGCCGGCCCACTGGAGATGGCCACCACTGCCAAAGCCTTTGACTGGCGCATTGATGCCGACAACGCGGTATCTGTAGGCTCAGGCCTGTATCAGAATATGGTAGATACGCTGGAAACGGCATTAACTAATGGCCCGTACTTGTGTGGTGAGCAATTCACTGCTGCTGATATTTACGTTGGCAGCCATATTCAGTGGGGCATGATGTTCAAAACATTGGAGCAGCGCCCTGCGTTTACCGATTATGCACAACGGCTGCAAGCGCGGGAAGCGGCCATCCGGGCCACTGCTCTGGATGATGCGCTGCATGCCTCTACTTCGGCAACAGCAACGCCTGATCAATAGCGATAAAACGACTGGCGGCTTTTACCAGTGCCTGGGCCGTCAGTCTTTCTACACCATAGACTTCAACGTCGGTGTGGTATTTATCCGTAAGTCTTTGCACCAGCAGGTCAAAGTCACCGTCACCAGAGGCCAGCACCAGTACATCGCTGTGCTGGCCGTATTCAATGGCATCCAGTGTAATACCCACATCCCAGTCGCCTTTGGCACTGCCATCGCTACGCTGAATAAAGGGCTTAAGTTTTACCTCAAAGCCAATGGCACGCAGAATATTCTGAAACTGGCGCTGCTTTTCATCACCACGGTCTATAGCGTAGGCAATGGCTTTAACCAAGGTGCGCCCGGCAGTGACCTGACGCCAGAAGGCGTTGTAATCAAAATTACGCTGATACGCTTCGCGGCTGGTGTAATAGAGGTTTTGTACATCTGCCAAAATGGTAACACTGGTCATAAACAGGCTCGGTTTGATAAAAATGTAAGCTAACCGGCAAAGCTCAGTGAGACAACCGTTTTATGCGATTAAGCAAAGGCCTTTTCGTTACACCATCCGGCTTTGTCGCAAACAAACCTGCTATAAACATTAACTGACTATATAGCTCAGGGCGCAATGATGCGCCCCTACACCGTTCTGCCGTATCACAACTGACAACCGGCTTTAGAACCCACCCTGAAAGGCCGGATGCAGGTTATTCTGGTTGTGATTACTGCCGCTTTCCCACTGCTGGCCGCTGCCGTCGGTTGGTCCTTTGCGGGTTTTCCACTCAAAACTGCCCACATCCGGGATAGTAACTTCCCAGACATTACCCGGTGTCCAGCTACCTTCAATGCCATCGCCCCAGCTAGTCAGCTCCGGGCTGCTGCCGCTAAAAAACAGTGAATAGCCATAGCCAACATCCTTGGTCATCCGCAGCGTAACGGTTGCAGGTTGCTGAGCAGCAGGTTGTGGCACCCAGACCGACCAGCCACTGCCTTCACTGATATTGACCGGAAAATTGGCATAGCCCTGGGCATTGGTGGTAACAGTGCCGCTGATATTGCCGGTATAGTCATAAAAGCTGGTATTGGCCTGGTGGGCATTGATCCAGAACGATTGCTGCCCGCCCCCGTTGCGGCCTGATATCAGCATCACCAGCCCGGTACCGGGTACAGTGCTCAGCCCTTCGCGCACATAAGCATACACCGCTGCGGTGTTGCCGCTATATTCATGGCCGGCGCCATAGGCAAAGTAGCGGCGCGCCTCGATCAGCTTATCCAGCGTTGGCGCCATAGCAAATTCATCATAGTCGCGGGCAAACACGGTAGGAATACCATGCTCACGCAACAATATATAAGCATAGGCCTGATTTTTATACTGGATCACCTGCGGCGTACCATAAGGGTTGCCAGCCCGGCTGGTGTCGTGGTTATCAACAAAGGTTACCGCCCGGTTGCGGTGATAGCTGTTGACCAGCCCGCCCCACCAGCGCATATCTTTGTTGCCGCTGCTTAACGCAACAAAATCCTCGCGCAGGTTAAAATCAAAGGCATGTAAATGCGGTGTATTGACCGCATCCAGATAACCGCTGATATCGCTGACCCAGGCTTCGGCCACAAAGAATACATCCTGCGCCGTGGCCCACTGCACATGGTTAATCCAGTTGCGGGTAAAATCGGTATCGACATGGGCAATGGCATCCATGCGAAAGCCGCTGAACCCCAGCTCGTTGATGATCCACTCGCCCCAGGCTTTCATTTCATGGCGGATATCCAGCCGTTTGTAATCAACATCTTCGCCCATCAGATACGGAAAATGAAAAGTATTGCCCCACCATTTACCCGGATACAGCGAGTTATCTGAGCCGTTAAACGCCGTCCAGTTCCAGTCAAAATCGTGCCACAGGTAACCCCAGTTCTGTGCGGTATAATGCGCCTGACGGCCGTGTAAATGGTAGTCGGTCCAGGCCATGCCCCAGCCGGGAATAGACTCCTGGGCATCGCCGCCCATCCGGTGGTTAAACACCACGTCAAAATAAGCCTTAATACCCAGCTGCGTTAGCGCGGCAACGGCCTGTTCCAGTTGCTGGCGCGTGCCATAGCGGGTGGCAACGGTGCCTTTTTGGTTAAACTCGCCCAGATCCCAGAAATCATACACATCGTAGCCGACACTCCAGCTACCGCTCATGCCCTTGGCAGCCGGCGGCAGCCACATCGACGTGATGCCCCGCTCAGCCAAAGGTGCGGCCATAGCAGGCAGCTCGGCCCACAGGCCGGGGTAGGCATCCCAGTAGAACGCCTGATACATGGTAGAATTAACCTGGCCGGCCGGGATCTCCGGCAAATCTGCAGCCAGTAATGAACTGGTAAATATCGAGGCAGCCAGCGCGATAGCCGCACCGGTACAGCGCCACAGTTTTAACACTGCAATTAGTGATTTAGTCAGCATGGTGTTACCTGTTGATTGGTTTAAACGCCAATGCCTGTTTGCTGCACCACATAGAGCTATGCCATACCGCTTAACGACTTTATTCCCTGCTTACCCTGGGCGTTTCCAACGCGCTACTGCCATGCGGCACTCTAAACAGACGTCATGCTTCTGCGTCAAAGCAGTGAGCTTTTGCACAGAAAACCAGCAAGTTATGACCAAAGCGGTGCATGGATACAAGATGAATACGTATGCACCTGCCATGTTTCCCCAAAATAGCGCAACATTTCCCTAAAATGGCACTATCATTTTTTAAACACTGACTGATCAGGTAATGCACTAAAAGCAGGATCTGGCTGGCACTGCTGATAACTACCGGCATCTACAGCCTGCCGATGTTCGCCAACGCAGGCATTTTTACACTGTGGGTACTGAGGCAAAACAGGCTGAGCCTGTTTAAGGCTGGCTTTCTGTCTGGCACAGCGGCGCAAAGCGGCCGTTCAGCAAGCGGCACAGATCTGTAGCAGAGAGCGCTATTTCCAGCCCGCGCCGGCCGGCGCTGACATAAATAGTGGCAAACTGCTGTGCCGAGCTGTCTATCACCGTAGGTAAACGCTTTTTCTGCCCCAGCGGGCTGACACCGCCAAGCACATAACCGGTTGCTCGCATCACATCGTGGCCGCTTGCCATATCGGCTTTTTTGGCTCCCAGTGCTTTTGCCATCTGCTTCATACTAAGCATATGGTTTACCGGCAATACCGCAACCGCCAGCTGTTTGCCATCAAGCTGCACTACCAGGGTTTTAAACACCTGCTCTGCCGGTACAGCCAGCTTTTCTGCCGCTTCCAGGCCATAAGAAGCCGCTGCCGGATCATGCTGATAATGGTGCACCTGATAGCTGACACCCTGCTGTTTTGCCAGATCGATTGCCGGAGTCATAAATACTGCTGCATGATATTAAAACCTCGCTACAGCCTAATGCCGATCAGTTAAGCTGACCGGCATTATGGCTATGTCTATTTTATGATTTAAGATAAATCGGAACACCCGCCTGGTTAGCGGCTTTAATTAAATCTTTATCAAGCGTGGCCAGCGGCAACGCATTTCTAATGGCTAACTCAAGATAGGCGGCATCATAACTGCTAAGGTTATAGGCACGCGCCAGTGACATAATTCTGGTAAACGATTGCCGGGCGGTAAGTGGATCAACATGCAATGGCAGGTTCTCTAACTGAGAAATAAACCGCTCAGTCTCACCAAAAGTGGTGTTGCCGCGATTCTCAGCAGCCAACAATACGTTGGATGCCTCAAGGTGCCATAGATTTGGCACAAAGGCATCGGCATCAACCAGGCTCAACAATACAGACTCGGCATAGTCTTGATCGGATTGTTTATCGCTTGCTAAATACCAGCGCATAGCGACAGAATTATCCAGAACGAAAGCGCTCATTTGCGACCTGCAGCTTTAAGCTCGCTCAATTCTGCATCGCTCAGCTTGTGCTTTTGGGCTTTCAGAATAGCGGTGATGGCTGTTGCAGTTTTAAGTTTGTCACTGGCACGACTCGGAACCACATCAGCAATGGGCTTACCCCTGTTGGTGATAGTAAAGGCTTCACCCGCTTCAACCCGGCGTAGAATTTCAGGAAGCTTTGTTTTTGCTTCGTATGAACCAATTTCTTCCAGCATAACTTTTCCTCTCAATGTATAGACCAGTATACTAGTCTATAACTAGAGAGCAAGTGAAGATGCACTTACCATGAGTTTCAGCTCAAAGCAGTAAGGGGCAATCAGTGACATCCCCATTGCCCCGCACACTATTCCGGCGTAGCCTGAGTATATACTATAGCTTTTCAGTACCCTGATATGCCCCAGTCTCTTGCCCCCTGTGCTGTACCTGCCACACGGCGGTGGCCCTTTGCCTTTGCTGGGTGATCCGGCGCATGCCGCCCTCAACCGCGTTATCACTGAGCTGGGCGCTAAATAAAGCTGTACTGGCGTTGGGCTGGCAATAATTAAGAGAGTATAAAAATCTAAGGTGTATTGAGCGCTTTATCAGAGGAACCTTCCGCGATTGTTTGTTCAATCCACCCCCTGAAGTATGAAATTCGCGAGTAATTCTCAATCACACCGTATTTTCCCAGGGTTGACGTCGCAGCCAGCGCTGTTTGCTGGCGATAAAATTTAATTGTCAGGCCTATTTTTCTAAGACCTCACTCCATGACTAAATTTGCAATTAGAAAATATTTGATAGCTTTGGATTGGTTTAATTTCAATAATATTGACCTTACCAATAATATCTTGCTCTGTTCTTTTAACAGCTTGAAAATACATTGGTAGAAATCCATCTTCATTATTGGAGAGTTCCAAATAAGGATAGTTAGTTACTTTCCAAGATCCTTTTTTGGTTATCATTTCGTTTCCATCTTGATATTTCACCGTGTAAATATTGTTTCCATGCAACTCAATCTCGACTTGAGTATCACAATCAGTTCCTACGTACCTTTGAGATAGCTCGTCATTTATCTTCAATTCGACTTTTATTAGCCCCTTAGGTAAAAGAATCAAACCGAAGTTATTTTTACTGTACCAGTGTAAGCGTAACACGAACCCCACATACCCAAGTTAGTTAATCCACCTTACCCTG
>CAZEGA010000142.1:0-8609 GCA_964511675.1 uncultured Rheinheimera sp.
AGGGATGCCGCGCAGGCTGAGACAGCACAGGGACGTGCTGTCGAAGGCGGCGAAGAAAGTATTTCCTTGCCGCTGAGTTTTACACCGAGCTAAAGGCTTCAGCTAGAAACCTGAACAGAACTTAACGCCTGGAATAGTAAATGTATCAAAATTACCTACCCGCAGTTATCAATATCGCCGAACAGGCCGGTCAGGCAATACTGGCAATCTACCAGCAGGATAACGCCGCTTTTAATATTACCGGTAAAGCCGACGATTCACCGTTAACCGCTGCTGATTTAGCCGCCCACCAGCTGATTGTCAAAGCACTAACAGAGCTGACGCCTGAACTGCCAATTTTGTCAGAAGAAGCGGCTGATATCAGCTGGGAAACCCGTCAGCACTGGCAGCGTTACTGGCTGGTTGACCCACTGGATGGCACCAAGGAGTTTATTAAACGCAACGGCGAATTCACGGTAAATATTGCACTGATAGCAGATGGCGAGCCGGTACTGGGCGTGATCCATGCGCCGGTGCTTAACAAAACTTACTATGCCGCCAAAGGCGCAGGTGCTTTTGTCACAACCCCGCAAGCTACCCAGGCTATCCATGTTAGTACGCCAGGCGACGTTGTCCGCGTGGTCGGCAGTCGCAGCCACCCCAGCCCGCAACTGGCAGATTATCTGCAACAGTTCCCGCAGCATAATATGGTGCCGGTCGGCAGTTCATTAAAATTCTGCTTAGTCGCCGAAGGTACGGCCGATATTTACCCGCGGTTTGGCCCGACCATGCAATGGGATACCGGTGCCGGCCATATTATTGCGCTGGAAGCGGGTGCCAGCGTGACCTTTGATGGTATTGCCAGCAAAGTGTACCAGCGCGAAAATCTGCGCAACCCCAATTTTATTGTGAGCGTGCCATTTTGGCACGTCGCTTGACCTTGCTATACCGTGCGTGCATAATTTAACCAGGTGCCACTTTGGCACAAGGGATGCAAATTATGACAACCACACTACCTCGTATTACTGCCAGGGTTGATACAGATACCCAGGATCTGCTGACAAAAGCGGCCGCTATTGCCGGAATGTCCAGTATTAACTCCTTTGTGCTCAGTGCAGCGGTGGAGAAAGCCAAGCAAATTATTGAAAGAGAACAGGCCCTTAAGCTATCTGAGCGGGATGCCCTGCTGCTGATGGCGGCGCTGGATCAACCTGCCAGCGCAAATAGTGAACTTCAGGCCGCTTTTGTGCGTTACGAAGGTAACGTTCAGTAATGCGCACTGTGTTGCTGGATAAAGCAAAACACGATCGCAACCGCTTTAACTGTGGCATTGAGCCACTGAATAACTACCTTAAGGTTATGGCCAGCCAACAAGCCAGGAAAGACAATACCCGAACTTTCGTGCTGGAAGATAAAAGCAATACACAGCATATCGTCGGCTTTTATACGTTAACCATGACCCCGATTGATTTAACAGCATTGCCAGCCAGGTTGCAGAAAAAGCACCAGCTAGCAACCTCAGGTGGCCTTATTGCCCGTTTAGCGGTTGATGAACAATACAGCGGTCAGGGTTTTGGTGAATGGTTATTAATTGATGCGCTGAAAAAACTTCTCCAGGCCAGTGACGCGGTTGGCTTTCCGCTGGTCATTGTTGATGCCAAAGATGGCGCAAGGCACTTTTATGAAAAATACGGCTTTAGCGCCTTTCATGATACTGAAAACAAACTTTTCATTACCATTGCTGATATCCGGGCAAGCTTTACATCAGGCAGCAAATAACCTGCTAACGTCAACATGTTCTGATGACATCACGGGCATTTTACTGCCAGCTCAGGTAGACTAAACGCAATCAATACAGGTGAATTATGCGTTTAGATAAATTTATATGTGATTGTACCGGTCTGACCCGCTCGCAGGCGGGTAAAGTAATTCGTCAGGGCCTGGTAACCATTAACGGTGATAAGGTCAAACAGGCGGCTCTGCAGGTGAAAGACAGTGATACTGTCTGCCTGGATGGCGAACAACTGCAACTGATTGGCTTACGCTACTTTATGCTGCATAAGCCGACAGGTTATGTCTGTTCGACCGATGATCCGGACCACTCTACAGTGTTTACCCTGCTCGACGAACCGTTAATCGAACGGTTACATACCGTTGGCCGGCTGGATGTTGATACCACAGGTTTAGTGCTGATCACCGACGATGGCCAGTGGTCACACCGGATCAGTTCGCCTAAGCACCACGTTGCCAAAACCTACCGCGTCTGGTTGGCCGATCCGGTGCCGCAAACTGCGGTAAAACAGTTTGCTGAAGGGGTGATGCTGCGTAATGAGAAAACCCCGACCCTGCCAGCCGAACTGGAGCTGGTCAGCGACACTGAAGCCCTGCTGACGATACATGAAGGCCGTTACCATCAGGTAAAGCGTATGTTTGCCGCTATCGGCAATAAAGTGGTCAGACTGCACCGTGAAAAAATCGGTGGCTTACAGCTACCGGCAGAGCTGGCAGAGGGAGAATATCGCGCACTGACAGCAGCAGAGCTGTCACTGCTAAGGCGCTGAACCTGTGCGGTGGTTAATGTGTAGTCTGATGCTGCTCAGCACAGCCGTGCAGGCTGGCGCGACAGACTGGCGGCTGTATAAAACAGATGGTCCGACCCGGGTTGAGTATCGTCATAATATTGAAAAACTGCTGGAAGTACGGGCACAAACTGAAGTCAGCTCTTCTGTCGGTGCATTTTTGCATTTGCTGGAAGATACCGCCAATATCAAAAGCTGGGCGGCTAACACCCAAAGCGCACAACTGCTGGCGCAGCCTGATCCACACAGCCATATAGTACATACCTATTTCAGCGCCATGTGGCCGGTATCAAAGCGCGATATGGTAACGCACTCGGTCTGGTCGCAGGATACAGCCAATGGCGAGTTGACGATGCAGGTCAGCGATGTTGGTGGCGACTACCCGCCGGTAAAAGGCTATGTGCGCATGCAAAGCGTACAGGGCCAATGGATTTTAACGCCGCTGGCAGAAGGGCGGCTGTTAATCCGTTACCAGGGCCAGGCCGATGCGGCAGGCAAACTGCCGCACTTTATTGGCGACAAGGTGGCGATGAAGTCGATGTTCACCACCTTTATCCGCTTATCTGAAATATTGCCGCTGTATCAGCGGCCTTATCCCGGTATTTTACAGTAAACGGTATTACCGGTACTGCACATACCGGTAATACCGGATTCGCTGTTTTGTTGTTGGTTAGAACTTAACCAGCTCACCTTTTAAGGCAACACCGGCCATAATATTACCGGCACCACACTGATACTCAGTCGCGCTGCTGAATTCGTTGTTTTTGTAGTTAGAGCGTATATTTACTACCGCATCGTAACCACGTCTTTTCGCTGCTTCCTGCAGTGCCTTAATGGCAGACAACAGTACCCACTGACAGGCTTCGTCATCCGATTTACCCACAGCGTTAGTTTTCTTATTGGTGCCAATATCCCCCCAGGTACTGCTGACTGCAGGGTGGCTTTGGCCGGCGAAGTAAAACGGCACGTCCAGCAAGGTCTGCTTGGCTTTATCAGTACCGATAACATCAGCTAAAGGCATTGACAGCACATCATTACGGGCAGAAGCGGTGCCGCATACAAAGGCCGCGCTCAGTGCTGCGGCAAATACTAACTTAGTTTTCATAAATAACTCCTTGTTGATTAAAAATCCAGGCAAAGGCCACGCCAAAGCTGACATTATGCGCTCGCTGCACTAACGGGCTATCGCGGAAGTTCGCCTGCTGTAAATTATCGTAACGGGCAAAACCACCCAGCCACCAGTTCCGGTAGCGCCAGCTTGCCCCCGCCGACAAACGCCAGCCGGAAAAACCGTCAGCCGCCTGATACTGCTGCCGCCAGATATTCACGTACTGCTGCTCTACACCATACAAATACTGATGATACTGTGCTGTGCTCCAAATTGCGGCCAGTTGGCCGGTTAGTTGCAATTTGTTGCCCAGCGCCTGACGCCAGCGAAGATGAGGTTCGAAACGCCAACCGGTACTTTGCCAATGTTGTAAGTCAGTTGCAACTGCTTTTCTAAGTGGTATGCGTAATGTCAACCGGCTGTCAGCAGTGTGCTGAATAGTATAATCCAGCATCGGGCCGAACTCGGCCAGCCACAGCAAGTCAGGCATGTCTTGCCGGTAAGGGTTATTATCGCTGTTTACCGGCAAGGCACCGGCAAAACTCAGGTTTAATGACCAGTTACCTGCCTGCAATAGTTGCCCCAGGGCTTCTGACTGGTTCAGGCTGAGCCTGTCGCTCTGATAAACCAGGTAAGGGAATGGCAACAGGTAATGCTGGTTAATTGCAGAACCAGGGTAGTCTGGCAACTGGCTGTAGGTACCACCTATACCAATGGCAAACCTGGCCGGGCCGGCAGATTGCTCTGCGGCAGCGTGCCCTGTGCCAGCAAACATGCCAGTCAGAGCGGTACAAAGCAGGATGCCGGTAAGCCCTTTTAAGTGCCGCCATACCTGCTGCACTCAGTTATTCCAGCGTTTAAAAATCAGCGATGTATTAATACCACCAAAGGCAAAGTTATTGCTCATAACATAATCTGTGCTCAGTTCACGCCCGCTGCTGCGGATATAATCCAGCCCGGCACAGGCCGGATCAGGTTCTGTCAGGTTCAGCGTTGGGGCAAACCAGTTATCGCGCTGCATCATAATGCTGGCCCAGCTTTCTATCGCACCACAGGCGCCCAGCGTATGTCCAAGGTAACTTTTTAACGAGCTGATTGGCTGCTGCGGGCCAAATATCCTTGCTGTGGCATGGCTTTCGGCAATGTCGCCACGGTCGGTGGCCGTGCCGTGGGCATTAATATAGCCAATGTCTGCCGCCTTAAGGCCGGCATCTTCCAGCGCCAGCCGCATGGCGGCTTCCATGGTGCTGTCAGTAGGCTGGGTGACATGCACACCATCGGAGTTAGTGCCATAGCCGACTACTTCGGCGTAAATAGTGGCGCCGCGCGCCAGCGCATGCTCCAGTTCTTCCAGTATCAGTGTACCGGCACCTTCGCCAATCACCAGGCCATCGCGCGCTTTATCAAATGGCCGCGGAGTCAGTTGTGGCGTGTTATTTTTCGTGCTGGTGGCATACAGGGTGTCAAATACTGCGGCTTCCGTCGGACATAGCTCTTCGGCGCCACCGGCTACCATCAGCAGCTGCTTACCATATTTTATGGCCTCATAGGCATAGCCTATACCTTGTGAACCCGAGGTACAGGCCGAACTGGTGGTATGTACCCGGCCTTTAAGGCCAAAAAACACCCCGACATTAACTGCTGTGGTATGGCCCATCATCTGTATATAACTGGTTGCTGTTACCCCTGCCATATCGCCACTGTCCAGCATACGGCCAAAGGCCAGTATCGGCTCGGTACTGCCGGTCGACGAGCCATAGGCAATACCGCAGCGGCCATCGGTCAGCGCCGGATGCTGCAGCAGGCCTGCCTGTTCCAGCGCCAGTTCAGTGGCCCGGGTTGCCATCAGCGATACCCGGCCCATAGAGCGCACCATTTTGCGGGAATAGTGTTCCGGACGCTGGAAATGGGTTACCGGTGCCGCCAGCCGGGTACTCATACTGCTGAACCTGTCCCAGTCCGGCATGGTGCATACCGCATTACGGCCCTGTTGCAGCGCTTGTTTAAACTGTGGCCAGTTATCACCCAGGGCAGTAATCACTGACATACCAGTAACGACAACTCGTTTCATTACACTAATCCGCCGTTTACCGAAATAACCTGCCGGGTAATATAAGCAGCAGGTTCAGAAAATAAAAATGCCACCGTGGCAGCCACTTCATCAGCCGTACCGGCGCGGCGCAGCGGGATCATTTTCATCACCTCATCTGCGGCCACATCCTGCACCATATCAGTATCAATCAAACCCGGCGCCACGCAATTAACTGTAATCTTGCGTTTGGCCAGCTCCAGCGCCAGTGCCTTGGTGGCCCCAATCAGCCCGGCTTTGGAGGCACTGTAGTTAACCTGGCCCCGGTTACCGGCAATACCGGATACCGAGGCAATGGTGACAATGCGGCCACCACTGCGCAGTTGGATCATCGGCATTACTGCCGGATGCAGCACGTTGTAAAAGCCATCCAGATTGGTGTGGATCACGCTGTCCCAGTCATCTTCAGTCAGGGCCGGAAAAGCCCCGTCGCGGGTAATGCCAGCGTTGCAGACCACACCATAGTAAGCCCCGTGTGTGGCAATATCCTGCTCCAGTGCTGCTTTGGCTGCAGCGCGATCTGCCACATCAAACTGCAGCAGGCTGGCCTGACGGCCCAATGCGGTAATATCAGCCTGCACCGTTTCGGCACTGCTACGGTCACTGCGGTAATGCACCGCTATGTCAAAACCGGCGGCCGCCAGTTGCAACGCTATCGCTTTACCAATACCACGGCCAGAGCCTGTCACTAATACTCGTTTCATTCCTACTCCGTTAGCCATGCCTGATGATCTTCAGGCTGGAACACATTAAGCCTGGCACTGACCAGTACCTGTTGCTGCTGGGAGATACTACATTCAAATACACTTAAACCGGAAGGCTCCATCACCAGCTGAGCCGCGGTAACGATAAGCTCGGTACCGGCAGCAAACCCGGTGACCCGCGGCTGATACTTACGGCAACCGAGCAAAAAACCAATTTTTACCTGGCCGCCAGCCACCAGCCGGTTGGCACCGGCATAGGCAGCTATGGTTTGCGCCATATACTCAATACCAACGTAGGCCGGTACAGCCCGGCATGCTGTATCATAAAACGGGCTCTGTTCAGTAATGGTAACACTGCATACGCCATACTCAGCGCCAGCCTCTATAAAGCGGTCAAGCAGGATCATAGGCGCGCGGTGCGGTAGCACCTGCTCTATGCTATAGCCTGTTATCATGTTGTTTTACCTAGTATTAGTGCCATGTTGTTACCGCCAAACGCAAAAGAGTTAGACAGGCAGTAGCGTGTCTCGCGCTGCTGTTGCGGTGCCACTAAATGCAGCGGCGGCAATTCAGGGTCTGGTTGTGCATCCCAGCAATGCGGGATCAGATTATTGCCGGTATTATAGGATGACAACGTCAGCCAGCAAAGTGCAGCTTCAATAGCGCCGGCAGCACCCAGCGTATGGCCGGTCATGGCTTTGCTTGAACTGGCTGGCGTTGCGGTCAGGCCCAGTTGTGCCAGCGCCTGGCTTTCCATGCTGTCGTTCAGCGGCGTGGCCGTACCATGCAGATTGATATAATCCAGTTGGGCAGGCGTAATGCCGGCATCGGCACAGGCCTGGGTTATCGCCGCGGCAGCCCCCCGCCCCTGCGGATGCGGGGCCGACATATGGTGTGCGTCAGACGAGGCGCCTGCGCCCAGCAGCGCTATACCGCCAGGCTGTTTTTGCAGGACAAACAATGCTGCGCCCTCACCAATATTAATGCCATCGCGATTAGCACTGAACGGCTGGCAGAAACCGGCCGCAGTTGACTCCAGCGCATGAAAACCATTTAGCGTCAGTTGGCACAGCGAGTCGACGCCGCCCACGATCACCGCATCGGCCAGATCGGCCCGCAACAAATTACGTGCGCTCATCAGCGCCCGGGCGCTGGATGAGCAAGCCGTTGAAATGACATAACAGGGGCCGCTTACCGCCGCCAGCCTGGCGATAAAATCGGCGGGAGCCACCATTTCCTGCATCTGGTACTGGTAGCCGGCCGGATACTGTTGCTGTTGCATATACTGGCGCATGGCGCGCTCGCCCTCGGCGATACCCGAAGTACTGGTTCCCAGGACCACGGCAATACGGTCGGCGCCAAACTGCTGGCGTAAGGCAGCAACCTCAGCAGAAATCTGCTGAAACGCAAGAGCCGCCAGCTGGTTATTACGGCTTTGGTACAGCTGCGGCCAGTGCGATAAATCTGGTAATGGCGCACTCACTTCACCTACCACCACCGCCTCAGCCGCGGGCAGTAAATCGTCACGCCAGCGCATACCTGCCCGGCTGCCCTGGATGGCGTTTTGCCATACCTGCTGCTTTGACTGGCCCAGGGCACAACATATACCCAGTGCACTGAGAATCATTCTGGTCATGGCAAAAAATCCTGCTGTAAAGTGGTAATGTGCAGTGTATAGGCTGGCGCTGTAATGCTGATCTGCTGCCCGGTGGCCAGCTGCGCCGCATTACTGATCTGCAGCAGCAGCTTGCCGCTCCGGTCGCGCAGCGTGCGGTCGCTGCCTTGCTGTTGCAACGTGACCTGCCGCAGCCGGGGGCGCAGTTGGTTATCGTCAAACAGGGCCAGCTGCATCTGTGCCAGTAATACTCTGGCAAACTGCGGCTGATTAAAGGGCGCTATACCCGATACCTGCAGCTGGTGATCCGGCTGATAGCTCAGCCGCCATAATTCCTGGCCCAGCGGAGACAGGGCCACCAGCAGCATGGCGTCAGGTTGCAGCAGTGCACTGATAGTAAACTGCTGTTGCTGCCGGCCATCATGCCAGACGGCGTGTTGCAGCAATTGCCGGGCCGGGCCGGGCCAGGTATCGCTGAGCTGATAATAGCCATTACCCAGCGCTGTCCAGCTCTCATCCGGTGCCGGCCCGAGCT
>CAZEGA010000143.1:0-8585 GCA_964511675.1 uncultured Rheinheimera sp.
CGCCGTAATAAAATTCGCCGACATCCGGGCCTATTTCCAGCCGCAGCTCAAGCTGTTTTTTACGCGCCTGCAGCCATAGTGTCGATACCACGCCATCAAGCACGGCGGGTAACGAAAAGTCGGCGTATTCCAGTTCCAGTTTGCCTTTTTCCAGTTTGGCACTGTCGAGAATATCGTTGAGCAAATGCAGTAAGGAGCGGGCCGAGCCATGAATGGTGCCCAGGTGTTTTTTCTGCTCGGCAGACAGATCGGAACCCAGCAGTAAATCGCTGAAACCGATAATGGCATTCATCGGTGTGCGGATCTCATGGCTCATATTCGCCAGAAAGGCGCTGCGCGCCTCTGCCGCCTGCTCGGCTTTATTTTTTGCCTCCAGCAGTTCCTGTTCCATCTGTTTACGCTGGCTGATATCCATTAAAAAACCATCCAGCCAGACAATGTCGCCCTGGGCAGATTTTATGGCTTCGCCATACTCAAGCACCCAACGCCAGTCGCCATCCTGGTGCCGGATACGGTATTCACAGGAGAAACTGCCCTGGTACAAATCCAGCTGGGTCATAGTGTCTTTATCGTCGGGATGTACCAGCTCAGACCAGCTGCGTTTGGCGGCCGGCAGCATAAAATCACTGGCCGGATAGCCTGACAGCACCTCGACCGCCTCGCTGATAAACAGCATATCCCAGGTTTCGTTATACAGGCAGCGATATGCCGCGCCGGGGATATTGCCAATTAACGAGCGGAATTTGGCCTCATTTTCCCGCAGCGCGCTTTCCATCTGCAGGCGGCTGCTGATATCGGAAATAAACGCCACAAAGATATCTTCATCCGGCAGCCTGGCATGCCCAATCGCCAGCCGTACCGGCACGGTATGGCCATCTTTATGCACGGCTTCTACATCGCGGCCGATACCAATAATTTTGGCCGAGCCGGTGTTGAGGTAATTTTGCAAAAAGGAGTCATGCTCAGACCGGATTGACACCGGAGTAAGAATTTTAACGTTTTGCTGCAATAGCTCGGCCTGGGTCCAGCCGAGAATTTTTTCTGCGGCTTTATTCATGCTCTGGATCAGGCCATGGGTATTAATGGTCACAATACCGTCTACTGCGGTATCCATCATCGCCAGCAAGCGTGTTGCATTGGCTTTGGCCTGCCGGTTCAGCTCGCGGTATTTAATCAGCAGGTTGACCGCCACTACCAGCCCGGTGATCACCAGGGTAGTAAAGGTTATCCCCATCGCCAGCAGCCAGGGCATATCGCTGTCATGGCTGTCGGGCTGAAAGCCGGCTGGCGGTACAAACCGCGCCGCCGCCATACCGGTATAATGCATACCGCTGATAGCCGCCCCCATGACCAGGCTGCTGAACAGTGTCAGCCAGTGGGCCGAGAGAGCCAGCCGCTTTAAACCAAAACGCACCCACAGCGCCAGTATTGCCAGCACCACAGCCACCAGAATAGATAATAAAAACATCGGCAGGTCGTAGCGCAGCGCCACCGACATCTGCATTGCCGCCATCCCCATATAATGCATGGTACCAATACCGGCGCCCACCAGCACACCGCCCACCAGCAGTTGCGATGTATGCAGCTGTTTTTTACTGATTAAATCCAGTGCGACCCAGGACGCAGCAATACTGGGGGCCATAGATAAAACCGTTAAACCCGGCTGGTAACTGACATTGGTGCATAAGGCAAAAGCCAGCATACCAATAAAATGCATAGACCAGACACCGCCGCCCAGCGCAACACTGCCGGACCCCAGCATCAGTAAACGTAAGTTTTTTTTCTCCACGCTGATGGCCTGGGCAGTGATCTGCATCGCAATGGCAGAGGAAAACACGGCAATACAAAAAGACAGCAGCACCAGGCTAAGATCATAACTGCCAGCCAGCAGCACAGAATCGGCCGGATATGCAAACCACTGACGTAACCAGTCCATTACTTCTCCCTGTAAAACTTATGCACTGAATAAATGTTAACAGAATATAAGCATACAAGGCTATGCCACTTGCGGCAATACTGCTATAACCTTCGTCAGACAACGGGTTTACAGTGCGCTTAACACTGCCAGTGCGCGATCAATTTCCTGCTCGTTATTGATCAGGCTGGGGGCGAAACGGGCATAAGACTTACGGTATGGCGTACTGTCACCAAGCCAGACATCGTAAGAGCGGCTAAAGCTGGGGATCACCGCTTTGCACTGTGCCCAACCTTTATCACTGCCCCAGATCAGGCTGGTGCGCTCAGCCCGCAGCTGCATAATAATCACCGATGGTTAAATTTTACACAGCATAGTGCATGCCCCCGTTATGGCGGGTTTAACCCTGGCTGTGGTGGCACTATACCGACAGTGGCAATGCGCTGGCCGACCATTTCCCGTACATGCAGCGGCACACCGTCAATAATAACCCTGGCATTAAGCTCAGTCTGCTCACCCAGCGCTTCGCGCATGACAACATCCAGTGAACTCTGCCCTGCCGCAGCCAGCGGAATCCCGTAGGAATGCAGTACATCTTCCACCTTGGTGGTGCCTTTAAGCTTCAGTTCGGTTTGTGGCAATTCGTTATGTTGTGCCTCGGCCGCACCGGAGAACACCAGATCAACAAAAACGCGGGTTTCCGGCTTCAGCACAATAAACAGATGATCGCCGGCACGTAACAAGGTTGAGCCGCGTGGCGGGATCACCGAATTACCCCGGGTAATCATTGCCACTACAGTGCCATCCGGTAATGCCATCTGTGATAAACGCCGGCCTACCGCACGGGAATGTTCACCCAGGGTATATTCAACAATGTCGGCATCCACATCACCCAGCGCAGTAATTTCCAGCGTTGCCGCCGGCGTAACCGGTGGCGGTTCGGTCAGGCCCAGTTTACGTGCCACCCAGGGCAATGTTGATCCCTGTACGGTAGCAGAGATCAGTACAACGAAGAACACTACGCTGAAAATCAGTTCTGCGCCGGGCAAGCCGTAAATCAGCGGGTAAATCGCAAGAATAATCGGCACAGAACCACGCAGCCCGACCCAGGACACCAACGTAATTTCACGGACATTAAAACCGAATATTTTCAGCACCGGCACCACCGCCAGCGGCCGCGCAATAATAATCAGCGCCGTTGCAATAACCAGACCTTCGAACCAGACATCCAGTAATGACGATGGCTTAATCAGCAAACCCAGCATCACAAACATAGTGATCTGGCTTAACCAGGCCAGGCCGTCGTGAAATAAAAAGGTACTGCGCTGAAACACAAAACGGCTGTTACCAATAAGGACACCGGCAACGAAGATCGCCAGAAAACCGCTGCCCCCCAGATTAGCAGCAAGACCAAAAGTCAGCAGACCAAAAGACGCCACCATAACCGGATACAAACCTGATGCGGCCAGATGAATGCGGTTAATCACCCGCACGGCCAGCCAACCGCCAGCCAGACCGATTACAGTACCTATCCCCATCTGTTTAATGAATAACATTAACAGGCCGGTTCCGGGCTCCAGACCGTTTACCAGTACCTCCAGCAAACCTACCGTAAGGAAAATAGCCATAGGGTCGTTGGTGGCACTTTCAACTTCCAGCGTTGCTTTAAGGCGCGGGTTAATATGAATACCGGCATTTCGCAGCAATGAAAATACCGCTGCGGCATCGGTTGAGCCAACGATAGAACCGATCAGTAAACCATAGAATAACGACACATCAAGCACATAAGCAGCAGCAACACCGGTGATCACAGCAGTCACCAGCACGCCGAGTGTTGCCAGCACCGATGCTGGCTTCCACACTTGCTTAATAGAGGTAAACGGAGTTTGTAAGCCGCCATCAAACAGGATCATCGCCAGGGCCAGTGATCCCAATGCATGTGCTATCTGGGAATTATTAAAGGCGATGCCACCCGGACCATCTTCACCGGCCAGCATGCCCACTATCAGGAACAACACCAGTACCGGCAAACCGATCCTGGCTGACAACTTACTCGACACTATGCCAAGTACAATTAACACTGCAGCTAATAAAATTATCTGATCTATGACAAACATAGTAAGGTTTCTCTTTAGCAGCCTGCCCGGTATCCCGGGCAGAACTCAAATTTCAGTACATATTCCACCGACATAAAATGTGGCAGAACCTTTATTACAAAAGTAATACTCGGCAGCGGTAGCTTTTATTATACAAACTACTATATACGCTACTCAGCCTGCGGCAAGTAAGCCATAGACAGGACTTACCCCGTGCCTTAGTTAAGCGACAAAAACAATGGATTAACTGAAATCAGCAGGGCGGGGCCCTGGCAGAAAAACACAGTGAGTATTCATCACTGAGCGGAATAATATCTGACAGGGAGATATCGTCAGCGGGAGCCAGCGGAAATTCAAAGCTATGCCATAGCATGGCAACATTATCGTCACCTGGCGTGTCGGCAAAATAAATCGCAGAATGTGTAACCGATACCTGTGAGGCAAGCGCAACCTGCGTATTCGGTTTTGGTAAATCAACCCAACTGTCTGATGCCGATAGCTCTGCTGCAGGTAACAGCAGGCCAAGGTAAAAAAACAATGCGATAAAACTTAAATACTTCATTTACCCGCCCGCAATAGCCCCAAATATCTGACCTGATCCTGACTATAATAACAGAATTTTATAACCGAAAATTGAAAACATAACCCGGTATTAAATCAGCTGCGAATTTAAGCCAGATATTACCGCCCTGGTCGCCAGTAACTGCGTAAGTCATAGACACTGGCATACTTTCTGCTTTATTTCGGTACAGACAGAGCATAACCAATAGCTTTAGCTTCACGGAGAGTACCCAATGACAGTGTCAGGATTAACTTTCAATAATGTACAGCTACAATATCAACTGCTAAAACCGGAGGCAGATAACAGCCCGCAACGGCAGGAAATTGCCACACTGTCGGCACCACCGGTAACAGAACTCCCCAGACAGGAACAACAGCAAGCAGATAATGACAGCAGTAACAAAGAGGCTTTCCTGACCCAGTTGATGGAGCAGATGCTGGCCAACCGTATTGGTCTGGATAAACAAAAATACGATGAAATACAGCAGAAAATAGCAGAGGCGCAGGCAGAAAAAGACGCCTTAGCACAGCAACCGCAAAGCCCGGCCCGGGATAAACAACTGGCCGCCTTAGATGACAAACTGATGCAACTTAACAAAGCACTGGAGGGCTTAATTGAACAGGCCAACAGAAACCGCGAGCAAAAAGAGCGGGCCAGCCATGCCGTAAGAGTAATGGCGGAGCAATACCGCTTTGCGGCTTATCCACCGGAAGAACCGAAGATATTTTTGTAATATCGAAAGGGATACTGCTTTGAGCAAAGCCCAAAATCTGCGATCTGGATAACTGATTTAGAGAAACTAAGGTAACTTATTGAATTATTTGGTGCCTAGGGTCGGACTCGAACCGACACGGAGTTTCCCCCGGCGGATTTTGAATCCGCTGCGTCTACCGATTTCGCCACCCAGGCACTGAGGGAATTTTGCGGTAAACGCCTGCATTATACGATGCGAATGGCGTTGCGCAAGCGAATTTATCCCGGCTGCTGCCAGTTGCACAAAAATGCAGCAGCTTCGAAAAAGCATTGCTGCATGCTACACTTGCGCCGTTTTTTATTACCCGGATATAACTATGTTTGCTGATGCGCCCCGCGCTGGGTTAGTACGCCGTTTAGCGGCCATGCTGTACGACTGGTTGATACTGGCTGCCTTATGGATGCTGGCGATGGGGCTGGCAATGGCATTTATTGCCCTGCTGAGCCAGTTGGAGCTGATCTCGCTGGCAGCCTATACCGACTACGCCGATGTGGTCGCCAAACATAAAATCTGGTTTCAGTTGTATTCCGTACTGTGTTTTTTCTGGTTTTATCTGTACTTCTGGTGCAAGGGTGGCCAGACGCTGGGCATGCGGGCCTGGCGTATGTTGCTGGTACAGCAGGACAGCCAGCCGGTCACGTTTAAGCAGGCGCTGCTGCGGGCGCTTAGTGCGCTGTGCGGTTTAGGCAATATATGGCTGTGGCTGCGCTGGGGTAAAGGCCTGGCGCTGCAGGATCAGCTAAGCCACACTATGGTGGTAGTGCTGACTAAAGAGCAAAGCCGGCAGCTGAATTTACATAAGGCCGCGCGCTGACCCCTTACACTTTTTTGCGCATAAAATAGGCCGACAACCCCATAAACAGCAGGCTGGGTAACAAGGCTCCGGCCAGTGGCGGCAGCTGGTACACCAGCGCCATAGGGCCAAATACCTCATTGGCCATATAAAAGCCAAACCCGGTCAGAATACCCATCAGTACCCTGGCAGCCATAGTGACACTGCGTAGCGGGCCGAAAATAAAAGACAGGGCCATCAGCAACATGGCAATAATAGTGACCGGCTGCAAGGCTTTACGCCAGAACGCCAGCTGGTAACGGCTGGCATCCTGCGCGTTTTGCTGCAGGTAGTCTACGTAATCGGTTAAGCCGCTCAGCGACAGCATTTCGGGTTTTATGGTCACTACGCCCAGTTTATCCGGTGTCAGCGACGACACCCAGCGCTGTTGCGGCCACTGCTGCTTGCCTATACGCTGCGGGGTAAAATCCAGCTGGGTAACCTGTTGCAGCTGCCAGGCATCATTGCGGTATACCGCACTGTCGGCACTGATCACCGACTGCAGTTGCAGTTGCTCGTCAAACTGGTAGATCACGACATAATTCAGGTTGCCGAAATCGTCTACTTTGCGGATATTGACAAAGCTGTCACCATCTTTGGCCCATACTCCCTGCTGGGCAGCAAACAGGTTACCGTCAGAAATAGCTTTAGTGCGCAGCTCACGCGCGGCTTTATCACTGACCGGTGCGCCCCACTCCGCTACGGCCATCATCAGCAGCATCATGACCACAGCGGTTTTCATCACCGAACTGATAATGTTCAGCCGCGATAAGCCCGCCGCCTGCATCACCACCAGCTCACTGCTGCTGGCCAGCATACCCAGACCGATCAGGCCGCCAATCAGCGCGGCCATCGGGAAAAACGTCACCAGATCGCCGGGGACACTGTACAGCGTAAACAGGGCGGCATGCACCATATCGTAATAACCGCGCCCTACTGAGCGCATCTGGTCAATAAACTTAAACATGGCGGACAACACCAGCAACACGCTCAGGGTCAGTATCGAGGTGCCCAGTATGGTTTTGCCGATATAAATATCCAGAATTTTCAGCATATTAACATCTACCCGCCAGCCAGGCCTGGAACCGTTGAACACTACGCCGGCGGCGCATAATCAGCACCACACCGCACAACAAAGCACTGCCATGCAGCCACCACATGCCCAGCTGCGCCGGGATCTTGCCATCTTCCAGGGCCGAGCGGGCAATAATCAGCAGTGAATAATAGCCAAGATACAACAGCAAGGCCGGTAACAGCCGGCCGAATTTGCCCTGGCGCGGGTTAACCCGGCTAAGTGGCACGGCAATCAGGGTTAACAGCGGAATGGATAACGGAATAGCAATACGCCAGTGCCACTCGGCCAGCGCTTCATTGCTGTCCAGTAATACCAGCTCACTGGTCGGCACACTGCCCAGCTTACGCCGGCGCTGTTCTACCTCCTGCTCGCGGATCTGGATCTGGTACTGTTCAAATTCGGTAACTTCAAACGCAGGCGAACCGACACCACCGGCATAACGGCGGCCGACATCCAGTTGCAGGCTTTGCGCACCGGTTGCATCTTCCCGCACAATACCGCTTTGTGCATAAACTACCGCCATACTACCGGGTTCGTCTGCTGCTGTGGTCTGGGCAACAAAAACTCTTCCCAGGCGGCCGGCATCACCGCCCCGGCCCACATCGTGGACAAAGATTACGGCTTTTTCATTCGAGGTATACTGAAACCTGCCCGGCACCACAGACATTAACCCGGCGCTGGCATCGGCTTTCTCCAGCACCTGGTATTCCCGTTCGGTCGCCCACGGGCTTAAATACAACGTCACGCTGCCTGCCGCCACGGCCAGCAACAACGACAACACCAGCGTAATACGGGTGACATACCATTCGCTGACGCCCGTGGCATGCAGTACTGTCATTTCGCTGTCGGCATAAACGCGGCCATAGGCCACCAGAATGCCGATAAAGGCACTGAGTGGCAGGATAATCACCGCCAGTTGCGGCAGTTTCAGTGCCACTATACTCATCACCAGCTGACCAGGCACTTCGCCTTCAGCAGCATCTGCCAGAATTTTAACAAAGCGCTGGCTGATAATAATGGTCATCAGAATGATGAATACCGCCAGCTGAGACTTAAACACCTCAGCCAGCAGGTAACGAAAAATAATCAAAACGCCCCCTAAAAACCTTCCTTTTTGCTGGAACCCTGGCGATTTTTCAGTAAACTTGGTATTTATAGCAATTATTATCGACCAAACGGCACAGAAAACCGAGCTTTTTTATGAATTCGCGGTAGAATTCTGCCAATAATGTGCCCCGCTATGTTAGCACAGTCTATTAGAATCAGGAGTTAGTATGGAGTTCAGCGTAAAAAGCGGAAGTCCGGAAAAACAACGCAGTGCATGCATTGTTGTCGGTGTGTATGAACCCCG
>CAZEGA010000144.1:0-8016 GCA_964511675.1 uncultured Rheinheimera sp.
ATTAAGTGGGCACTTAAATTAGAGCACCTACCTGTGATCGCCGGACGCTTACAAAAGGAAAATAAAATGGCTAAGAAAAGTCTTAATCCCCTTTAGCTCGGGGCTATGTTCTGAGGCAGATTTTTACGAAATGCTGTGAAACAGCAATTGTCTTAATCCCCTTTAGCTCGGGGCTATGTTCTGAGCGCACGCTTTTGCGATAGCGATTGCCGGGATGATGTCTTAATCCCCTTTAGCTCGGGGCTATGTTCTGAGTCAGAACAAGCCGCTTATGACTCAGCTGAATCTTGTCTTAATCCCCTTTAGCTCGGGGCTATGTTCTGAGACAACTAACGCTGACGGTATCGGCTACAGCAACGTCTTAATCCCCTTTAGCTCGGGGCTATGTTCTGAGCATAAGCAGGTTGCCGATGAAGCACCTGACTTTGTCTTAATCCCCTTTAGCTCGGGGCTATGTTCTGAGAGCATACTGACGACGAACTGTTAGACGATCCGCGGTCTTAATCCCCTTTAGCTCGGGGCTATGTTCTGAGTTAAAGGCTGGAAACATCAAGTTTCTAAGTACCAGTCTTAATCCCCTTTAGCTCGGGGCTATGTTCTGAGCGCAAGAAGATTGAACACCTTAAACAGATCGCTAAGTCTTAATCCCCTTTAGCTCGGGGCTATGTTCTGAGCTCTTGTGTAAACCCGTCCTATAGGCCCGCCATTGTCTTAATCCCCTTTAGCTCGGGGCTATGTTCTGAGTCCGAACAGGCCATTCATGCCGAGGAAAACTCTGTCTTAATCCCCTTTAGCTCGGGGCTATGTTCTGAGGTATGTCGCTTAAATTTATGGAAGGATTCGACCATTGTCTTAATCCCCTTTAGCTCGGGGCTATGTTCTGAGAGCGCTATCTGTTTTTTACCTTTTTAATCAGCCTCTTATAAAGAGCTTTAACAGGTTTGCAGTATAAACAGACAGTCAGGTTCTGAATCATTTTTTGTTCTTTAAATTGTTAAAGAGCCACGCTATTTTGCAATAACTTTTTGTTTTTCTCCAATAGTATTTTCAGGCATCCGGAATAAAATGTACCAGCTGCTGCAACACTTGGGCAGTACGGTTTGCTCCCAGCATTTCGGCCTGGTTTAGCGCCGGAGCCGGGTAAATCCGGATATCATCGGTGTTTTCATCAATGATCTCTGACAGCAGGCTAAGGAGTTGTTTAAGATCCAGCTTGGTCAGTAAGGCAAAATAAACTGACCGCTGCACCGGATGAGCAAAACCAATCACCACTTTATGTACGCGCTGCAGGCGTTTACTGTCTCTTATATCGTAACAAATCAGGTAGTGCCTGGTTTTCATTATAGCCGGCTCCAGCGAATAAGGTCTGATAACAGCTGTAGCAATAACCGCTGCTGGTGGTATTCCAGCTCAGGCTGGTGCTGGCTGTATAAATCAGCCATGCTCTGGGCATTTACTGTCTGGTGCGTGGCTGCCCAATGTATAAGGTAGCTCAGCAGCCAGGGCTGCAAACAGCGGCAAAGCTGCTGCTGTAACTGTTCCACCCCCAGGCAATACGGATGCAGTTTATGCTGTTGCAACACCGGTTGTAATGCTGCCAGAGTCAATGCCTGCAACCAGTCCTGCGCCCGCTGCCGTTTGGCTTTTCCCAGTTTCTGGTTCAGGTATTTATGCAGCTGATTTGTTATGTACTGCGGCTGGCTGGTGCTTACTGGTAAGGTTTTGCAAGCAACTGACAAGCTATGTATATACTGGTTATCAAACCATTCTGTCAGTAACTGGCGCAATACCGGGTCGTACAGACTTTGCTCCAACAAGCTGGCAAAGTCACATTGCTCAGCATTAGCCGGGGTTAGTAATGCCTGTAACTGCCCTTGCAGGTTCAGCCAGCTGACAGAAATGCCGGTTCGCACTATTTGCCACAATGCGCTGATATCACAACGGGGCTGACCTATCAGCACAATATGGCTAAGCCGTCGTAACGGAAAATACTGTGGGCTGGTATGCTCCAGAGTAATTTTAAGTGCCGGCCCATCCAGCACCAGGCTGTCCAGACGCTGACAAAGTAAATGTAAGGCCCGTTTCATAGCGTTTCTCCGTCAATCAGCTGCGCCCAATGCCGGGCGATACGTTTCAGGTAACGTCGCCAGCTTCTGGCTGCAGTTTCATACCAGGGAAAAAAATGTTCTCTGCCGGTTTTGGTCAACAGGCAGGCACCGTTGTCGTAAGCAAAATGTTCTGCCCTGAGCTGTTGTTGGGCAAAAATACGCCAGGTAAAGCGATCGGCCAGTGGCCGCACCAGTTCAACCAAATCGCAGGCCAGTGATTCCCGGTTATAACTTAGCGCATGTAAGGCACCAATAGCCGGGTGCAAACCAGCAATATTCAACGCTTTTACAGCCTCGCCGTATAGCATGGAATAACAAAGTGACAGTATCGCATTGACCGGATCTTTGGGTGGCCGCCGGTTGCGGTGGGTAAATTTCAGGCTGGGAGCAAACAGGTGGCTATAAGCCTGAAAATAAGCGGCGGCAGCGCTGCCTTCCAGCCCTAGTAACTGTTCAATCGGCAGTTGTTGTTGCTTTAGTTGTAGCAGGCTGTTTTGTAGCTGTTTAATCGCTGGTGTAACTGCAGTTCTCAGTTCTGGTCTGCGTCTTAATGCCAGTTGCAGCAAACGTAACTGCCGCGTTAGTTTTAACTGCACTATTCCGGTAGCAAACTGCTGGCTTTTCTGCTGGTGCTGCGACAAGACTACCTGTTTAACCAGCCGCTGATAATTGCCATGAGTAAACTGCGTACAACTTACCATCGTATCGCTGTCCCGGCTGTGCAGGCACAGTACGTCAATGCCTTGCTTAGCCAGCTGGGTTAAAAACCCGGAGCTGAACTGCACCGAATTCAGTAATACCAGGGTATCAAGCTGACGTAACGGATAGCTCAATGGCGCTACAGGCTGCGGGTAGCGTACCACCAGACGCTTCTGTTCTACGCTAAGTTGTGCGTCTTTACGATCAATATACAAGCGTTGCATACCTTACCCCACTATATAGAAGTAATGTTCTATCGGTGCCACTGCCGCGCCCATGGCAATCACATTTTGCCCATCGGGCAATGGCATCAGTAAAAAAGCATCTTCTGCTGTCAGTAACTGTTGCATCCTTAGCAGTAGCTCGCGTTTTTCGCCTGCGGTCAGATAACATTCAAAACAGGAGTACTGGCCGCCGGATGCAAACTCCCGCAGAATACGTAATGCCTTTAACAACCGGCTGCTGCAAACTACGTCGTAGCAGGCAAGATAAAGTGTTCTTTTCATTACTGCTCCGCTATATGGCATATTTGCACAGAGTGTAACTGACGTATTGCCTGTTTTTTGTTCAGGCAAGCTTGCGAATAAACAGCAACGACTGCCAAAGCCATACACTGCTGCCTGTCCAATACTGAATGACATAAGGTAACGAGATGGCAATATTTCTGGTTAGCCGCCACCCTGGCGCAAGACAATGGCTATTACAGCAACATATTCCGATAGATAAGATGACTGAGCACCTGAGTATCGAACAGCTACAGCCCGGGGATACTGTAATAGGTAATTTGCCTGTGCAGATGGTGGCACAACTTACCGCCAGACAAGTGCGCTATCTACACCTTACAGTAAATGTTCCGCGCCACCTGCGGGGGCAGGAACTGACGGTTGAAAATCTGCATCAGCTAAAAGCGCAGCTGTGCCAGTTTACTGCCAGTGCTGTGGTATGCTCTGCAGCAGAAAATGCCCCGGAATAAACCGCTGATGCTCTGGTTTTTAGCGCCATTCCGTGGATAATAACCGGCAATATCTGACACCCGCCGCGCCCTTATAGCTTACGACAACAGCGCGGCCGACAGGATGCGCTATGTCACAATTACTTCGTATTATTCTTATTCATACTCATTTGCCCGGTGTGGTTGAACTGCAACTGGATCAGCACACTAATATCTGCGGCACCAATGCCTCGGGTAAAACCACGCTGCAACGGTTGGTGCCGGTGTTTTTTGGCGAACAGCCGAACCGGGTAGTGCCGAAAACCCGCAAAAAGTTTGATGAATTTTACCTGCCGTTTTCCAACAGTTATATCGTGTATGAATATCAGCGCGAAGGCGGCGAAATATGCCAGCTGGTACTGACCCGTAAAAACGACGGCGGGGTAGATTACCGCTTTATCAATGCCCCTTATAACAGTGACTGCTACCTGCAACACACCGACGAGGGCGTAAAAGGCCATAGCTATAACGACTGGGCCGCCGCACTGCGCAGCCTGGCCGATGTGCAGGTGTCGCATAAAATCAGTGCGACCAGCGAGTATCGCAGCATTATTCAGAATGATGCCGGAGCACTGCGTGGTAACACTGCCGACAGCGTTAAGCTGCGCCGGTTAGCCAGCAGTTTCAGTTTAGTCAGCAGCGGGCATAAGCTGCGGCATATTGAAAAGCTGGTCAGTGCCGTGCATGCCAAAGAAGGCAAAATGGATACGCTAAAAGCGATGCTGGCCGCCATTTTTGAAGAAGATGGCGTAACGCTGCCCACCACCAAAGTAAAAAACACCAAGGCGCGCGAGTGGATCCAGCAGATGCGCCAGTCGATGCGGCTGGACAAACTACAGCAGGATTTTGAGCGCTTAAAACAGCTGGCACTGCAACTGGACAGCGCCGAGGCGCAACTGGCGGCATTATGGCCCTTGCTGCAACAGGACGAACAGCAACAAAAGCTGCAAAAAGCCGATGCCGAGCAGCAGGTACAGCTGTTGCGAGGCCAGTTACACAGCCTGAAACAGCAGTTTGAACAACAGCAGATGGAACTGAACGGCCAGCTGAGCAAAACCGAAGCCGATTTAACCGAAACCGGCGCCCGGCTTGACCAGCTGCAGCAGCAATACGATGGTTTTGAAAGTCGCGATATGAGCAAACTGCAGCGCGATACCGAAGCGCTGCCGCTGTGGCGCGATACCTTGCAGGAATTGCTGGAGCAATACCAGCTAATGGTTGAACAGCATGGTGATCTGGAGCGCCAGCTGGAGCAGCGTAAAATAAAGCTGGCCGAGGCTTTTAACCGCTTAAGCGAGCAGCAGCGCGGCAAAGCCAAACAGCTGCAGCAGCAAAAAGACAGCACCCGTGAGCAGCAGGGTACCAAGCTGGCGGCGCTGGAAAGCGCCTTTCAGCAGCGTTTGCAGCAACAACAAAGCCAGTTTGCCCGGCAGCTAACCCAATGCAGCAGCGGCATTGCCGTGCTGCAAAGCCAGCTTAACCACTCTGCCCTGACCGATGCCGAGCACGATGAACTGCGTGCTGCGGAACTGCGGCTGGAGCAAACCCAGCAGCAGGCACAGCAACAGGCGCGGCAGGTGCAGCAACTGCAACAACAGTATCAGCAGGCACGCCAGCAGCGCGAACAGGCCGATAAGCAACTGCAACAGGCCAGCCAAAACCGGCACCAGGCCGAGCAGCAATTACAGCAGTTGCACCGCCAGTTAACGCCGGAGCAGGGCAGTTTGCGGCATTACCTGCGCCTGCATTACAGCGGCTGGGAACAAAAACTGGGCAAGGTACTGGATGAACGCTTACTGGAGCGGCACGATTTACAGCCGCAGCTGGCTGAGTTAACCGACAGCCTGTACGGCCTGCAACTGGAACTGGCCGCGATAGACACGCCGGACTATGCACAGGATGAAGCCGCCGTGCGCCATCGTATTCACAGTGCAGAGCAGCAACTGGCACAGGCCAATACCAATAAAACCGCTGCCGAAAAAGCCCTGCAAGACAGCCACCAGCAGGCCGAGCTGATGCAGGCTCAACTGGAGCAGGCGCAGTGGCAGTACACCCAGGCCGAGCAGAATATTGACTACGCCCGCGATGCGCGTAACCGGCTGGAGGCGGCGCAGCGTGAGCTGATCAAACAA
Organism: uncultured Rheinheimera sp.; assembly: GCA_964511675.1. Classification (GTDB taxonomy): domain Bacteria; phylum Pseudomonadota; class Gammaproteobacteria; order Enterobacterales; family Alteromonadaceae; genus Alishewanella. The sequence continues at coordinate 5,931 of CAZEGA010000144.1, forward strand.
CGCCAGGCCAGTGCGCGCTCAGAACTGGAGCAACAGCAGCAGCAGCTGGAGAAACTGCAACAGCAGCAACAGCAGGATTTACAGGCGTTAAAAGACGACCATCAGGCGCAGAAAATTGAACTGAAAGCCGACTGGCAGGCCGAATTACAGGTATTTGACGAGCAACTGGACGAGCTGGAGCGCCAGCTTGAGCGTAAGCGGGAAGACAATAAAACCCAACTGAGCGAACTGCAGCAGGCGTTTAACGAAGAGTTATCGGCCAAAGGCATTGATCCCAGACGGCTGACAGAGCTGAAACAACGGCAGGAACAGCTGAAAACCGATATTAAAGCCACCGAAAGCCGCCAGGACGAACTGACCCAGTGGCAGCGCTTTATGCAACTGGACTGGCAGCAACTGCGGCCACAGTTACTGGCAAAAGAAACCGAACTAAAACAACAGCAGCGCGAGCTGACCCAGCAACTTGGCCAGCTGAAAGCCGATGTTGCCGCCAGCCAAAAACGGCTGGATGAACAAAAACGCCAGTGGCAGGACCATATGCAACAGGCCGAACAGTGGCTGGTGCAGTTAAAACCGCTGCTGGTAAAACTGGCCGAACTGCATCTGGCGGCAGTCACACCGGCAGAGCTTGCCGCCTGTGCCGATTTAGTTGAACGGCTGGCGCGCAGCAATGAAGCACTGGAACTGCGCAGCAAGCTGGACCAGCAGTTGCGGCTGCAACTGGAGCAGTTTGAAACCACGCTCAGTAAAGATGCTGGCAGCGAATTTCTCGACCGGCTGCAGCATGAAAAGCGCAAACTGCCTGAGTTCGCCGGTAAACGCCAGCAACTGCCGATCCTGGCCGATTTACTGCGCATCTTAAAAGATCAGCAGCAGCAACTGCTGGAAATGGGTGAGAACATTGGCGGCGATCTGAAAAAATTCTTTACCGTATTCAGTGATATTAACCGCCGTATTGCGTTGCAAAGCCGCCGTTTAAGCGAAGCGGTGGCCGATGATCTGGTGCTCGAAGGCATCAGCAAATCTGAAGTGCGTATCCTGTCAACCATAGATGAACTGGGGTTTTGGCAGCCATTAAAACACTTTGCCAAATTGTTTGATGACTGGGGCGCATCGGGTAAAGCCCTGCCGTCAGAACAATACTTAAATGCACTGGCCGATGTGGTGGAATTACTGCGTGCCGATGAGCAGTACACAATAGAATCGTTGCTGCGGCTGGAGCTGCATTTAAGCGAGGGTGGCTCTGAACTGGTGATAAAAAACGACCGCCAGTTGCTGGAATCGTCCAGCCACGGTATGGCCTACCTGATTTTATGTAAGTACCTGCTGGCCTTTACCCGCCTGCTGCGCGGCCAGGCCAAGGTAGCTATTCACTGGCCGATAGACGAAATCGGCACCCTGGCTTACCACAACGTGGAAAAACTGTTTGCTGCTTGCAGTGCCAACAATATTATTATTGTCGGTGCCTTTCCCAACCCGGAATCAGACGTGCTGATGCTGTTTAAACACCGCTACCTGATAGAACCCAGCCAGCAGGACCCAACCAAGCGTCAGTTAAAACGTATTCAACCGAAAACCAGCCGCCTTGCTGAGCGGCTGGCACAGCGGCAACAGGAGGCCAGCTGATGATCCAACATGGTCCTTTACTGGAACGGCTGCTGGCCGGCGATTTTATTTGCCAGGTAAGTGACGAAGACGCCTTTCGCCATTTAAGCCAGCAGCAGACACAGCAGGAGATTAACCATTACCTGCGCCCGCTGAACCGCCGTTTAGTCAGCAATGACGATAACAGCGTGTATTTTCTGGCCTACCACGAGCTAAATAAAACCGCCCGCGAGCATTTAAGCAGCCAGTTTGCGTTAACGGTGCAATCACTGTTGCCGCTGCTGGAATGGCTGCAACTGGTGCAGGAAACCTTAGGCCGCGACAGCGCCTTAACGGCTGGTGACACCATTAAACTGCAGGAATTTGTGCTGCGCACCGAAGACAACCAGAGCCTGCGCCAGCGTTTAAACGTACTGGCCGCCGACCGGTTTTTTAACAGCCAGAGCGACGCGCTGGATAACCAGGTCAAACTGATCTTCCG
>CAZEGA010000144.1:8026-8480 GCA_964511675.1 uncultured Rheinheimera sp.
GCACGGCTACCTGCTGCAGCCGCACAGCGATAGACAGTACTATATTGTGACCGGCAAAATTGACTATTTAATTGATGTTATTCGTTTTATCCGCGATGAAGAGCACTTGCCGGTAGACGATACGCCAATGCAGCAGAGTATGCTCTGATGGCAGCGCTGGACTCTGGATTAACAGCGGCTACTGCCTCCAACCTGTTTAGCGTCGGGGCCGAACGGCTGGCGCTGCTGGGTAAACACCATAAAGCGCTGATGCAGGGTTATCTGGACGGTTTTATTGATGAAGCTGCTTTTAGCGAAAGCGCGCTGAAAAAGCTGATTGCCGCCCGTATCCTGTGGCGGCCGGATGAACAGCAGCCACTGGCATTGCGGCCGCTGGTCAGCGAACTGATCGCCAGTATGGTGGCCGACGAAAACCGCCGCCAGATTAACGCCGACGTGGCCGAAAAGCTGGAAC
>CAZEGA010000145.1:0-8454 GCA_964511675.1 uncultured Rheinheimera sp.
CGAAAATATTACCGGTTTTTATACCAAATGGGGTGACGGCGCCTGTGATCTGGCGCCATTGTTTGGTTTAAATAAGCGCCAGGTGCGCTTACTTGGCAAAACACTGGGAGCGCCAGCGGTACTGGTTGGTAAAACACCGACAGCCGATCTGGAATGTCTGGCACCGCAAAAAGCCGACGAAGCCGCTTTAGGTTTAAACTACGACCAAATTGATGATTTTCTGGAAGGTAAAACCGTACCGGCAGACGTCAGCGCTAAATTAATTGCTATTTATATGAAGACCCAGCATAAACGCCAGCCCATACCTACTATTTACGATTAGTACCTTGCGGTTCAGCATTAACCCCAGGCTGCATTAAAAACACTAATGCAGCTTTTATTTCACACAAAATAAACCATACTTTCTGCTAAATACCAAACGCAGGGAGCTGTTATGTCTGTATCAACTTACCGGGGGTTCAGCCTGCCGGAACTGATGGTGGCACTGGCCATCCTGATGATTTTTGCCACTACCGCAGTACCGGCAATGGCAGCATTTATCGACTACCAGCGGGCACAGGCTTATGTGCGGCAGCTGAGTATGCATCTGGCTTATGCACGGGTAACCGCCGCCAGCAGCAATTTACCGGTACAACTGTGTCCCGAACAAGGCGGGCAGTGCCAGAATGCCTGGCAGCAGTTACCGCTGCGGCTGTCCGTGCTTTATCCTGCAGACAACAGCAGCAAATTGCTGCGCGAGATAGCACCACCGTTTAACCGGCATAAACTGGTATATAACCGCAATGCACTAACCTTCCGCCGTGACGGCAGCCTGAATGGCTTTGAAAATGGCACCTTTTATTACTGTGGTAAGGCAGGCAGCAGCTGGCATTTCCGCCTGGTACTGAATCAGGCCGGCCGCAACAGGCTAAGCCGGGAATCATCCCCCTGCCCGGTATAGCCGCACCTGGTGCAGCCAGAACGTATTGCGTCAGTTCCAGCACCCCAGGTATTGCGGGAACAGCACATTACGCTGCCCCAGATGGTTAAGCGTAAACCGGGGGCAAGCATCATCAGCCTGCTGCAAACCAATAGCCGCAGCAGTCAGGGTATAGCCCTGGGCATTAGCCTCCAGTGTGATCGTATAGCGATATCGTCCGGACAGCTGCAGATCCTGCCATCCCAGTACGGCAAAGTCAGCGCTATACTCGCCATAATCCGCAATGTGCTGCTCCTGCGCATTAGCCAGCAGCTGTAACTGTGTTGTCGCCTCGGCACGGTAAGTGCGCAGCACATACTGCTGATAAGACGGGTAACATACCGCAACCAGAATGGCGAGAATAGCCAGTGTTAACATCACTTCAAGCAGAGTAAATGCGGTTACACGTTCAGGGTAGCCCATGTCAGTGTGCCCCGTATTCATCCTGAAACGTTGCCAGCCGGATCAAACGCGGAAACTGCCCGGCGGTCAGCGGCACCACACAATCGGCACACGCCGGCGAGATTGCCTGTAAAGCTGTCTGCAGCACTTGCTGTGATTGCCCGGTATCGGACACCAGCTGTAATTCCCCCTTGTCATCCTGTTTCAGTGCCAGCACACCCGCGTGTTGCGTTATTATTGGGCGGGATCGTTGCTGATATACCAAACCGGCATGGTGCAAATGCAAGGCATGCAGCAAAGGCTCGGCTTCTGCAGCCAGTGAACAATCAGCATTAACCGCTCCCGCCCTGGCCGAGGTAAAGTACACCACACCGGCATACACCTGTGGTCTGGCGGTTATCTGCCCGGACAACTGAACATACCAGCCATCGCTTTGCAGCAACTGCAGCCATAACGGCTCATCAATACCGTAACGAAGCTCATCTGCAGCAATACTGCTGCGATCGGTTAAATCATGCAGCGTCACGGCGCCAAGGCGGCCGGGGCGGTGCTTTAAAGCAATCAGCATGCTGTTCTGCGCGCTGTCTGTTGCTGTCAGTAATAACAGTTGCAGGTACTGCAACTGGCCGGACGGCGCTGGCGAGAGCGTTTGTACCAGTTGCAATGGCTGCTCAAACTGATACTGCAGCGCCGAAAAATCGGCTATCAGTTCAGGTTCAGCAAAACCAGAGCGCTGCAGCCTGACAAACCAGAGCAAGCCGTGCACGTCCACAGCATAAAGCGCATCAGCAATACCGTCATAGTTGCTGTCCAGCACAACGGGTTGCGCTATAACAGCGCCAATACGGCCCTCCCCAACCGGCCAGTGTTCCAGCCGGTCAATCAGGGCAAAGTTGTCCGCACTGTGCAGTGCCAGTACCCCATCGGCAGCGGGTATAGCCAACGTCATATTGTTATGGATGCTTATCCGGCGCGGCGCGGCAGCCAGCACTGTCGCCGGTAGTGTTGCAGATACAGGTTCCGCCGGGCCGGATACACAGGCCTGGACGGGATATACCACCAGGCAAACAAGCGCCCCTAATGTTCGCAGCAACATAAACACTTACTCCTTTATTAAGGCCTGCTGTAACAGCAGGCTGGAATAAGCCGCATAGGCCTGGCGGTTATCGCTGTATTGCTGCGTATCCAGGCGAATAACGGCACACTGTACAGAACCGCTGCTCCAGGCAGCATAAGCTGCCGGGCATTGTGCCAGCACCTGCCCCTGTACAGCGCCAGCACCTGTATGCACGGCATTAAGATGTTGCTGCAACGCCAGTTGCGACAGTTGCAGTTGCTGCTGGCCTGCCAGCGCGGCCTTATGGCTTAGCTGGCTTACCGTCAACATCGCCGCTAACAGTAAACTCATTACCAGCAAAAAGATCAGTGTCATTATCAGTACTGCTCCGCGGGAGATTAGCATGGCAGGCCTCAGTGCAGGGTCGTGTTGGGGAAAAACAGGCTATTGCTTATCAGCAGGCGCCGGTAATGATCACCGGGAGCAGTGAACTCCTGCTCACCCATCTGATAAGTCTGGTTATTACGGTAGTGAGGATCAGGCTGGGTTGAGCGCAGCAAAATATGGTAGCGGATACTGATAATACGCTGCTGTCTCTGTTGCCAGAGCTCCGCTGTCATTTGTTCCGTCTGCAACAGATAGTTAAGCTGGCCGTCAGCATCAGCATCAATACCAAACTGAAAATGCATACGCTCAACACCATCCAGCACTGAATCTGTACTGATTGCCGCCAGTCCGGCCTGATTTCGTGTCAGCCGCTTGCGCATCAGTACAGGCACAGCACCATCGTCATATTGCTGCATTTGCAGATAAAGCACCAAATGCTGATAGGGAAAATAATCCAGCGCCGGATTTAACTGCGCACTATCGTTATCAACAAATCTGGCCTGCTGCCAGTCAGCCTCAAAGTAAAACCGGTTTTGTCGCATATCTGCCGGTTGGGCATATTGCCCCAGCAGGCGTTTAACCTGCAGCAGTTCAGAGCCTGCCAGCGGTTGACTGATACAATCCAGCGGCCGCCCTGGCCGCACCTGTTCAGCATAAACTGTGATAAACGGCTCCCCGGCCCGTGGAAAACTGCCACTGTCTAAACCCGGTTTGGCACAATCTGACAGCGGTGCCGTTATACCGGCAGCCGTTATCGCCTCTGCCGGCTGCGCACGGCCGCCCCAAAAACCGACATTGGCCAGTTCGTTGTGCAGTAAATTCATTACCAGCTGCGCATTTTGCTGCAATTCTGCCAATTGTTGTGTCTGGCGTACTGAGCGGCTCAGGCTGGCAAAAGCGGTAAACGCCATACCAAGCAGAAACACTCCCAGTAGCATGGCGATCAGCAATTCACTTATGGTTAATCCCTTGCAGCTGCGCATATATCACCCTGCAGCAGACAGAATAAAATGACTGCGCCCGGCCCCGGCCTGACAGGGTTCAGCCCTGCCACTGTGCTGGCGGCTTAGCGTACGCCAGCTGACGCTAAGCGATGCAAAGTGGCCTGAATGCTGTATACAGAATTCGGCATCCGGCAGTGCAGCACCCGATCCGTTGTGAAGTAAGGCAAACCACTGTTGCAGCTGGACGCCAGCCACCTGGCTTGCTGTACAGGGCTGGGCTGGGGAGCATTGCGGGGCAAGCGGGATTTCAGATTGCAGATGCAGGCGCGGACCGGCTGCAGCTGCCAGATAACTGTTGCTGTGCATTTCCTGCAACAAAGCGTTGCTAAGTGCCAGCGCCTGGGTTCTGAGTATGGCATCGCGCACCTGCTTTAACGCCAGCGTCTGCGCTGCCAGCCCGCCCAGTAATCCGATATTAAGTACCAGTAAGGTTACCAGTACCTCAACCAGGGTAAATCCATGTTGTAATCGCATATCCGTATGCCCAAGGCTTTATTTAACCTTAAAATTACAACATGATTTCAATATGTCAAATTTTACCAGCAACTTCTTACCGTATTTGCATCAAAACCACCGGCAGCACCCTTACGCCCAGCCTGGTTAAGTGTCAGCGTGCCGCAATCCGCATCGTTTTGTAAGGCTGTCGGTACCGCCAACACTGTATAGGTTCTGCGGGCAAGGTTAGCCAAATCAAAATTGTATCGAGCTGTAAGATCATTCACACAAGCTAACTCAGGCACTCCCAGGCCTTCCGGTGCATAAGTCATATTTTGCGTGTAAGTGCGTTCCATAAACTGCGCCAGCTCTGTCAGGCAGGCAGTTGCTGCTGTGCGGTTAGTCTGGATCACATAACGCTGGTATCCCGGAATGGCAATAGACGCCAGAACACCTACTATCACCACCACTATCATGATTTCTATCAGAGAGAAACCAGCACTTTTTTTGTTGACCGCCATCAATTTGCCATCTCCCGCCAGGATACCCGGCCATCAACTACACCAGTATTTATCATCCCGGCGGCGTCCTTCACAATAATTTTATCACGGATAATCAGCACATCATCCGACATACCAGGAATCTTTTGTCCACTCGGTGGCACCTTTGAACCCGTTGTCGGATCAGTCACTTCATCCTCAGAATCAAAATCACCATCTTTATCTCTATCAAAGTATGGGACTGGTAGCCTTCCACCAGTAAAGGGGTTTACTGCCATTACCCAACCATCACTGGCCGGATTACAAAAATCACTATTGGGTACCTGCGAGGCCACCACCAAACCTGTACCACGGCTGGCTCCCAGGTTTACTGACCGTACCTGCGGGGGCTGCACAATACGCTCGCGGCTGTCTGCCAAATCAATGACCCAGCCACGTTTGGTTACCATGTCGTTATCTGGTGCCTCTTCGATAACACGTTCTTGCGAGGTAACATTGTACATATCACGTTTAATCAGCTGGCTGTTACGATCAATAATGGGCGAACCATCTTTAATACCATACCAGGACTGCTGGTCAGTATTAATAGGGTCGGCATCAGACAATAACTTACCGGTACCAAAGTACAACCAGAGCTCGCCGGTTTTAGGGTGTTTTGCCAGCGATATACCGCCGGTTACCGGTTGCTTAATACCCGCAGCGGATACCGCTTTAAACAATGGCTGGCCACTGTAAGCCACACCATTGGTTTGCGGATCTGCTACTGATAAATCAAACTTCCAGATATTGCCATGTAAGTCACCGGCAAATACCCAGTCCAGGTTACCATCACCATCGGCATCCCAACCTTCTATCTGCCCCAGGCCATTGTCTGTTGCTACTGAATTGGGTAAGTCAATTTGCCACAGCACGTCACCGTTATTAACAATATCAATCACCAATAACCCGCCACGGGTTGATTTTGTATTGTTATAACCATAGCCAATAATGGCCACCCACTTACCATCTTTCAGCCGCGCCACCAAAGGCTTGGATGCGGTCTGGCCAAGTGCGGTATAGCTGCGCTCCCACATAAACTTGTCGGCATTAAAATTGGTCGGGTTAGTAATATCCATAGCAAACAAGGTATTGCCACCACGCCCCAGGCCGCCAATCAGCACACTTTTCCAACTGCTGGTTTTAATATCAGCAACTACCGGAGAGCCATCAACAAAATATTTATGTATATAATCCGGTTTCGTCAGTTCAGCTAGTTGTGGCATTACCGCAGCGGGTATAAAAGCAAAGCGCTCTTCGCCTGTTTTGGCATCAAACGCATGCAGCATACCGTCATTCGCGCCTACATATAATGTTGATGCCCGGTTACGCATACTGTTGAAAAAATCTTCATAACCGCTGCCCCAACTATAGTTTTGATACAGCCGGTTCACTATACCTTCAACCAGCAGTGGTGTTGAGTTTGCAATATCGCCCAGCTTAGAGTTGCGGTTACGAAAAGCACCACCATTGCGCTGCTCTTTGGCATGGTCCCCCCGCAGATAGTTAACCTGATCAGCTGATAATTTGGCAGAGTCGACATTAGCTGATGTAAACGACTTTGCTGTCGTTGTATTGTCGGCATAATAAATAATACGGCTTGCCGCTGTACGGGCATTCAGTTTTTGTGCTGCTGACCAGTTCTGGCTGAAGTTATTATCTGGATCAACTGCAACCAGGTCGCCAGACCAGTCACCGCTATTAAATACGCCTTTAAAGACACCAGCACCAGAGTCAAGCGATATGGTAGAACCTGCCAGGTTAGAAGAAGAAGCAACACGCTCAGAGATAGACGATAATGCCGTTCTTAGCGCCTTGGTAAACTCATCCGGTTTAGAGGCTGGAATAAATTCTCCGCGGCCATTCACCGCTGCATGCCACAAATCATCTATTTTTTGCTGATCGCCACTTTGTGGGTCTGGCCAGTTGCCGGGCGTATCGGTTGCAGGATCTTTTGTGCCTTCTACGCCAATAGAAACACCATAGGTTACCATGTGCTGCCAAAATGCCGGGTTGGCAGAAGACACAGGAACATTGTTATCAAGATCTGGCCGTAAGTCGCGTTTCCAGTAATGCATGGCTACATCAGCCAGGGTATTTGAATAGTTATCTCTATAAGGTGCCACAGCAGTATATTTGTAGTGTCGGGACTCTTCACCTGACGGGTGTAAAATCAGCGCACCATCAGTATTATCTGCGTTGCCGATATTTGGCGAGGGGCCATTGTAATAACCGTCGGTAGTCAGGATAGTAAAGGACTGGCGACAACTTATCTGGTTTGCTGCACTGCCTGGCCCCCAGGGCCCGCTGCTTTCTGTACGGGAGTACTGCTCGCCGGCCCATTTCAGCGAATTCCGTAAAGGCGTAGAATTATTCATTGGCACTTTAAACAACAGATCAAACCACTTGGTCTTGTTTGAGCTGCTAAAAGTACCCTTTTCAATATCAGCCAAAACAGGAAGAGGGACAGTTAGGGTATTATTGTCAGTTTTACTTTCTGCCAGGGTAGTAAAACCCACCCTGAAGTCATCAGTGACTTCTGAAAACGCGATACTGGTGCCAGCCCGTGCCGCCAGGATACGTGAACGGTAGTATGAAAACCAGTTGGCAAAGTTCTGTGTTTCCGCAGCCACGGTCCTGCTGGTATCTCCCCAGGTAAAACCGGTAATGGTAGCCCAGTTGCCTGAGGCCATATCCTTTTTATAAGCGACTGAACCACGGATCTGGTAGCCGGTATAACTGGATATTGCGGTTTTACTGCCCGTACCTTTATACACGAAAAACGTTATAGGCCAGTACGAACGCGAGTTATCGTCAGTAGAAACATTATTCAGGTTGTTTGCATGAGAATACCAACGGTTATAGCTGTTACTGGCCGTCAGATTTATACTACCAACTGAGGGAGTATAAGGGTCCCATTTTGCGGTGGCCGCAGGCATATCGCCAAAACTTACACCATTAGCATTAACCCAGGGCAGATAAGTCAGGGTAGGGTCATAAAACACTTTATTAATCTCGGATGAGCGCTTAATAACATTGTGGATATTGTCGTCATCAAAGCGAGGGATACGCTTGTCGAAGTGATTCAGCCCCTGATACATAGTGCCCGGTATCGGAAACAAATAACCACGGATAGTGCCATTCACGGTCACATATCCATCTGGCATAATTTCCCACTGCATAGAGCCAGAGTCGTCCAGTATATAATAAATATTCGGTGCCACTGCAGTACCGGTTTGTAATGGCGCCGATGCTATATCTACCGCCGCCTTGGCGCTGCAGACACCAAACACAAAAGTGAGTAAAAAAACTGTATAGGCAGATCTTAACATTGTCATACCAATTACCTCTGCTATCGCAACCTGAAGACGGCCTGCAACATTACTGCAGCCCCTTCATTACCAATGGTTCTGGCGGTAATACGCCAGGTATCTTTCAGGCAATCTTCTGCCACTGTCATTTGACCCGCAACCGCACAGGTTGGAGTCGCGGTATCCACCCATTGCCCCATATATTCGGCAATATATTCAGCAGCATCTGCCTGAGTATGTACCGGGCCATTAATGCCCCATACTGTATTAGCTACAGCCCAGCGGTCGACATTGCCCGGCACTGGCTGACAATAATATCCCGGAGTCGCATCACACAGTGTCAACGGATCTGTGCCCTGTACGC
>CAZEGA010000146.1:0-8436 GCA_964511675.1 uncultured Rheinheimera sp.
CTACAAATTTCTTAATAAAAGAGATAGGTATTTATGGCCGTTCCTCAAATTAAAATCCCTGCCACTTACATGCGTGGCGGTACCAGCAAAGGCGTATTTTTTAAACTGGACGACTTACCCAAGGCTGCCCAGGTGCCGGGTAAGGCGCGTGATAACCTGCTATTACGGGTAATTGGCAGCCCGGACCCATACGGTAAACAAATAGATGGTATGGGCGGCGCAACGTCCAGTACCAGCAAAACCGTGATCCTGAGCAAAAGCAGCAAGGCCGAGCACGATGTTGATTACCTGTTTGGTCAGGTATCTATCGACAAAGCCTTTGTTGACTGGAGTGGCAACTGCGGCAACTTAACCGCCGCAGTGGGCGCTTTTGCTATCAGCAATGGCTTAATTGACAGTAGCCGTATCCCGCAAAATGGTCTTTGTACGGTGCGGATCTGGCAGGCCAATATCGGCAAAGCCATTATCGCCCATGTGCCGATAACCAATGGCGAAGTACAGGAAACCGGCGATTTTGAGCTGGACGGTGTGACTTTTCCGGCGGCAGAAGTGCAGATTGAATTCCTCGATCCGGCAGCTGATGAAGGCGAGGGCGGTGGTGCCATGTTTCCGACCGGTAATCTGGTCGATACGCTGGACGTACCGGGTGTGGGCAGTTTGCAGGCAACACTGATCAACGCCGGTATTCCAACCATCTTTATCAATGCCGACGCTATCGGTTATACCGGCACTGAGTTACAGGATGCGATTAACAGCGACAACAAAGCACTGGCGATGTTTGAAACTATCCGTGCTTATGGTGCGCTGAAAATGGGGCTGATCACGGATATCAGCGAAGCGGCCAGTCGTCAGCATACGCCCAAAGTGGCCTTTGTCGCCAAACCGGCAGATTACATTTCATCCAGTGGTAAAAACGTACATGCCAGCGAAATAGACCTGCTGGTACGGGCATTGTCGATGGGCAAACTGCACCATGCGATGATGGGTACCGCCGCAGTTGCTATCGGCACAGCCGCCGCAATACCCGGTACACTGGTTAACCTGGCTGCCGGTGGCGGTGAGCGCGAGGCAGTGCGCTTTGGTCATCCGTCCGGCACCTTACGGGTAGGAGCAGAAGCTAAGCTGATCGATAATAACTGGACAGTGACCAAAGCCATAATGAGCCGTAGTGCCAGAGTGCTGATGGAAGGCTGGGTACGGGTGCCAGAGTGCTCTTTCTGAACGAATATTGCTTTAATTAATAAAGGCGCTGTGGCGCCTTTTTCATCTAAACTCTGAACAAATTCAGCTGTTTGCTGTGAGTTTGGGCTCTGTGGCTGTGCGTTGGCACTTGTTGTAGACAAATTCAGGGGAAAGATCGACCCCGGAATGCCACTCAATGGTATCAAAAGAGACGAAAACTTGTTGAAATGCGTTTGGTTCTTTGAGGCGTTTGAACACACCAAAATCAAGGTAAGGCTTCATATCTAAGATGCCGTGTTCGCCATTTGAAAACCTCACAGACAGCAGGTAGTTTTCAAGTGCTGTGACCTTTTTAACGGATGGCTGCATGCTTAACCCTCTTACTGCAGTGGCTGAATTTTAAACGGCTCTTCGCCATTCATCACCAAGGCCCAATCAGCCAATAGTTCTTCTTGATGTAATTCTGCCCATGCCAAAACAAGCTTCGCTTGCTTTTTTGGGAGCGCTCCTTGCTGGATCTCACAAGTTCGAATGTCTATGGTTGCCTTGTATTCACCATAATAAACATGAAAATGTGGTGGCGGATGTTCTCTTGGCGCGAAATACATCCGGATAATAATGCCATAAAACATTGAGATTGTCGGCATAGAACATCTCCTTTCGAAGTATAGCGGACTCTATTTTTTTTACCTACAGCAACTGCGATAATGGGCTTTTCACACCACTTGCGCCATGGTTAAGTACATGAGTATAAATTTGTGTGGTGCGAACATCAGCATGACCAAGTTGCTCCTGCACGGTGCGGATATCAGCCCCAGACTCAAGTAAATGAGTAGCGAAAGAATGACGTAGGGTATGGCAAGTCACATTTTTGGGGATAGCGGCTTTGCGAGAGGCAATTTTAATCTCTCGCCTGACACAACTTTCATCCAGATGATGCCGGCGCAGTAACTTTGACTGAGGATCGACACTTAACTGCATAGAGGGAAATAAATACTGCCAGCCAAATTGCCGGGGGGCGGACGGATTTTTGCGAGCCAGTGCAAAAGGTAACCAAACACCGGCATATTCGGGGTTGGCAAGATCGGCCTGAAAATATTGCAACACAAACTGGCTTTGCTGTTTTAACGTGGGCACCAATTCAGGTGCCAGGGTAACCCGACGGTTTTTGTTACCTTTACCCTGCCAGACCATCACCGATAAATAATCATAATCAATATCCTGCACCCGCAAACGTACTGCCTCCATTAATCGCAAACCACTGCCATACATAAGCTGTGCTAACAATTTATATCGTGGGTCGATCAAACGTAATAACGCTGCAACTTCCATTCTGGTAAGAACTACCGGTAACTTAGGGGAAATTTTGGAGCGATTAAAATCTAAGGCTAATGATAAAGGTTGCTGTAATACTTTGTTATATAAAAAGCTCAGTGCATTTAATGCAGTAGCTTGAGTGCGAGGTGCGACATTACGTTGATTACTTAGATAGCTAAGAAAACGCTCAACGTCTTGATCGCCTAGTTTGGCTGGGTGCTGCTTCTTGTTATACAAGATGTACATTTTTATCCAGTACAGATACCCTTCGACAGTTCTTTTGGCATAACGGTGGGTATACATAAATTCAGCGATATACTGCAAGAAAGGTGAAGTCATCAGCAATGCCATTGAATAAGTTTACATGGATGTATAAACAGTAGTAGGTGAATTTATTGTTAGCAAGTAAATCGCAAGGTTAAAACACGCTTTCACCGCCCCCAACCGCAACTACCAATAAAAACCTGTTGATTTACTAGAGGTTATTGGTTAGTGTTATTTCCTTTACAAAAGATAGAAGGGAGTTTACACGGCCTGAAAGCGTGTGTGCTCCAAACTACAAAGCTGTTAGCAGGTTTTCGGCTTTTAACGGTTTTAGTCAGTAGTTTTATTCGGCCTTGCTCGCGTTTGGTGTTCTTAGCGGCAGCGCCAAAAGTTAAGGTTCGCCAGTTTGTGGGTTTGTCGCAAACGGTGGTGGCGGTAGCGTTGTTCTTCCGGGCTTCGCTTAACAGTTTTACAGGTTCCGGTTGGCTCGCCGTATCGCAGTTGGCTGGTGTAGTTTTTAATAAATGCAGCTTGCCGTTGTTCGGGTTTGCTAGTGCGGCAAGCCGCGCAAGTCCGGTGTAGGCTGCTAACAAGGCCAGTCAAGCGACGCCAAACAGCGTCGCGCTTGCTGGCAGCGTTAAGTGCTCGCGCAACAGGCCGCAGTGCCTTAATCACGAAAGGAAATTACGTTGTTTGACATAAATAATCATATTGTAAAAATTACAGATGCAAAGATTGATGCAGTAGTCAAGCCTGCTTTTAAGTTTTTTGAGGGTACGCCATACTTTCAACTCAATAACTTACCAAGATTCAATGGCGCAGGGGTTTATGCGCTATTTCTAAAATCAACAAAAGGCACATGCTATGAATCAAGCTTGCCATCAATGCACCCGATCTACGTCGGTAAGGCTGTTCCTTCAGGATCAAGGCAAGGTTTGAGAAGTGGTGATGGCACGGCTTTACGATCACGACTCCAAAAACACCTTAGAAGTATCGACCAAGCAGAAAATCTGAATAATGATGACTTTCTTTGTAGGTTTATGATTCTACAAGGCAGAGCGACAGACATGATCAGCGCAATGGAGTCATACTTGATCAGGCAATATGGCCCATTATGGAATTCGTATATTGACGGCTTTGGCATTAACGCTCCTGGTGCAGGAAGGTATAATCAAGCCCCATCAGAATGGGATACATTGCATCCCGGCCGGTATTATGCTGCTCAGCTTACAGGTCAGCGCAGAGATGTTGAACTGATTATGCAGAAAATACGTGCATACAGTCCGCCGAAACGAGAGGATTGATATAAATGAAGCATTTAAATTCAATAGAGCTTTTTGCCGGTGCAGGCGGGTTGGCTATTGGTCTTCATGAGGCTGGTTTTTCACCGAAAGCAATTGTCGAATTTAATAAGGATGCATGCAAAACGATTAGATCAAATAAAATATTTAATTTTGGTGCAGGCTTATACGAAGGGGACGTTTCAAATTTCAACTATCTCAATGTAAGTGAGGCTATTGACCTTGTCTCAGGTGGGCCGCCATGTCAGCCATTTTCCTTGGGAGGCAAGGCGAAAGGGCATAACGATTCAAGAGATATGTTTCCGGAAGCCGTTCGTGCGATAAAAGAAAAAAGACCGCGAGCTTTTGTTTTTGAAAATGTAAAAGGGCTTCTTAGGAAAAGCTTCTTCGAATATTTTGAGTACATAGTTTTGCAACTTCAGTATCCGTCCATAGAAAAAAAAGACGGAGAGGATTGGCAAGAGCACCGCGCAAGAATTGAACGCTATCACACGCAAAGCAAGCATACTGAACTTGAATATAATGTCGTTTATCGATTGGTAAATGCAGCAGACTATGGCGTACCACAAAAAAGAGAGCGGGTATTTATTGTTGGTTTTAGATCTGATGTTGATGCGAATTGGTCATTTCCAGAGCCAACTCATTCAGAAGATGCCTTGCTTTGGAGCAAATGGATCACAAAGGAATATTGGAAACGACACGGTATAAAGCGTCCAATAATTAATCCTAAAGAACAGGCTGCGGCAGAAAAGCTGCTTGCAAAATATGGTATGTTTGAGCCACAGCATCAGCCTTGGATCACAGTTCGAGATGCACTTGCAGACCTTCCAGACCCGAAATCTGCGCAAGCAAGATTATATAATCATCATGAATTCAAAGATGGAGCAAAAATTTATCCTGGCCACACAGGAAGCTACATCGATGAGCCATCTAAAGCACTAAAAGCTGGCGGCCACGGAGTGCCAGGTGGTGAGAATATGATTCGATTTGAAGACGGAAGTGTGCGCTATTTTACGGTAAGAGAAAGTGCAAGAATTCAAACATTTCCTGACTCTTTTGAGTTTCAAGGGGCATGGGGTGAGGTAATGCGCCAGCTTGGTAATGCAGTTCCGACTGAGCTTAGTCGCAAGGTTGGGCAGTCAATATTCCAGGCTCTCAATAGTAAGAAATGCACTTAACAAGTTGCTGCACGCGGAAAAATTACTCGCTGCGCTCCTAATTTTCCGGTGAGCAAAGCGTTAGTTTCTTAGGTGTTATGTCGTGTATAGAATTTTACTAATCGTTTTAATTGTTTCCTTGGTTGCATTCTGGATGTATCCAAAAGAAAACATTACGCCCGCTGTGGCTGATGATCATGTGCAACAGCTTACAGATGCTAATAGTAAAGTCGAAATATACACAGCAGGGAAATCAGTTGTTAAATATATTTCTGACGAAGAGACCCAAGACAAAAAACCGCAACTTAGCGCCAATCAGATTTTTGAACTAGCGAAAGAGCTTCGTCTTTGTAAAAGTGTACCGAAATTTGATTCTGAATTATCAATCTGGCTTGATAACGCTAATAACGTTGGGGAACCGAACGAGTATATGGAAGATGTTATTGGCAGATTTGATCAATGTTCGAAGCTCCCTGAAGATGAGCAAAACTACATAAACCTATTGTTAATTGCGGCAGAGCAAGGATCTGACGATGCAGTGTCTTTATTATGGGCAATCGGAGAGCGGGAATATTTTGAAAACTTTGGCGCGATGCAATTTAGTAGGGAAGAGCGAATTGCTGCAAGAGTAGCTTTTACTCAAAAGAAGTATGATTTGGCTCATAAAGTCGCTTTGCGAGGTGGTGAGCAATCGTTAGAAAGGTTAGTTAAAGGCTATCAAAACTTTGACCCAGCTACCAACGGGCAAACTTATTATAAGTCAGTTGCATACGCTAACTATGCGATGGCAATTACTCGGAATAATGATTTGCATCGGAAGTTAGACTGGATTAAGCAGCGGCTGTTAACCAGTATGAGTAATGATGAGCAGGATCAAGCGCAAATATTGACTGAAAAATTACTATCCGAGGCATTAATTGGAAGAAACTAACAATCGCCACCAAAACGCCACTGCGTGGCTCGACTCGCAACAAGTTGCTCGCGTTTGTGGCGGGCGTTAGGCAAAAAATTAAACTATGAATATAACTGATCGCATTGAGTTTGATATTGCAGACTTAAAAGCATACTTTGCCATTGTTTCTAACGCCGTCAAAGAAAAGCCGGAGTGGAGCTACTTTCACTCTAACTCCAAATTCAATATGGTAATTGAAATCTATGGGTGTCTTGATTATTGGCTAAAAACCATTTGTGACTATAGAAAAAACAGAGACGCACTAAATTTGGCACACAGTGACATACGCGGAAACAATGACTTGGCGGCATATAATAAATACCTCGAAAAAATTGCATCCGTTAATATGAGCTTAGTAAAAAAGGAATATGATCATCTCCATAGCCTTAGAAAAGTGAGAAATTGTATTGTTCATTCTGGGGCTCATTCAGAAGACGTTAATTTAAATAAAATTGTTGGTATATCTTTTAGTAGTTACACATTGCTATCGGTATCAGAAGAGTTTTTAGAAAATTCTTTGGTTAATGCAAAGGCATACTTGCTTCATGCTGCAAATGCCTAACAAATCGCTCAAGCACCGCCACTTCGTGGCTGGACAGTTTTTAAGTTGTGCTTTTGTGGTTTTGCTACGCAAAAGTATTCCACAAAATCACAACTTAAAAACTGCCGCTTAGCTCGGCGTTATAGCGGTATGCTTTTGGTAATTGTCGGTTTTGTTGGCAGAGTCGCACTATAACAAGCGTCTATGGACTCCCCCCATATTGCAAGAACAAAGTGATCAAACTTAGCGGTGAATGACTGCATACGTCTATTCGGCTCGTGAGTTTCATGGTGTTAGCCATGCTCCAGCCCTGATAACTTTCGCGCACAAGCACCTTATCGCCATACCGGTATTAAATACCTCGCTTGTTATCAGGCTCTTCCTGTGCACGGTCGTTGCCGCTTTGTTTTATCCGCTTTGTAGTGCAATCCTTTGGTTGAGAGTTGTCGTTAAGTTACTGTTTTACTGCTATGTTTTGCTACATCATATTGCTAAACCTGTTTGAGCTTGCCGTTGCTGTTTTGCCATAATGGCCCAGAGCATTCTGGCCTGTTTGGCTGCGATGGCCACGGCAACAACATTATTGGGTCGTCGCTCCTGTAAGGTATAAATCCATTCAAACATCGGATGGGTTTGTGTGGATTTTTTAGCCCGGCTGGCGGCGAGCATGACGGTTCGGGCCCCCTGAACCAGGAGCGTTCGCAGATAGCGGTCACCGCGTTTGGTAATGGGGCCGAGCAGGGTTTTACCGCCGGATGAATTCTGCCTGGGCACTAAGCCGAGCCAGGCGGCGAATTGCCTGCCATTTTTAAATACCGAGACATCGCCTGCGGTTGCCACAGCAGCACTGGCAGTGACACTGCCGACACCGCATAGTGACAATAAAGCTTGTGCGGTGGTGTCTTGTTTACTCCAGCTGTCGATACGTTTGTTGAGCGCATTGATACGCTGCTCTAAGTCAGTCAACCTGTCAGCTAAATCAGCAATACTCTGGCGAAACAGTATGGGCAAGGTTTCATCTTCGGCGACCAGCGGTAATACCTTGGCTAATGCTGCACGGCCCTGATTAATCACCACACCAAACTCATGCAGATAACTGCGGATCTGGTTCATTAATGATGTGCGTTCACGCACCCATTGCTCCCGCATGCGGTGCATCACCAGTACCGCTTGCTGTGCTTCAGATTTAACGGCAACAAAACGCATATTCGGTCTGGCCAGCGCTTCGCAAATCGCTTCTGCATCATTGGCATCGTTTTTACCGCCACGGCGGTAAGGTGCGACATACTGAGGTGTCATCAGTTTTACGGTATGGCCCAGTTTACTCAGTTCACGAGCCCAGTAATGCGCACCGCCACAGGCTTCAATACCGATAAGCATGGGTGGCTTATTGGCATAAAAGCGCAGGACTTCGTTTCTGGCTAGCTTTTTGACCATAGTGGTTTCACCGGACTTATTAACACCATGAATTTGAAACACGAGCTTTGCAATATCCAGCCCGCAACGTATACACTGTTCCATGCGACTTCCCCTTACCTGTGACTGTTGGTTTGACAATCTCAGTGTGGCACATCGATGCCGGATGGTAAGGGGGAGTCCATGTTATTGCCTTAAACATCGCGGCCTGCGGCCGCTGGACTCGCAACAAGTTGCTCGCCGTTTAGGCGTGCGTTATGTGTTCCAGTCTAAACATCATGGATAAAGTTGCTTTGAAGAAATACG
>CAZEGA010000147.1:0-1631 GCA_964511675.1 uncultured Rheinheimera sp.
CCCAATCTTCCAGACGGTGAATAGTACCACCCGCTTCTTTGATCGCGCCAGTGTAACGCTCGATCATGCCTGGTACTTGCTCACTCTGATCAGGGTGAACCATAAAAACGATTTCGTAATGACGCATTGTAGCTCCTTACGGTTAGTAAGCCTCGGGGGAACTCGGCCGGGGTTCTCATGGAGGCAAGGAACGTTAGGTGTATGGCCGAAGGTCGCGTATTTTACGGAGTTAGCGGGTAAATAACAAGCGAATTCTGTGGTAACGCCTTTCAAGGGGTCAGAGCTCTTGAACCTTTCAAGTGATCTGACCCCTTGAAAAATCTTGGAATTTGTTGGCTTAGTTGCGCTGACGCACAGCTTCAAACAGGCAGATACCGGCAGCCACTGACACATTCAGGCTGGACACAGTGCCAAACATCGGGATTTTTACCAGGCTGTCGCAGGTTTCGCGGGTTAACCGGCGCAAGCCTTCGCCTTCGGCGCCCAGCACTATCGCCAGCGGGCCTTTAAAGTCGGCCTGATAAATACTGGTGTCGGTTTCACCGGCGGTGCCGACTACCCAGACTCCGGCATCCTGTAATTCGCGCAAAGTACGGGCTAAGTTGGTAACGGTAATAAAAGGTACGCTCTCGGCTGCGCCACAAGCCACTTTACGTACTACTGAAGTCAGTTTTACCGAACGATCTTTTGGTGATACCACTGCATGTACGCCAGCGGCGTCGGCGCTGCGTAAAATCGCGCCCAGGTTATGCGGATCAGTTACGCCGTCCAGAATTAAGATAAACGGTTTGTCTTTAGCCGCCACGATAGCGGCTAAATCGGCTTCAGTACCACTGCTTTGCAGCCGTGCCTTGGCAATAATGCCCTGGTGCTGGCCGCCAACCATATCGTCCAGCGTTTTACGGTTGCAAAACTGCACTGATACACCGTGTTGCCGCGCCTGCTGGATTAACGGCTGCATCCTTTTATCGTCACGATCTTTCATGACAAATAATTCCAGTACATCCTGCGGCGCGCGTTGTAATAATGCCCCAACCGCATGAATACCAAATACCAGATCTGCGTTCATTGTTAACCCTTAAATGCCGACACTTAAAAAAGGCCGGCAGTTTACCTTAGATTACGAAAATAGCGAACCAGTATGCTCTAAGCCAACCGTTGAAGGCATGGATGCCTGAATCGAGCCTATAGGGACATATTCACGGCGTGTTGGCGTGGGCATACTGGTTCGTTAGTGCATAAACTGATTATCACTTAGCTTTACGCCGTGGCTTTTTGCGCGCAGTAATATTACGTGCGCCCTTAGGCCTGGTTTCTGCCGTTTTGGCTGGGGCCTTAGCTGCTTTGCCGCTGCCACGCTTTGCGCCCGAGCCTGTTGCCGCCTGTTTTGATGCTTTAATATCGGCTTTATTCACAATACGTTTCGGCTCGCCGACTAAGACTAAATCAATTTTGCGCGCTTCCAGGTTTACCGCTGCTACTTTCACTTTCAGCAAATCACCCATGCGGTACACCACCTTGCCATGCTCACCGCTTAAGGTATGGCGCTCGGCATCAAAATGGTAGTAGTCGTTTTGCAGTGACGTCACATGCACCAGGCCTTCGATATACAGCTCGGTTAAGCGCACAAA
>CAZEGA010000147.1:1641-7014 GCA_964511675.1 uncultured Rheinheimera sp.
GCCATCAAACTCAGCACCTAAGTGATCCTGCATATATTCGCATTTCAGCCAGTCGGCCACTTCACGGGTAGCGTCATCGGCGCGGCGCTCGGTCATTGAGCATTGCTCACCCAACGGGTTAATTTCCGCTTCGCTGTAAGCGCGCGCACCGGCAACCGGCTGGCCCTGTTTTGCCAACAGAGCTTTAATACCACGGTGCAGTACTAGATCCGGGTAACGGCGAATTGGTGAAGTGAAGTGGGCATAGGCTTCCAGCGCCAGACCAAAGTGGCCCTGATTATCGCCCTGATACACGGCCTGTTTCATTGAACGCAGCATAGTGGTTTCAATCAGCTCCCGATCCGGCCGGTCGCCAATCTTTGCCAGCGTCTCGGTCAGCTCTAACGGTGTCGGCTCGGCGGATAAATTAGCTTCAATACCCAGCTCTGCTAAAAAGCGGCGGAAGTTATCAAAGCGGTCGGCATCCGGCCGCTCGTGTACGCGAAACAGCGTATGGGCTTCGTGTTTTTCAATAAAACGCGCAGCGGCTACGTTGGCCATGATCATGCATTCTTCGATGATCTTATGCGACTCGACCCGGTGTACCGGCACAATCTGCTCAATTTTGCGGTGGCTGTTAAAAATAAACCGTGTTTCTACCGTTTCAAATTCTATCGCCCCGCGCTGACCGCGTACTTTGGCCAGCTTTTTATACAGGCTGTTCAGCGTTTCGATATTGGTCAGGTTGGCAGCATATTGCTGGCGCAGCTCCGGGTCGCCCTGCAGGATCTTATGCACCTTGTTATAGGTTAAACGGGCACTGGAGTGCATTACCGCTTCGTAAAACTGGTAGCTGTCGAGCTTGCCCGTCGCACTGATATGCATATCGGCGACTAAACACAGGCGGTCGGTATGCGGGTTTAACGAGCACAGGCCATTGGACAAGGCTTCCGGCAACATAGGCACAACGTGATCAGGGAAATATACCGAGTTACCACGCTCCAGCGCACTTTTATCCAGTGGCGTATCCGGCTGTACATAAGCGCTGACATCGGCAATCGCCACCCATAAGCGCCAGCCACCATTGTCTTTGGCTTCAGCGTAAACCGCATCATCAAAATCACGCGCATCTTCGCCGTCTATGGTAATTAAACCCAGCTGGGTTAAGTCGACCCGGCCTTGTTTTGCCGCATCAGGTACCTGCTCACCGTATTTAGCTACCTGCGCCAGCACCGTATCAGAAAACAGATGCGGGATCTGATGATTGCGAATAGCAATCTCAATTTCCATACCGGGTGCCATATGTTCACCCAGCACTTCTGTTACCTTACCTACTGCATTTACCCGCTTTGACGGCCGCTGGGTAATGTCTACCAGCACCACCTGACCATGACGCGCTGCGCCCTGCTCACCATCCGGGATCACGATATCCTGCGTAATACGCGGGTCGTCCGGCACAACTACACCTAAAGCGAAGTCTTTGTAGTAGCGGCCCACTATCGGCTCGCTACGCGGCTCCAGCACCCGTACTACACGGGCTTCGGTTTTATCTTTGCTGTTAACGCTTTGTGCTGTGGCCAGCACCTTATCGCCGTGCAGCAAACGCTGCATTTCAAAGTTGGGGATAAACCAGTCCGGCCCGCCCTGCTCCAGTTTTAAAAAGCCAAAACCTTCACGGTGGCCAAGCACGGTGCCTTTTACCAGGTCCATATTATCGACCAGGCCATAGCGGCGGTTTTTGGTATAAATTAACTGGCCATCGCGCTCCATGGCGCGCAGGCGTTTTTTCAGCGCGAAAATCGCATCGTCATCGCTCAGGCCCAGTTCCTGGACGAGTTCATCAAAGTAAGCTGGGCTCTGGCGTTTTTCGATATGCTCGAGAATAAATTCGCGGCTGGGGATAGGGTTGTCGTATTTTTCCTGCTCACGCGCAAGATGCGGATCATTTACCGTCATTAAGTTGTCTTTTGTTTCCTGAATTGTGTTAAGTGTAACAGCTAAACTGCCTTATGAGTATGAACTTCATTTGACCGGCCGTTTGGCATTGGCGACGACGCGCGCTGGCATCTTCTGCGCCAGCTTGGCCAATAGCTGTTGTATTTGTTGATGGGTAGCGGCATCTGCCGTTACCGCATTATGCAGCCAGCGGTAGCTTTGTTCAAAATCTACCGGGCTGCCATGGCCATCAACCAGTATCTGTGCCAGCCGCAGCTGGGCCTTTAAGTTGCCCAATGCAGAGGCTTCACGCAAATAGATAATGGCTTTGTCGATATCAGGCTGCACAAAACGGCCGGTATGGTAATAGCGGCCAACCTGTTCCAGCCCTTCCGGCAGGCCTTGTCCGGCAGCCTGCAACATTAAATCCCAGCCGCGCTCTACATTACGCGGCACACAGACGGCATAGGCCAGCATATCACCATATAAAAACTGATACGCCGGCAGCTGCATAATATCGGCACGCGCTTCAATATCACGCACCAGCTGGCAATCATCAGCCTGCACCCGTTTAAGATGGCTGTTGGTCTGGATCAGTGCCAACAGCTCATCCTGCGTATACAGCTGCACCGCTTCCAGTTCCTGTGCCTGGCTTAGCGGAATGTGCAGCATCAACAAGGTCAATAGCAGTAAAAGTGTCTTTGTCATCATAGGTGCCTGAAAATTGTCGTACCAGGCTTTATCGGCCACAGTTGCCGTTTTTAAAGCAAATTTCACGCCTATTATTGCTCGTTATTCAGCACCCAGGGCGCTGCAAGCTGTGGTTTTGCCATTTTAGCCCGCTCAGCAGCACTGCTTACGGCAATATTACTGCAACTGCCGTTACTGATATAACGGATAGCCTCAGCATACAGTGCATCATCGGCGACGCCCCAATCACCATTAATAGTAGCGGCTACCGGGCATTCAGGCTGCAGACCGTCAAAATAGTCACCCTGATCCAGTGCGTTTACCGTCTGGAAGTTAATGGCAAACAACACATAATTGCCAATAATATCAGGTTGTTGCCCAACCGGTTTACCACAGGTAGTACCACCAATTTGTACGACATCAATAAAGGGGGCTAACGAATTAATCACCAGCTCACTGGACGAACAACTGCCGGCCGCTGTCAGCACAAACACCCGGTCTAAATTCAGGGCTGTGCGGCCTGCGCCCAAAGAAAATAAAGTTGTGGTATTTTTATTGCTGTTTTTATCGTTATAACGGTATTTAACAAAAGTCTGGCCTTGCACATTGCTGCGGGCAATTTGTGTGCTCAGCTGATTTGCTACCCGGATCAAACCACCGCCGTTATAGCGTACATCCAGCACCAGCTCGTCAATATTTGCGGCAGCGAAATAGATAAAAGCCTGCTCCAGTTCCGTTTCTGACAATTCTATAAAGGTATTAAACACCAGATAGCCAATACGCTTGCCGTCCTGTACGGCGACTGAACGATGCAGCACAGTGTTGGTTGTGACCTCGCTTTTGATAAAGTCTGACGCTACTTCTGCGCCATCCGGTTTGCGCCAGACAAAATGACGCATAACACCGGCTTCATTAGGGCCATAGATATCATCATTGGTCGCCGTTCCCGCATCCAGCCGGCTTAACCATTGCGCCACACTAACACCCTCTATTGCGGTTATTTTATCGCCACGGCGCAGTCCGTTTTGCGCAGCAGAACCATCGTCATACACATAAGCAATCTGCAGTGCGGTGTTATTATCGGCCCGCACGCTGGAAAAACCATAACCAAAGAAGGTGGCATTGATAAAACGGTCTTCGTACTCCTGCCGTGTCAGAATAAAACTGTAGCGATCATTTGGTGCAGCAACCGCCTGTAATAAGGCTCCGGGAGAAGCATAGCTGTCAGGATTAATGCTGGCAGGCAAATCACGGTACCACAGGTAATCACGCTGTAAAGCACAGAAAATACGTGAATTGATATCCTGACGCTGGCAGATGCCGGCAATATCATCGTCATTACGACCGCCACCACCACAGGCCGCCAAGGTAAATAATGTTGTGAGTAATATCAGTACCCGCATCGTTTTCACTCCAGTTTTACTATTGTTTGACCAGCATAAAACAAAAACGCTGCCAGAAGGCAGCGTTTTTTTATATGACTTAATTTTTATCTGTCAGCACTATGCAAACGGATGACGCAGCACAATAGTTTGCACCCGATCCGGCCCGGTCGATACAATATCAACAGGTACACCGGTTAACTGCTCCAGACGGCTGATATAATTGCGCGCAGCCGGCGGTAACTGTTCCAGGCTCTGCATACCAAAGGTATTTTCCTGCCAGCCTGGCATGGTTTCAAATACCGGCGTCACCTGCTCAAAGCCTTCAGCAGCCATTGGCGGCACATCACTGATATTGCCGGCAGCATCTTTATAGCCGGTACAAATTTGTATGCTCTCCAGCCCGTCCAGTACGTCCAGCTTGGTCAGGCAGAACCCGGAAATGCTGTTTAACTGCACTGCACGTTTTACCGCTACCGCATCGAACCAGCCACAACGGCGTTTACGGCCGGTAGTGGCACCAAACTCATGGCCTTTCACCCCCAGATGTTCGCCAATCTCGCAATCCAGCTCTGTCGGGAACGGGCCTGAACCCACCCGGGTGGTATAGGCTTTAACAATACCCAGTACGTAATCAATATAGCGCGGACCAAAACCGGCACCGGTCGCCACACCACCGGCAGTAGTGTTTGATGACGTAACATACGGGTAGGTACCGTGGTCAATATCCAGCAAGGTGCCCTGGGCCCCTTCAAACATAATTTCCTGGCCGGCTTTACGTGCCTTGTCCAGTAAATCGGTGACATCGACCACTAGCGGACGCAGGATTTCTGTAATTGCCAGAGCATTGTCCAGCGTGGTCTGATAATCGACTGCCGGCACCTTGTAGTACTGGGTCAGGGTGAAATTATGCAGATCCATCAGCGTTTTCAGTTTTTCTGCAAACAACGCCGGGTTGAATAAATCACCCACGCGTAAACCGCGGCGGGCGACTTTATCTTCATAGGCAGGGCCAATACCACGGCCGGTAGTACCGATAGGCTTGTCACCACGCGCCAGTTCACGGGCTTTATCCAGCTCAACATGGAATGGCAGTATTAACGGGCAAGCTTCAGATAACAGCAGGCGTTCTTTCACCGGTACGCCACGCTGTTCCAGCATGGTCATTTCCTTTAAAAAGGCTTCCGGTGATAACACTACACCATTACCAATCACGCATTTTACGTTAGCACGTAAAATACCGGACGGTATCAGATGTAATACGGTTTTTTCGCCGTCAATCACTAACGTATGACCCGCGTTATGGCCGCCCTGATAGCGCACCACATAGCTGGCTTTATCTGTTAATAAATCAACAATCTTACCTTTACCTTCGTCACCCCATTGG
>CAZEGA010000147.1:7024-8308 GCA_964511675.1 uncultured Rheinheimera sp.
TGGTTCCCACATCATGGAAAAAATTAGGCGTGGATTCTACCAAATAGCCAGCCAAGTTTCAGCCGTCTGGATGAAAAAAAGCCGCATTTTTCCAGGCGGCTTAATTATTGGTTTTTATTCAGCCAGTTAGGTCAGGGTTAAGCCAGACAACTTAAATCATATTGTTCACTGTTATGGTACAGCGCAAAACCAAAGCGTAACCTGTCACCGCGATAATCGGTTTCTATACCAGCACGTTTCAACTGTGCCGCCAACTCCGCCACTTCTGCTGCACTGCTGAATCTGAACGTCAGAAAGTGGCCATGGCAGGCCAGATCGTACGCCAGCAAGTTTGACTGATCCAACTTCGGATGCTGTAAAGCGTTAAGTTTAACCAGAAACGCCTGCTGCAGCTGCTGCACATACTGATGGATGCGGCCAACGCTGATGCCCTGCTGTTTAAACAGGCGCAGCACTGCATTCAGGCGGTACAGGGCGGAAAAATCCATCGTCGCGCCTGCAAAGCGGTAGCCATCTTCACTGTACAGCACCGTAGCCGATTTTTCTGCGGCTAAAGTACCAAACTCGGCAAACCAGCCGGTGTATAACGGCCGGTGCCCGCTGCCAAGCGGCACTGTCAGAAAACAGCAGCCTTCGCCACCCTGTGCATATTTGTAGCTGCCCGCCAGATAGAAAATACGTTCGGCTACGGCGGATAAATCGGTCGGTAACGCCATAAAGCCGTGGTAACCGTCTATGACGATCATGGCATCAGATACGGCGGCCAGTTGCCGGACAAAACCGGTCAGATCCGCAACGGCAAAACCGGAGTTAAAAAACACCTGGCTGCAAAAAATCAGCTGATACTGGTTCTGGGCTGCCGCTGCGCTAAAACGCTGTTCAAAGCTGGCAAAGGGCTCGGTCGGAATGATATCGAGCTGTACATTGTCATACTCTGCCAGGCGTTTGATCTGCCGCGAAAAGCTGTGAAACTCGCTGTCTGTTGCCAGAATACGCAGCGGCTGGCGCAAATCAAAGCAACTGAGCAAGCGCATGACCAGTTCATGGGTATTAGGCGCAAACACAATTTGCTCCGGCTGCGGCAACTGCAGGATGTCGGCAATTAACTGCTGGGTCTGCGGTACTTTTTCAGCAAAAATATAGCGCCATTTATCATCGACCAGCCTGGCGGTGTCGTCCCAGTACTCCAGCATGGCATCCCGGGTAACATCGGGCCAGTAATGATGCGAATGGCAGGCAAAATGCTGCTTGCCCTGATTTGCCTGTAAAAAGCGCTGATAAAAC
>CAZEGA010000148.1:0-8268 GCA_964511675.1 uncultured Rheinheimera sp.
AACAGCCCGGCACCACATCGGCACCAAAAGCGCGTTTATGCCCGGCGACGGTAGAAGCCATGCAGAGCCTGGAGTTGGTATCGACATGCGGGCTGCCGATAAAACCTTTCATCAGCTTATTGGCGATATAATAATCTTCGGTCAGCAATTGGCCGGATAAGTACATCGCCACAGCACCAGGACCATGCTCAGCAATGGTGTGTTTCAGGCCGTCGGCTATTGCAGTAATTGCGGTCGGCCAGTCGCAATCGGCACCATCAAGCTGTGGCTGTAATAAACGCCCCTGCTCACCCAGAGTTTGTGCCAGCGCACTGCCTTTGACACAAAGCCGGCCGAAATTGGCCGGATGGGCGGGATCGCCCCGCACTGTCAGGCTTTGCTCTGTGCCCACAGCGCTGATCCCGCAGCCGACGCCGCAATAGGGGCAGGTGGTAAACGTCTTTGTCATGCCGTGTCCTGTGCTAAACAAAAAAACAAGGTGAAAAAAAAGCGCCCGCTCTGCCTGCCGGTAAACCGGCTCACAGAGCGGGCGCCATTGCCCGATCCTCTAATTCATTCTGCTCACATCGTAGTACAAGCGGGGTTCAGCAAACATAATGCCAATAAAACACTCTGTTTATTATCAATAAGTTACTAACATCATAGCCCGGTACGGCGCGCCAGCCACGCCTTGGCACAGTGCAGGCTGCACCAAATAAAAGCACCTGCAGCCGCTTTGCTATCCGGCTCCGGGTACAGGGCCATACTGGTGCATAGTGCACCGTTATTGGGCCAGATCATTGCAAAGCGCACGCACATTAAAACTATAACAAATTGAAAATTAACAAAATTTAAAAATGGCATACTAGCTGCTTTGTTTTGCATGCAGGTTGCAGACACACAGCCGCATATAAAAATCAGTTCACAAGCTTATGGCAAAGGCGCCATCTGGCTGTATCCGCAACAGGGTGCAGCCAGATGGCGTTTTTTTTCGCCCGGCTTTAACAAAGGACAACACAGATGACACAGCCGTATCGCAAGAACAGCACCAGACGCCTGCTGCTGGCACTGGGCCTGAGCCTGGGCAGCTTGAGTGCCTGGGCCGCCCCGGAAAAAACCGATGTAAAACTCGGCTTTATTAAACTGACCGATATGGCACCGCTGGCGGTTGCGCTGGAGCGTGGTTACTTTGAAGACGAAGGCCTGTATGTGCAGTTAGAAGCCCAGGCCAACTGGAAGGTATTGCTGGACAGGGTCATAGACGGCCAGCTCGACGGCGCCCATATGCTGGCCGGTCAGGCGTTAGCTGCAACGATCGGCATTGGCACTCAGGCGGCGATGCAAACCGCTTTGGTGCTGGATTTAAACGGCAATGCCTGCACGGTCAGCAATGCCGTATGGCAGCAGCTAGCCCCAGGGATAGCACGGGGCAGCGACGGTAAAGTGCTGTATCCGGTCAGTGCCGATGCACTGCAACCGGCGCTGGCCGCCAAAACCGGACAGGGTAAAAAGCTGCAATTTGGCATGGTGTTTCCGGTGTCCAGCCATAACTACGAGCTGCGGTACTGGCTGGCGGCCGGTGGTGTGCATCCGGGCTTTTATGCACCACAGCGCGGCGATAACAGCGGCCAGTTGCAGGCCGATGTTTTGTTGTCAGTAACCCCGCCGCCCCAGATGCCGGCAACGATGGAGGCCGGCACTATCGACGGTTACTGTGTTGGCGAACCCTGGAACCAACAGGCGGTGCTGCGTGATTTGGGCGTACCTCTGGTAACCAATTACGATATTCACACCAATCTGGCAGAAAAGGTGTTTGGCGTCAGCCAGAGCTGGGCTGAGCGTTACCCCGAAACCCACTTTCATCTGGTCAAAGCGCTGATCCGCGCCGGCCACTGGCTGGATGCCGACAACAACGCAAACCGCGTGGCCGCCGCCCGGCTGATTTCGCAGCCGTTTTATGTCGGTGCCGACGAAAAGGTCATCGCCAACAGCATGACCGGGGTATTTGCTTATGCCCGCGACGATATTCGCGCCACACCTGACTTTAACGTGTTTTTCCGCTATCACGCCACCTACCCCTACTACTCAGATGCAGTCTGGTATTTAAGCCAGATGCGCCGTTGGGGCCAGATCAGCACGGCCAGACCGGACAGCTGGTATCAGGATATTGCCAGGCAGGTATTCCAGCCGGCCCTGTACCAGCGTGCGGCGCAAGCGCTGATTGCCGAAGGTAAATTAACCGCTGCCGATTTCCCCGACTTTGCCAGCGAAACCGGCTACCGCCGTGCTGACGCCACCCGTTTTATTGATGGCAAAGAGTTTGATGCCACGGCACCTAATGCCTATTTACGGCAGTTTGCCATTGGCCAAAAAGACTGACAGGAGTTCAATAATGACTACTATCCCATCCCAATGGTCCCGTGTACGCAGCGTCTTGCCGGATCGGCAGCAACTGACGCAATGGCTAAAGCAGGGCCTGTTATCGGCCACAGGTATCGTAGTGTTTGTCCTGCTGTGGCAATTGCTGGCCAGCCAGATCAATACCTCGCTGGGCAGTTTTCCCGGCCCGGTACAGGTGGCGCAGCAATGGTCCGGCCTGGTCGCAGAGCACAAGGCGGAGAAAGTGCGCGAGGCCACGTTTTATCAACGCCAGCACCAGCGTAATGCCGCTACGCTGGCAGCCAGTCCTGATGCTGTGGTCACAGTGCGGCCCTATCATGGCCGGCCCACCTTTTTTAATCAGATTGTGACCAGCTTCTATACCGTGCTCACCGGCTTTGCACTGGCATCAATACTGGCAATACCGGCCGGTATTGTTATCGGCTTAAGCCCCAGGCTATACAGCGCCTTTAACCCGCTTATTCAGCTGTTTAAGCCGGTGTCGCCGCTGGCATGGCTGCCGCTGGTCACAATACTGGTCAGCGCTTTGTACCAGAGTGAGCAGCCGCTGTTTGCCCGCTCGTTTCTGGTGTCGGTATTGACCGTTACGCTGTGTTCGCTGTGGCCGACCCTGCTGAACACCATAGTGGGGGTCAGCACTATTTCGCCGGATCTGCAAAACGTCAGCAGGGTGCTGCAACTGAACTGGCTGACCCATGTGCGGCGCATTGTGCTGCCGTCAGCCGTGCCGATGATCTTTACCGGCCTGCGCCTGTCGCTGGGTATTGCCTGGATGGTGCTGATTGCCGCCGAAATGCTGGCGCAAAACCCCGGCCTTGGTAAATTTGTCTGGGATGAATTTCAGAACGGCTCGTCCGACTCGCTGTCGCGGATCTGTGTCGCGGTGCTGGTGATAGGTTTAATTGGCTTTGCGCTGGACCGGCTGATGTTACTGCTGCAACGCCAGGTGAACTGGGATAAAACCGCGCTGCTGCGCTAATGCCAACTCAGATCAGGAGACAGAACATGCAAAAAACACATTTAGAACTAAGCCAGCTGGGGATCAGTTTCCCGACGGCCAGAGGGTCCTTTGTTGCCCTGCACAATGTGAACCTTAACATTGACAAGGGCGAGTTTATCAGCCTGATTGGCCACTCAGGTTGCGGCAAATCGACGGTGCTGAATCTGGTGGCCGGTTTGCTGCAAGCCAGCACAGGCGGCGTTATTTTAAACCAGAAAGAAGTGAATGCTCCCGGCCCGGAGCGGGCTGTGGTGTTTCAGAACCACTCACTGCTGCCGTGGCTTAGTGTGTATCAGAATGTCGAACTGGCGGTAAAACAGGTATTTCGCGGCAAAAAAACCGGCAACGAAATGCGTGAATGGATAGAACATAATCTGAGCCTGGTGCAGATGAGCCATGCCCGCGACAAGCGCCCGGCGGAAATTTCCGGCGGTATGAAACAGCGGGTCGGTATTGCCCGCGCCCTGGCGATGCAGCCGCAGGTGCTGCTGATGGACGAACCGTTCGGCGCGCTGGACGCACTGACCCGCGCCCATTTGCAGGACTCGTTAATGGACATTCAGGCCCGGCTGAACAATACAGTGATCATGATCACCCATGATGTCGACGAAGCCGTATTGCTGTCTGATCGCATCGTGATGATGACCAATGGCCCGGCGGCAACAATCGGCGAAGTGCTGCAGATTGACCTGCCACGGCCACGTAACCGCATCGCTCTGGCCGACTGCCCAGGCTACAACCATTACCGCCACCAGGTACTGAGCTTCCTGTATGAAAAACAGCGCAAAGTGGCACCGCTCAGCAGCGCAGTGAATTCAGGCCCAGTTGCCCAGGTAAAACGGGCATGAGCACGGCAGATCTGATCATTATCGGCAATGGTATGGCCTGCCAGCGGCTGCTGAGCGAGCTGGCTAATTACCCGAACCGGCCCCAACGTATCCTGGTGTTTGGAGCTGAAGACAGACCGGCCTACAACCGCGTACTGCTCTCCGGCCTGTTAAGCAATGAACTGGCCGACAGTGCGGCACAGCTTTGTGACAGCAACTGGTATCAGCAGCAGGGGATCGAGCTGATTTGCGATGATGCCATAGTGCGGATTGACCGTGAACGCCAACAGGTAGTCAGTCGCCGAGGCCGCTGCTGCCGGTACCGGCAACTGGTGATCGCCTGCGGCGCCCGGCCTTTGACCCCGTCTTATGCGCTGGACGCACAGCAGCAATTGCAAAACGGCGTCTGCCATTTCCGTAACTGGCAGGATTTGCAAACCCTGCGCCAGGCCAGCCGGCAACACCGCCATGCTGTGGTGGTCGGCGGTGGTTTTCTCGGCCTGGAAGCGGCCGAAGGCCTGCGTAAACTGGGGATGCAGGTGACGTTATTGCAACGTGGCCGTTACCTGTTAAACCGCCAGCTTGATACCACAGCGGCTGAATTGCTGGCGGCCCGGTTGCGCCAGCGCGGCCTGACCATTCTGACCGGCAGCGAAATAGACCATCTACAGCATACGCAACAGCAGCTCAGTGCCGTACAACTGAAAAACGGCCAGTTGTTAGCCGCCGGTTTAGTAGTGCTGGCGCTGGGGATCAGCCCCGACATCAGCCTGGCACAACAGGCCGGGCTGCGGGTTGGCCAGGGCATTCAGGTTAATGCCCGGCTGCAAAGCTCAGACAGTGCCATTTATGCGCTGGGCGAATGCTGTGAACTGAACGGCGAAACTTTTGGCTTAGTGGCGCCAATCAACCGCCAGGCGCAGGTGCTGGCAGCGGTACTCAGTGCCGAAGCTGGCGTGTATCACAGCGAGGCCGTCAGCACCCAGTTGAAGATCAGCGGCATAGCCCTGAGTTCCTGCGGCGATATTGCCGCCCTGCAAGCGGACAGCAGCCGCTATGATGCGACCGCGCATTATCAGGATCAGCAACTGGGCGAATACCGCCGGCTGTGGTGGTACAAACAGCAACTGGTCGGTGCCGTATTATACGGCGATACCAGTCTCAGCCTGTTCTACAGCGAGTTGATCCACAGCGGGCAACAGTGCAGCGGCGATCGCACTGCCCTGCTGTTCGGGCCACAGCAACGGGCGGCCTGATAGTGCCACTCTACCCTCAAAGAGGTAGCCGTTCGCCCCTTAATGGCAATAACAATGCCGGGGCAACTGCTTTAAGCTTTTACCATAACGCCGAGCTACCGGCTCTAAGCCAAATATATACCCAGACTACTTACAGCTGCAGCCAACACCGCTGCGGTCTCAAGCAGGCAGGGTATAGGGATGAACGGTATGCCGTGGCAATACTGCCACCGGGTCGGGCCGGAAACAGCCCTGCCTCCCACTTTTGGAAAGGTGTACTATGCTTGTTGACGCTTTTGCGCGCCGTTTTACCTATTTACGCTTATCTGTCACCGAAAGCTGTAACTTCCGTTGCAGCTATTGCCTGCCCGATGGTATGGATTGCAGTTCGCGCCAGACTGAGCTGACGCTGCCGGAGATCCGCCGTTTAGTCAGCGCCTTTGCCAGACTGGGTACCCGCAAGGTGCGGATCACCGGCGGCGAACCGTCGTTACGGAAAGATTTAACCGACATTATCGCCACCTGCAAAGCCGTACCCGGTATTGAGAAAGTGGCGCTGACCACGAACGGCTACCGTTTGCAGCGTGATATTGCCAGCTGGCATGCTGCAGGTCTGGATGCGGTCAATGTCAGTATCGACAGTCTGGATGCCGATACTTTTCATCTGGTGACAGGTCAGGACAAACTGGCCGATATCCTGTCGGGTGTGAAGCAGGCCATCAGCACCGGCATGCAGCAGGTGAAAATCAATACCGTGCTGCTGCGCCGGCATAATGCGCTGGCACTGCCGGAGTTTCTGGATTTCGTTAAACATCAGCCGCTGTCGCTGCGTTTTATTGAGCTGATGCGTACCGGCGATAACGTCGGCTATTACCAGCAACAGCATTTAAGCGGCAGCAGTATTCAGCAGCAATTACTGCAGCAAGGCTGGCGGCAAATCAGCAAAAGTGCCGATGCCGGCCCGGCGCTGGACTACCATCACCCGGAGTATCAGGGCAGCATTGGCCTGATCATGCCGTACAGCAAGGACTTCTGCGCCGACTGCAACAGGCTGCGGGTCTCCAGCCACGGCAAGTTATTTCTCTGCCTGTTCACTGAAACCCACCAGGACTTACGGTCATTACTGCAAAGCGACGACAGCGAACCGTTAATGCGCTTTTTGCAGCAAGCGGTACTGGGTAAAGCCGAAAGCCATGCGCTGCACCAGCAGCAAAGCGGCTCTACCCGCCATCTGGCAATGATTGGCGGCTGAATATGCGACCATTCAGCGCGCTGATTTTAGCAGGTGGCCGTTCCTCCCGTATGGGGCAGGATAAAGCCGGACTGATGCTGAACGGTCACAGCATGCTTGACCATATGCAGCAACTGGCGTTAAGCGCCGGAGCCGGCCAGTTGCTGATCAGCCGCAACCAGGCCGGGTTTGTGCAGGATCGGATCGCAGGCCAGGGCCCGCTGGGCGGTATTTTGTCTGCACTGCCGCACTGCACTGCCGACAGCTTGCTGGTGCTGCCGATAGATACGCCCTTGCTTAGCCCCGACGCCCTGCGTTCTTTGTTGCAACAGGCCGCTGACGGTGCGGCCTGTTTTAGCGGCAGCCCGCTGCCCTGTGTGCTGCCGAACAACAGCGAACTTACCCTCCTGCTCAGGCAGCAACTGGCCAGCGGTCAGCGTTCGGTAAAAGCCCTGTTACAGCAGCTCGGAGCGCGTGAAGTCGTGACGTCGCAGGCAGAGCTGCTGAATACCAATACCCCGGCCGACTGGCAGCAGTGCCTGTCGTGGCTGGCAACACAGCGGAGCCATTATGCCCAAACCTGATTTAAGCCGTTTTTATCCGCTGACTATTGCGGTGCTGACGGTATCCGACAGCCGTACTGCGCTCAATGACAGCAGTGGCGATCTGCTTGGCGGCTTGTTGTTATCTGCCGGTCATCAGTTGGGCAGCCGGGCCTTATTGCCCAACAACCCATACCAGTTGCGCGCTGTGCTGAGCCAGTGGATCGCAAGCGATGATATTCAGGTGGTGCTGATCAACGGCGGCACCGGCTATGCTGCCGGTAACTGTACCGTGCAGGCGCTGACGCCGCTGCTGGATACGCAAGTACCTGGCTTTGGCGAACTGTTTCGCCAGCTTTCCTTTACCGAGCTGGGTTCGGCAGCACTGCAATCCGGTGCAGCTGCCGGGATCGCCAACGGCACTTTAATTTTTGCCATGCCCGGTTCCGACGCCGCCTGCACGCTGGCGATGCAGCAGTTAATCCTGCCACAACTGGACAGCCGCACCGGCCCCTGTAACTTTGTCGCCCATATTAAAAACAGCCCGACGCAAAGCTGCGCTGCAGTAAATAAAGGAGCCAAAGATGAAGGAGCCTGAAATCAATACTCTCACGCATTTGGATCAGTCGGGTGCCGCCAGTATGGTGGATGTCAGCGCCAAAGAGCAAACCCAACGCGAAGCCCGTGCCGCCGCACGGGTGAAGACCACACCTGAGGTGATCCGGCTGATTGAGCAGGCATTGCTGAAAAAAGGTGATGTGCTGGCCACTGCCCGTATTGCCGGTATTATGGCGGCGAAAAAAACCAGCGAGCTGATCCCGTTATGCCACCCGCTGCTGCTCAGCAAAGTCAGTGTTGATTTTGCCCTTCAGCCAGAGCTTGGCCAAATTCAGATAGAAACCCGCTGCCTGTTAAGCGGCCAGACCGGGGTTGAAATGGAGGCGCTAACCGCTGCCTCTGTAGCAGCCCTGACCATTTACGATATGTGCAAGGCGGTGGATAAAGCCATGATCATCAGCGATATCCGCCTGCTGGAGAAAACCGGCGGTAAGTC
>CAZEGA010000149.1:0-8149 GCA_964511675.1 uncultured Rheinheimera sp.
CCATTAATCATCAGCTGCCCAGCCTTGTGAACGGAATAAGCTGTAACATGACACGAATACCAATAGCGCTGACTATCATGCCGCTTGCCGTACCCAGTCCGCACTGATTCATTACCCAGCCGACCTCGGGCGGTATACCGTCAAAATACTGGGTGATATTCAGGCCGGAAAATAACGCACCCATACCGTCCAGTATGAGAGTTAAAAGTATCATCACCTGCTCAAAAGCCCATAAAAAACAATCCTGCATAAACGTCTTTATAGTTAGTGCCAGTGCTTTTAGCTGAAAAATTAACCTGTCTGACCAATCAAGTAACCATTGCGGCATGTTAACCCCCAAATATTATTCTGCGGCACAGAAACGCCGCGGTTATCAAAATACACAGTTTAAGAAACGCCCATATGCCGGAAGCGATTTCAAGTTGTTCGCAACCATAGTTACCCAGTGCGCCCAAGTTAAAACACATCTGCCAATCTGGCTGTGTGCCGGCCGGTGTCAGTTCGAACTGCTCCATAAACTCAAACATAGGTGTCTGCATTATCGCGGCACTGCGTTCTTCCCAGATGCCAATAATGCCGTTCTCATATTCAGATTCGTACCACGATTCAGGTTCCGGGGGAGGTGGATTAATGTCGTTACCAGGCTTTACAAAATCACCAAAATCATCAGCAACTTTTTTTATGTTCGAATCAATATCTTTTAAGTAGTTATTAGACTTACCTGTGCCGGCGTTACCTTCTTCCTGAAGCTTTGAGAGGTTTTCAGCATCAGTGATGTTGGTTGCAATAAGTGTTTCCAATAAATCGTTAGTTTTATCCTGCCGGGATTCAACACCGATATTAGTATCCTTAAAATCCTGCTTTTTCATATCCTGAATAGGCTTTTCAGGGTCTGTTATATTGTCATTTGGCTCAGAAGGGCAGGCATAGCCGTTAAATGTGAATTTGCACTTTTCAAAGGACGGCATATCATCAGGCTTAGTTGCGCAAAAAAAACTCCCCAGAATAAAGCCACAACCTTCCTGACAGTTAGCATAAACAGGCTGAGGGTTTCCGTTCTCATCAATTTCGGCAGAAACAAGGTCACATTTATCATCCGGATTGTCTTTACAAACCATCATGCCATTGCCGCCTGGAGCGCAAGGTGGAGAAGGACAGGGGTTTAATGGGCCACCGCACTCTTCCGGTGGTTCTGGTTCATCAGGGTCACAGTTGCCTAGCGGGTCATCGCAGGGGGGCTCAGGTATGTAATAGCAGTAGTTGCCAATCATCTGACCATCATCATAAAAGACCGGGCCGATGGGGTGAGAGTCGGGGCATTTAACTTCATCAGTGAGCTTAGTAGTCACAGTCACGAAAGATGATACAGTATTAATATAGGGGTCAACATCGGTGCGAGTACATTGTAAAGGAGACGATGAACTACCTGTAACAGATTTACGATTCATCGTCTTAGTAATGGTAAACGGTACATTACGAGGTGATTCACTAGAGCATGAAACTGATAAATTATGAGTATTGGTTGTTGTTGTAAAATAAACTCTTGTTTCATTATGAAAGCAGGGTCCTTCAGGAGCTTCGCCGTCAAAAGATTTAATAATGTTAGTTATGGGTTGTATGGTTTTACCAGATACTATGCCAGTACCATAACCAGGTGCATTGAATCTGTCCCAGCGAATATTTTCAATCTCACAGCCATTTTCTGGTGCAGTTTGACCACAGCCGCCCATATTGAGCAGGGGTGTTTCACCGGGTTTGCATTGTAGCGGTGCCGGTGTTTCTTCTGCATGACCGGTAATCGAAAAAAAAGCCCCGCATAAGAGCAGGGCGCAAAGTAGATATTTCATCATTAAACCTTGAAGAGTTTTAACGACACGATAAAGCCACAAAGCGCCCCAATCACCGCAATAAGCGTGTAGATTAGGGCGACAATTAAGCCGCCCATGTTGTTACGCCGACTTAACAGCGCGTTTTGACAGTGCAATGCCTTTAAACGCCAGCGCAATACCGACGATTAACACACCGGCACCGGCCACAAAGGTTGCTACTCCAGCTAAATCTACTGATGCAAAAATATCAGCCATATTACATTCTCCGAATTGTCCTGGTCGCCATTTCGACCTTAAACGCTAAGAAGCTAAAGAACACTATTGCTCCAAAGCCCCACATAAACGCCGCAGTAACATCTGCGACGGTAATTTCTACTGCTGACAAATAGGCGCTGTATTCAGATGCTGTAACTAACCAGTACCCGGTACAGGCTGCCGCTGTGTCAGCCGTAAAAATAAAGGTGCCGTCCTGCTGTGGGTATGCGCACTGTGCAAGCAGCTCCGGAGAGAAAAGCGCAATCAGCAGAACGGCTAAAACTTTCATTAGCCGGCCGCCTTAACAGGTTGAAGCTGGTTAACAATGTCATTGGCTAAAAAAAATGTTTTGCCATTGCCGTTGCTCCACTTCATTTCAAAAAAGGGCAGTTCTACGGTCTTGCCAGTGAACGCGTGCAGCTTTGCCGCAATACCTTTTTCTGTTAAGCCCTTACTGATACACAGCTCGGTAATATGCGATTCAGCGCCATATTTGCCCTCTGAAAAGTGTTTAACGCCGCAGTAAAGCGTTTCTTTTATCTGGCCGTTCTGGTCAGGTTTTGACTGGGCAATATGGGTTCCCATGTAAATGCCGCGAATAAAAAAGCCGGTTGGTTGTTCCATCTTCATTTCCTCGATTTAAGACGCCAGTTTTAAGGCCGGGCGCAGTCTGGCCTGTTCTTTGAGCGATAACGGCTCTTGCCAGCTGTCAGGCAGCTGTTTGCTAAAGTCGATATTGATAAGCTGGATTAAAGGGATCACGTTGGTTTGCTCGCCGGTAAATTGCATCAGCTGGGCCAGCGACAACCCCGCACCGAGCAGGCCATCCTGATTGCGCATAAACGTGGCGCGGCTGCGTTCGCAGATGCGGTTTTTAGTCGACAGATAGCCATCACGCACAATAGCGGTGTAAAAATCGTACAGCCGTTCAGCCTTGGAATAGCTAATATTGCCGGTACGCGTTACCCGATGATGCGCCAAGCGCAAATTTTCCAGTACCTGACTGTGGTCTTGAGCGTTCACGGATGCCCCCTCGAAGCATTTAAAGACTGGTTGAAAGGCCAGCCGCCATAATTCAGTAATTTTTTCAGATGTATATTCAGTAAACTTTCCAAGGGCCAGATGTATGCCCTTATCACGCAACCAGCGGCCGTATAAGCGGCATTCAAAGCGTATGGCACCCTTTGCCATGTCGTGCAC
This sequence comes from uncultured Rheinheimera sp., assembly GCA_964511675.1. Taxonomy (GTDB): domain Bacteria; phylum Pseudomonadota; class Gammaproteobacteria; order Enterobacterales; family Alteromonadaceae; genus Alishewanella. Next base: position 3,285 of record CAZEGA010000149.1, read on the forward strand.
TTCATCGCTTGTTATGGCGGTTATCTGCTGGGCGTAATGGTCGTGTTTTTCTTTGGCCAGCTTGCGGGTTAATTCATCAATGCGTTTGGATAACTCAGGGGCTTTTAAATAGGCTTTACGCACTAAGTGCTGGCTGCCACGGTTCCAGTACGTTGTACTTTCATGGGTGCACTCGCTAACTTTCATCTGCCCGTATGAAATGTTTTTCAGCACATTAAGCGCCTGCTGGGCTTGTTTGTCGTTTGGCAGCCTGGCTGTGTAGGTAACGTCGATAAAATCAATCGTTGAGTGGTACCAGTCAAGAATGTCGCAAAGCTCAGGAAAGGCCAGCATAAAGGCATGTACTACGGCGAACGTGCAAAGAGACGGGTCATCAGAGCCAAAGACATTATGGCCAGTCAGCAATTTTGCCGGGTTGCCCTGAATAGCAATGTACGGAAACCCCTTTAAATCATCACGGCATACCTTATAGGCCAGTGACGCAAAGTAGCTAGGCAGTGATTCAAACTTATGGCGCAAACGTTCATGGATAGGCAAGCCATTGTCATATCTAACAGAGCCCTCAAGCGACATGCCGAACTCGCGCATTAAAAGAACCATATCAGGCTCTGCTTTGCCAGAGCCAAGCTGTAGCGTGAACTGGTCAAGAAATGGGACAGACAGCTTTACCATATCAATCATGCGTACTGCTCCGCAGTGCGGTAATAATCGCCGCCTTTGGGGTACACAAAGTGAATTTTGTGCTTTGGTACACCGGCTGTAGAGAAAAAACGCGTTACCTCTGCCTGTTCAGTAAACGGCCGGTCGGTGTGGTACTGCAGCTCAACCTGAACAAGCTTGTCGGGCGTTTTGATGTAAGCGAACACCTCAAAGATACGCTGTTTTTGCTCACCCAGCAGAGCAGGTGAGCACTCCAGGCAGTTCAGCATATTGTGGCTGATAAAGGTTTTCAGGTCTTGCAGGTTCATGCTGCACCGCCTGCGTCACCAGTGACGGGTGCATGAATAGACAAAAAGCGACCTGTACGAACATCACGTAACTGGCTAACAGTTAAGTCAGAGTTTAAGCAGAATAACGAAGCAGCAAGCTTAAAATCTGGTGCTACTGCAGCAGGAACCCAAACGGTTAACTTAACGCGACCAGCAAGACGCATAGCGTTTTCATACTTGGCGTTGCGGCTGGTCATGCTTCACCGCCTGATTTAGCCAGATAATCAAGTACGTAAGCCAGCAAGAAAGCTGATACAAAAGCGGCAATGATAAAAGCTTCGAGTACGAGTTGAGCGAAGTTAAAAAGAGTACGACGCAATCTAAATGAAAGGCGCTTATTCATGACGAAAGCCCCTTAGCTTGTGAGCGATTAAGGCGGCGTTCTATGCGTATGGACTGGCGAACCTGAGACAGTTTAGGGTAAATCTTCTGCACAAGATTTCCACTACGGTCGAAGCTAACTTCCAGATATGTGGGGCGCTGACCAGTGGTTTCAGGAGAAGCGGCGGGAACCGGAGTTTCCACTGTTTCACACTGGCCAGCTAAAAAAGAAAGGCGGTCATCATAATCAAAAAGGTTGCCGTTAATACAGACCGCCAAGGGGCAACGTAAGCTTTGGGTTGGCCAGAACGTAATATCATGGCCGGTAACGTGGTAGCCGTTGTCAGTGAACGTACAGGCGCGGTATTGGATACCCAGCTCGGTTAATTTAGTTAATGCGTCATTCAGGTTTGCTGCGTTAAACAGCACTGTTTTGATTAGGTTTAATTCGCTCATGGTTCCCGCCTAGAGTATACTTTGTTAACTGGATTTAGTTATCAACTTGATAACCTAAGTCTGATTGTGATCCTCTTGAAAGAGGTTGTCAAGTCGATAACTGGAATTTTGTATGAACTTTAGCAACGAAATGATTGATGAATTTAAAAAAGCTAAGGGAATCAAAACTGATGCAGAAGTAGCGGCACTGCTGCCAGAAATGCACAAAGGCAACCTGAGCAAAATTCGCAAAGGAACTGAGAATAGACACCTGAACGAAACACAGGCGTTATTCATTGCACATGAATGCAATCTGTCGGTCGATTGGGTTTTAGTGCAACTGGCAGAGGAAACAGCAAAGTCAGAGGAAGCCAAGAGCGCATGGCACAATCTGGCAAAAAAGCTGAATAAGTCAGTGTTAGCCGCGATACTGGCTGTAACTGTTGTTTTTGGCGGTTTGGATACTAACGGCGATAACAAAGCTGTTTTTGCCTAATTATATATATCCCATAATGTATATTATGTTAAATGCATAATTCGCCGTTGTGCAGTTTAAGCTGTAACAAAACGCAGTGTTGTTGCACTGCGTTTTTTGAGGTTAATGGCTGTTACGGTGCTTTTACTGTAGCGATCCAGTTATTTACTCGCTTCTCCAGTACGTCCAGTGGCAGGGCTCCGCCGCTTAATACAGTGTCGTGAAAAGCCCGGATATCAAATTTATCGCCTAACTGCTGTTTGGCATGCTCACGCAGTTGCAGGATTTTAATCATGCCGATCTTGTAGGCTGTCGCCTGCCCTGGCCAGACGATGTAACGGCGCACTTCTGAGATCACTGCCCCTTGCGCAATCGGCGTTTTAGCGAGGAAATAATCTATAGCCTGCTGCTCGGTCCAGCCTTTGCTGTGCAGGCCGGTGTCTACCACCAGACGCACGGCGCGCCACATTTCGGTGATCAGGCGGCCAAAATCGGAATACGGGTTCTGGTACGCGCCCATTTCTTTGGCCAGCAGTTCAGAATATAGTGCCCAGCCTTCAACATAAGCGGTAAAGCCGGCTTGAGTGCGGAAAACCGGTACCGATGTCAGCTCCTGCGCAATTGAAATTTGCATATGGTGACCCGGGTTGCCTTCATGGTAGGCAATGGCTTCCATTTCATTTTTCGGCATAGAGCGCATATCGGCTAAATGCGCGTAATAAATCCCCGGCCGGGCACCATCAGGGGTGCGGGGGAAATAATGCTGTGCCGCGCCAGGCTGTTCACGAAACGGCTCTACCCGCTTTACGATAAGGTCGGCTTTGGGCAAAATACCGAAGTAATTTGGCAGTTGCTGATTGATAAACGCCAGATACTGGCGCGAGTCTTCCAGATAACCTGCACGGCCTTCGTCGGTATCAGGATAATAAAACTGGTCATCTTCCTTAATAAATTTAAAGAAGGCGGTTAAATCACCTTTAAAGCCCACTTTGTCTTTAATGGCAATCATCTCATTAGTCAGACGCTCCACTTCGTCCAGGCCAATCTGGTGAATTTGCTCTGCTGTTAAGTCGGTTGTGGTGGAGACTTTTAAGCGGTAATTGTAATAGTCCGTACCGCCTGTTTGTTTGCCGACACCTGTCGCTATCTGATCGGTAAACTGAATATCCTGCTGCAGCCAGTGTTGCAATGCAGTGTAGGCTGGCAGGAAATGGGTTTGCAGTGCAGCTTTGGTATCCGCTGACAGCTGCTGCGCCTGTTCGTCGGTCAGTTTGTCGGCTTGCACCAGTGCAGCAATTTTTCCTTTGGCATCACTCCACAGCGGAATATCCTGCTCGGCATCCGTAAAGGGGGCGCCGTTAATCAGATTGTTAATTTGCTCCAGCACACCGTCGTAGGCAAAACGGGGCGGCCGTACATCATGCTCTGCATTGGCTTTGGCCCGGTCCAGCAATTGCACTAAAGCCCGGCTGATGCCTGCAATGCGCTTAATATAAGCCTGCATGTCTTCTGCCGTATCGACCTTATGAAAGTTGATCATAATTTGCGGCAGCATGGCATGAATGCCCTGCATTTGGGTAAACACATAGCCATTTTTGCGAAACGGCACGCCGTCCCGTGCCTGCTGATACTGATAAACCCAGATGTCGTAAGACGTCTGCGCTTCCGGGTCCAGTTTGCTATAGTCAAAGCCGGCTTTCAACTCTGCTACTGTGGCCGCCAGCCATGCCAGTTGCTGCTCTTCTGCGGCACTGGACGTATCATCTACCTGATCATACTTATCTTTGCGGCCTAAAAATGTCATTTGCAACGGGCTTTGCTGCAATTGCTCTTCATATTTCAGCTCAAACCATTGATTCAGCCGTTCGGTTTCTGACAGTACTGCAACCTGCTGTACCGTGCTTTCTGCGGCCGGCGTAGCAGGGCTGATATTGGCTGACTCAGGTGCCGGGCTGCAACCGGCGAGAATAGCAGCAATGCTAAGGGCGAGGATCGACTTGTGCATCAAAGGAGCCTTCTTATTGTGGTTATCAGTAACCCAGCCTAATCCTGTGATGCACAATAGTCTAAAACAAATTGTAAGCAGTTTTGTCGTGCACCTTTATTGCGTTGTCAGGCACTGACACGTTTATACTGCCGGTATTGCGGGCTCCAGAAGTTATCTTCAATTTTGTGCTGCAGTACCTCGTCTGTCAGCTGCAGTGCCAGCCCTTGCTGCATGGCTACCTTCGCCACGTTAAAGGCAATTTGCTTACTTAAGGCTGATAGTTCGGTAAAGGCTGGTAGTAAGCCACCCTTGCCGGTGTTGGCCAGCGGCGAGGCAGCAGCCAGGGTTTTACTGGCGGCCCGCAGCATTTCATCACTGATAAGCCGGGCTTTACAAGCCAATACCCCCAGACCGACGCCGGGGAAAATATAGCTGTTATTGCATTGTGCCACCGGGTAAATAGTGCCGTTGTATGTCACAGGTTTAAACGGGCTGCCGGTGGCGATAATCACATCACCTTCTGTCCAGCTGATCACCTGCTCTGGTGTGGCTTCCACCTGCCGGGACGGGTTTGACAGCGGGAAAATTATCGGTGTGCCCCCCCCCTTTTTCATGGCCCGGATCACTGGCTCGCTAAACAAACCGGCCTGGCCGGATA
>CAZEGA010000150.1:0-6716 GCA_964511675.1 uncultured Rheinheimera sp.
TCAGCAGCATACGGGGTAAAAAGGTCAGGGTTTGTTCCTGAATAGACGTGGCAGCCTGAAATACAGCGATAATCAGCCCCAGGATCAGGCTGGGTACCACCATCACCAGCAAAATCTTGATAATGGTATATACCGCCTGGGCGATCAGTTCAGTGCTCTGTTCCGGACTCATGGCCTGGCTCCGTTTCTGGCATAGCGCATAGCATGGTGCATGGCATAGCTCATCACATAGTTCCGAAGGTTGCTGCCAGGGTACCGGCCACCATAGACCAGCCATCAGCCAGCACAAAAATCATCAGTTTAAACGGCAGGCTGATAATCAGCGGCGACAGCATCATCATCCCCATCGACATCAGCACACTGGCCACCACCATATCAATGATCAGAAACGGCAGAAATAACATAAAGCCAATCTGGAACGCTGTGGTCAGCTCGCTCAGCACAAAAGCCGGGATCAGCACTTCAAACGGCACGTCAGCCGCCGCCATAGTGGTAGGTTCCCTGGCAATCAGCAGTACCTGATGCAATTCATTTTCACGGGTCTGGGCCAGCATAAACTGGCGCAACGGCTGTTCGGCCCGTACCAGTGCCTGCTCCAGCGTCATTTGTTCGGCCTGAAAGGGCTTAAACGCATGCTGGTAAATGTCCTGCCATACCGGCCGCATGATCAGCAGCGTCAGCATCATGGCAATAGCAATCAGCACCCGGTTCGGCGGGCTTTGCTGTAACCCTATGGCCTGGCGCAATATCGCCAGGACAATAACAATACGGGTAAAAGAGGTCAGTACCATCAGCATGCCCGGGATCAGGCTCAGTGCCGTCATCAGCAGCAGAATTTGCAGCTTTACGCTGTAATCCTGCCCGCCGTCGGCATCGCGCACAGACAAAAGCGTCAGCTCATTGGCCTGGGCCAGTTGCGGCACTACCGCCAGCAGGAGCAGTAGCAGCCAGGGGCCGTAGCGCAGCAATAGCTTAATCATGCTGCCCGGCTGTGTCAGATTTGACAAACTTCAGGCCATACCTGCCATCTACCATCACCACTTCGGCTTTAGCAAACAGTACACCGTTTACTTTCACGTCCAGCGCCTCGCCTACGGCTTTATTCAGCGGCAGCACGTCACCGACACCGGCCCGGCTCAGTTCGCCCAGCGTGACCTCTGCACTGGCCACTTCCAGCGTGACTGTCAGCGGTACATCACGAAACATGGCCAGACCATCAACCCTAACCTCTGCCTGTGCTGAGCCCTGGCCAAATACATCGTCCATATCCATCATGTCCAGATCGGCTAAGGCCGTATCCAGGCCGCTGTTCTGATTAGGCTTATCGCTCATGCTTGTGTCTCTCGGTTAACAATATCAGTGATCTGGAACACCAGGCCGTTAGCTTCTTCTGCTACCTTGCCCAGAAATAATGTAGTCGAATTCAGCTGCCAGCTCATGGCAGCGGTTAATTCAATTGGCAACACCTGACCGGCCATGCAGGCTTCCAGCTGTTGCAGGCTGACCTTTTTACGCACCATTTCCACCCGGCACTGCACCGGTATCCGGGGCCAGGGCGCTATATCCACCGCCTTACCGCTGGCATTTTCCGCTGTTGCTGCGACAAAAAACACCAGTGGCAGCCATAAAAACCAGCTGATGGCTTCACTGTCCAGCACTAAACGCACTTTCAGCGGTAAATACTGCAGCTGTGCCGGTGGCTGGTGTTGTTTTACCACACTGGCCGGCAATACTGACTGCTCGCCGAACAGCAACTGCTGTATGGCTTGCAGCTGGCGCTGGGCCACCCGGTTGCAGATCCGCAGTTCAGATGCACTGAGCTCAGCTTTGGGTTCGGTATCGGTGGTCTTGCTTAGCTGGCCGCCCAGTGCCAGATCAGCCAGGTGGTGGATACCGGTATAATCCAGAGCGACATAACAATGGCTGTCAACCGGCACCAGCACAGGGCATTGCAGCAACAGGCGGCCCGGTTCTGCCAGCCAGCCGTCCAGCGCTGTACCCTGGCACAGGTTAAGCTCTATGCTAAACGTAATATCGGTCAGCACCCGGCTCAGCTCTGTTTCTATCTGCCGGGCCAGATCCGGCAACAACTGCCGGGCGCGCTGACTGGCTGCACTGAAACGGCGCTGCTCCACCGTCAGGGCATAAGCCGGAAAATGCGCAGCCTGGGCTGCCGGAATTAATAACGATGGCGTTTTCATAGTATTACTCTGCTGTCTGAGGCGTATCGCTGCTGTCCCGCTGCTCACGCAGCGCTTTTTTGCTCAGGCGCCGCAGTAACCGCAGCCGCTGCTCGCGTTTGTGATCACGCCAGCTCAAGCCTAAAAATATCAACTTATCACTGACCTGACGCCGGTAAACCACTTCAGCGCTAATCCGGGTTTCGCTGTCATATTCCACGGTAATCAAATCTGGCACCGGACGGCTTAACGGCACCAGTATCCCCGCCCCGCCCAGACTGATGTCCTTTAGTACGGCCAGGCAAATCTGGTTACCAAACAGGCCGGACTGGTAAAGTTTTACCGGTATACCCTGCGCCTGTTGTTCATGCGGCAACGTAGCCGTGCAGAAATACCAGCGCAGATAGCGCCGGGCTATATCAGGTTTACTGCGTTTAATCATTAATCCTTACACCACTGCGGTTAACCGGTTGATTGCGCTGGGCGGCATCGGCCGCCTGCTGTACTGCGTTATCAGGATGCTCCGGCGCAAACAGCTGGTTTAACTCAGCTTCTGCGCTGCTGGTTAAGATCAGCAGCTCTATGCGGCGGTTCTCGCTGCTTTGCGGCACCTGTTCATTTAACGGCCGGGTTGCGGAGAACGCGGCCACCTGCGCCACGCGCGAAACCGGCATACCACCGGCGACCAGTACCTGCCGTGCCTGTAATGCCCGGTCGCCCGACAGTTCCCAGTTGCTGTACTGGCTGCCACTGAACGCCGTGTTATCCGTATGGCCGGAGATAATCAGCTTGTTCTGTACTTTCTGAAATACCGGCCCCAGGCTCAGCAGTAAATCTTCAAAAAACGGCGTCATACGGATCTGGCCGCGCACAAACATCTGCCGCTCTTTACTGTCACGAATAATCACGCGCAAACCGGATGGCACTATGTCCAGCTGGATATGTGCCTGCGCCAGTTGCTCTGCCGCCAGTTGTTCAAACGCCTGCAACAGCAGGCTGAGCTGAGCCGGCGTATCAAACTGCCCGTCAATCAGCGAGTTAAGTTTATCCCCTTTACCGGCTAATGGCCGTTCATCACCGGATGGTACCTGTAGGTACTCCGACATCCCCGGCAACGGGTTGTCCGGTGGCAGCGCATTAGCAGAATGTTTATCCACTACCGAAGGGGTGCCGCCCAGATCGACCGGAAACGGGCTGTTACCCGGCTTGAACGGGTCCGGGCTGCCGTCAAAAATAGAATGAGTGCGCATATAGTTGGCAATTTCAGCGCGCTCTTTAATGTTGGATACTTCTAAAATCCACAACACCATAAAGAACGCCATCATGGCCAGGGTAAAATCGGCGAAGGCAACCTTCCAGGCACCGCTGGCTTTACCCTTGCTTGCACTGCGCTGGCTGCGCTTAATAATGACCGGCGTACTGTTCATCAGGCGGCCTTATCGTTGATCCACTGCTCCATCGTGGTAAAAGATGGTTTCAGTTCTTCGTTGATCACCCGGCGGCCGGAATCAGTTGCCACTAAAGCGACATGGCCTTTGGCGTGCGCCACTAAAATAGCCCTGACACATTCCAGCAGCGCCACCTGCTTTTTCACATACTGTTCCATGGCAGAACTGAGCGGTGCCATCAGGCAGTAACAGCCAAAGATACCAATAAAAGTCCCCACCAGCGCCGCTGCCACATGATAACCGATATTGCTCAGCGGCCCGTCCAGATGCTGCATGGTAATAATAATGCCGCCTACCGCCGCCAGAATACCAAAGCCCGGCATGGCTTCTGCTACCATGGCCATTGCCGAGGACGGCTTCAGCTTTTGCTGCTCTATGGTATAAATTTCCTGCTCCAGCATGCTGTCAAAGTCATGCGCATTCAGCTTGCCCATACTCATCAACCGCAGGTTGTCACAAACAAATACCACCAGCGCCTCGTGCTCCAGCACCAGCGGATAAGCCAGGAACACAGAGCTGGTCTGCGGGCTCTCCACGTGCTCATCCAGTGCACGCAAGCCTTTGCTTTTCGCCAGATCCAGCAAGGTATACATTAACAGCAGCAATTCACGGTACAGCGCGCTGCTGTTTTTGTGGCTGACAAACTGTGCGGCAACCTGGCGCCACATTTCTTTTAGCACGTAAGAGGAGTTCCCCACCACCAGCGCGCCGAAACCGGCACCGAAGATGATCAGGAATTCGGCGGGCTGCCACAGGGTAGCGACATTACCACCGGCAAACATATAACCGCCGACAACCGCCCCCAGCACTATAATAAAACCTATTATTTTCTGCATTGTTCCGCTTCCTGTACCCTTACCATTGTGCCAGCTTGTTGCTGAGCAGTTCAACCGATTGCTTGTGCAGCTGACACACCCGGGATTCGGTCAGCTGCAATACCAGCGCAATCTCTTTCATATTCAGTTCATGGGCATAATACAGCTGCAACAGCAGGCTGTTGCGCTGCGGCAGTGACGCTATGGCTTTTTTTAACGACAAGCGCAGCTCCAGCTGGCCCATACTAGTGCTGCCCAACTGCCCTTCTGCCTGTTGCTCCAGCAGCAAGTCCAGGCTTTCCATTGCTTCCGCCTGGCCAACGTACTGCAGCTCAAGGAAAGCCTGCTGGTCTATATTCAGCGCAGCGCATAGCTCTTCATCTGTCGGCACCCGGCCCAGCTCACGGGTCAGCTCACGGCTTTTATCGCGTAACTGATGCGCCTGTTGCCGCAGTTGCCTGGGCCGCCAGTCTGTACGGCGGAATTCATCCAGCATGGCACCGCGAATGCGTTTAAAGGCATAAGACTCAAACTGCTCATCCACTTCCCGGCCATAGCGGCGCAACGCACTGAGCAACCCCATCAGGCCGATTTGCTGTAAATCGTCCTTATCCACCATACTGCCCACCAGGCTGCGTAAATGCGCGGCCGAGCGCTTAACCAGATAGCCGTACCGGTTCAGCAGTTTGGCCTCCTGTGACGGGCTGAGCTGAAAACTGCTGCTGTGTTCCGGGTCCGGCCAGGGAGTTGTCGCCAGCATAGTGCCGCCTACTGAATAAACACGTTGGTCACCAGCACCTGTTCAATCTGATAACTGAACCTGTGCTGGCGTAAAGTGTGGTTAAACTTGTCCAGCAGTATAGTCTGGATCTGCGGAATATCTTTAAAACCGGTTTTAACTTCCGCGTGACTGACATTACTGAAGTGCTCCACCAGCGCATTACGCAGCAAAGGCGCTGCATCCGGCAACTGCGCCAGCACCTGGCTGTCACGGCTTAGCAGCGTCAGTTCCAGCACCAGATAACGTGAATGCTGGGCATTGTCTACGCTGATAACAAAACGCTCCAGCGGGTAAAACAGGGTTTTATGTTGTTCAGCTACGCTGCTCTGCTGCTGCCCCAGAAAGTAATAAGCAACGCCCCCGCCAGCCGCCAGCAGTAACACAGCCGCGATCACTAATATTAATACTCTCATCTGCACTTCTCTCCTATACCAGCCGATTCAGCCGATCTGTACTTAATGCGGCAACGGTGCCGGTTGCTGCAGTCTGTTCGTCATCCGCCAGCTGGGCCGCAATTGTGCCGCCTGCCTGGCTATGCGGTTGTTGCTGCTGTGCATGCTGATCCCGGACATCGATATCCAGTTGCTGGTCGCTGCCCAGCCGCTGCGCCAGTTGCTGGCGCAACTGCTCCAGGTTTTGCTGCATGGCGTCCCGCATCTGGCTGTTGCTGGCGTACAGCTGCACGCTGGTGCGGTCGGCATCCATCGTTACGATCAGTTCAATCAGCCCCAGCCGTGGCGGGTCCAGCCGGATCTGTGCCCGCTGAATATGCTGCCCCAGCTGTAAATTAATTTTGTCCGACAACAGATGCACCAGTTTCTGGCCCCACTGGCTGCTTTGTGAGCCCAGTTGCTCTGCCTTCCACTGAAATACTGTATCACCGGCCACGGCACTGGCCGGCTGCAACCCAGCAACAGCCTGGCTGACACCCGATACCGCCTCCTGATATAAAACAGGAGTAATGCCGCCCTGGCGGATAAACGGCTGTAGCGGCATAGCAAGCGGTTGCGGCAGGCTGTCAAAGCCCGGCGCAGACCGACTTAAGCCGGTCAATCTCTGACTGCTGCCTGTAGCAGTATAGTGCTGCACAGTGACCGTTGCTGTTTCAGCTTCTGGCGCAGTACTCAGTAACGCAGTTGCAGTTGCAGTTGCCACGTCTGTATGTATATTGCCAGCTACCGCAGTATCAGCTGATACGGCCAGGCGGAGCTCTGTCGCTGCAGGCAATGGCAGCGGCTGCCCTGCTGCCAGTACAGGGTCGGTGTGTAAAACAGTAACCGGGTTGCCGGGTAATACTGTAGCAGCAGGCCAAGCTGCGGCAGCTTCCGCTGGCGGTGCAGTTGCCGGCAAGGGCAGCGCAGCTATATCTGTATGCGGGTAACCAGCTACCGCAGTATCAGCTGATACGGCCAGGCGGAGCTCTGCTGCAGGCAATGTCAGCGGCTGCCCTGCTGCCAGTACAGGGTCGGTGTGTAAAACAGTAACCGGGTTG
>CAZEGA010000150.1:6816-8123 GCA_964511675.1 uncultured Rheinheimera sp.
CCGGGTAACACTGCTGTCGGCCAAGCTGCGGCAGCTTCCGCTGGCGGTGCAGCCGGTGCAGATATAAGCCCAGCCTGATCCGCAGCGTATTCTGCCAGCACCGGCGCAGCTGCCAGCCAGGTTGGCGGCATAAGCTCAGCCTGATCAGCGGCATGTTCCGCCGGCACTGGCACTTCCGGCACAGCACTGTCGTAGGTTATCAGCGCTAATAACATTGGCGGGATCTGCGGCATTGGCATATCCGGCGCGTGCGGCAAGTCAGCCCCCTGCAGCTGCTCTGGCAATTGTGGCTCTGGCCATGCAGGCTCCTGCTGCCGGGGCAATTGCGCCAATACGCCGGCATAACTGTCTGTGCTATGTTCTGCCGCCGGTGCAGCGCCTGCAGCACTGACCGGTGCTGCCACGGCAGCTGTTGCGGCAGCGGGGTGTGTACTAATAACCAGTTGGCTCATGGCTGCCGTCCTTCTTCGGTCTGGCGGTACGCCACCACACCGGACTTATTCTGGTTAAACTGTTGCATCCTGGCCTCGGTATGGCTTAATTCATGTTTTGCCAATGTTAATACCTGCTGATAATTCTGCTGCAGTACGGCAAGTTCGGCGGCAAACTGCGGTTTAATCCCCTCCAGTGCCAGCTGTTGTACCAGTGCCAGCAACTGCCGATCGATCTGCCGCAGCTGTGGCCAGTCCCGGGCCTGTGCCGCCTGCAGCAGGCTACGCTGCAACTGCGCCAGCTGCCTGCGGATATCAGCACTGTGTAACGGGGTTGATGACACTATCTGCACCTGTCAGAGACGACTACTCCACCAGCAGAAGCAACTCTCAGGCCACAATGAAAGCATATGATTTATAACCAATTTTTATATATAGACAGCAAAATGCGGAAGTAATATTTCCGCCAGCCGGAAGCAGTGGCAACGGCCGCCTTGCCGCCATAAGACGTTCAAGGGGTCAGAACACTTGAAACCCTCGAAACGCAGCACGGCGCAGCCGTTTGTTCAAGTGTTCTGACCCCTTGAATGTTGGTATAAAAAAACCGCTGGCAAAGCAGCGGTAGAAAAGTGTCACACCGGGAAGCGAAAACCCCTGTCAGGCGGCGCCCTGGGCCAGGCCCTGCCAGCCTTGCTGCAGGTTGGTCATAATAACGCGCACAGTATCCAGCTCGGTTAAGTCGTTTTTCAGGCTGGCATTGAGCAGGGCATGGCCACAATGCTGATACAGCCTTTGCATATTAGCAGCCACTTCGCCGCCGTTTTGTTGATCGAGCGAGGCATCCAGGCCGCCGAGAATTTTCAGCATCCGTTCTAT
>CAZEGA010000151.1:0-8088 GCA_964511675.1 uncultured Rheinheimera sp.
CCCTGTTCCGGCCGATCGGCAATAATGTCTGCGGCGGCTTGCTCCGTCAGCTCCGGGATCAACGCTGCCAGTAATACGGCATTGTCTGCTGTCAGTGTGTTTACGTTTAGCAACAAGCGGTTATCCTCCGGCACTACACAGACATAGGGCAGCAGCGCCTGATAATCTGCCGGTGTTACATCCAGTATGACCCGCAGCTCCGACACACTGGCCATCAGCGTATTAGCGCTGTAATACGGAAAACGCAACGCTGCGTAATCGTCATCTTCGGCACTGCCGGCGGTGCTGAGCAAGCTGTCTTCATCCAGCCAGTCACCCAGGCGGGCGGCCAGATATTCTGCCGGCAGCGACAGTTCAACACCGGTTAGCTCCAGCAGGCGCTGAAACGCGGTTTGCGCCACTGTTTGTTCAACCCTGCCGCCACCTTGCGGCTGCACATTCTGCAGCGCATTTAAATTAAAACAGCTGCGTAAATCGGTAATCTCACCGGCTATAGTGCCATTATCAACCGGAAAACTGGCACCCTGCCACGCCCAGTCCTGCGACAAATTCACGGTTTCCTGCCCGGCCAGGGTGCGCGCTAACAGTACCCGGCTGAACTGTTCGCCCGCCATGGCATACCAGAACGCCTGCTGCTGTTGCTGCAGGTTTTGCTGGCGCTGCAGTTGCAGCTGCAACCGCGCTGTCATGTCAACGGCGATCACCACAACTATGGCAATAATCATTAATACGGCCACCAGCGCCACACCATGCTGCCTGCTGCCGCGGCGCATCAGTTTTGCCCTCCGCCGGCAACTACGGCATCCGGCAGCAACAGTACCCGCTGCAGTTTGCCGGCATATTCGTCGGTCAGGGTGATACGCACCGCGGCAGGGAAATTAGCATCCTGCCAGCGTTCCTGCCATTCTTTGCCCTGCAGGTAGTGTATTTCAAAGCCGCTCAGGCCGCTGAGCAACGGCTGCACCCTGGGCTCAGTCCCTGTGACAGCATCAGGGTACAGTGTAAACAGCCGCTGTAAAGTGCCTTCCTGCAAGCGGTAGGCTACCGTCTGTATTTCACTGCGTGGCAATATCATGCCGGGGTTGCGCCAGCCCTGGCGGGTGAAACTGACGCCGTGATCTTCACTGCTTAGTAAAAACTTTTCGCCGAATAAACGGTTTTTCTGTGGCGCCTCTCCATCAAGCCGCACATGCCGTACGCTGATCTGCAAAAAGTCACGCTCCAGCATCAGCATAGTGTGCTGCAGCTGGATCAGGCGCTCGCTGCTCTCACGTGACAGCTCGTTGGTACGGCTGACCGTTGACAGTACCGCGACAGATGCCAGGCCAACCAGGGCAAAAATGGCCGCCGCCAGCAGCATTTCAATAAACGTGAAACCACGGTTGGCATTAAGGCGTTGCAGCTGGCAGGCGCTACGCACCGGGTTTCCCCTTGTAACTGCTCAGCTCGAACACCACCTGCTGCGGTGATTCTGCCAGGCTGACACTGATGTGTACTAACCGCAGATCGTCGTCCGGCACTTTGAGCAGCTGTTGCTGCCACAACCAGTTGCGGTTAGCCATTTCCAGCTCACCCTGCGTTTTTTCCTGACCGGGCCAGGCGTTATCCAGCAGCGCCAGCTGCATCTGGTTATCGGCGATATAACGGGCCACCGTCAGCTCGTCCAGTTGCGACAGGTTGCGGACATGGGCCGAGCTGACCTGCATCACCGCCACGCCGGCGGTGGCAAAAATGGCCATCGCCACCAGCAGCTCAAGCAGGGTAAAGCCACGTTTTATCATGGCCGTTGTGCCACTATATCGGTGCGCTGCAGCGGAATACTGAAATCGGTACTGACTGCACTGTACAGCACGGTTAGCTCTGACTGCTCACTAAACACCAGTTTAAACGGGCTGATCTCACCGGAAGATAATAAGAACACCTGGGGTAACACCGGAATTTTGCGCTCTTCCTCTGTTGGTTGGCCGTCTTCGTCAAACTGCCAGTCAAGTTGCGACAACAAATTGCTGTCTGCCCCTTCCAGCCCGTCCAGCTCCAGTACCAGGCTGATATCAGCCGCTACTTTATGCTGGCGCACCCCGTCGGGCTGCTCGGCCTCCAGCCATTTAGCCTGGTTATAGTCGTAATACAAAAAGCCATAACGGTCTGCCAGCACGTACAGCCCCCACTCCTGTTGTTTCAGCATGGCGGTTTCAGCCACATATTGCGTGACCTGCTGAAAACGCTCAGCCTCTTTACCCAGCCGCTCCTGACGCGATTCCCCGCTGAAATTCAGCGTCACCATGGTGGCCAGCAGGCCAATTAGCATGATCACCAGCATCAGCTCCAGCAAGGTAAAACCACGGCAGGCAGCAGGGCGCAACATCATCAGCCTTAACGGTTATGTTCTGTGGTATCGGCCCAGTTGCCAATATCGTCATCGGTGCCTGCAGTACGGTCCTGCCCTTTGCTGAACAGGTCAAGCTGCCGCATTTGCCCCGGGCTCACCAGGATGTACTCTTCACCCCAGGGATCTTTGGGCAGGCGCTTAATAAAACCGCCTTCCGGAAACACGCGGGGCACCGGTTGTGAGGTTGGCGCAACAACCAGCGCCTGCAGGCCCTGCTCTGTGGTAGGGTAAAAGCCGTTACGCAGCTTATACATATCCAGCGCGGCCTCCAGCTGCTGAATATCTACCATGGCTTTTTGCTGATCTGCCGCTTCTTTATTTCCCAGCAGGTTTGGCACCACCATACTGGCAATAATGCCCAGGATGACGATAACCACCATCACTTCCAACAGTGTAAAACCGGCATTTTTTTTCATGTTATCTTCCTATCATATTATTAAGTTCAAGGATCGGCAGCAGGATAGACAGCACGATCAGAAAAACGATGACCGCCAGAATAATCACCACTGCGGGTTTGAATATCTCCAGCGATACCGTCATAGTCATTTCGAATTCCCGGTCCAGCGTATTGGCGGCACGCTCCAGCATGCCATCAAGCTGGCCGCTTTTTTCGCCACTGGCGATCATATGCAGCATCATCGGCGGGAATAATTTGGTCTGCTCCAGCGCGGCCCGTAACGAGGTGCCTTCCCGCACCCGGGCGGCTGCATCGGCCACACTGTGTTTCATATGCGTATTAGACAGCACATCGCCACTGATACGCATCGCCTCCAGCAGCGGCACGCCGCTGGCATTAAGAATACTTAAGGTGCGGGCAAAACGGGCGGTATTAATACTGGACACGATACGGCCGATAATACCCAGGCGCAGCAGACGCCGGTCATAGTTAAGCCGTATGGCCGGGCGCCTGAGCAACCGTTGCCACAGTACCACTGCCAGCACCAGTGCCAGTACCAGCCACAGGCCGTAACTTTGCACAAATTCACTGGCACTGATCATAAACCGGGTCAGCGCCGGCAACTGCTGGCCCATATACTCAAACTGTTCGGTAATTTTCGGCACAACGAAGGATAACAGGATACCAATGATGGCTACTGCCACCACTACCATTACTATCGGGTAAATAGACGCCATCAGGATCTGGTTACGCATATGCTGGCGCTGTTCGGTATAGTCGGCCAGCCGGTTTAATACCTGATCCAGATGGCCGGATTTTTCCCCCGCCGCCACCATAGAGCGGAACAGATGATCAAACACATGCGGAAACTCCGCCAGGCCCTCGGCCAGGCTATAGCCCTCCACCACTTTGGAGCGCACCGTCATCATCATGTTTTTCAACCGCGGCTTGTCGCATTGTTCGGCTACAGCCAGCAGCGCACTCTCAATCGGCAAAGCGGCTTCGACCAGTGTCGCCAACTGACGGGTGATTAGGGCCAGTTCTGCTGCCGAAATTTTGCGTTTAAACCACTGTTTGCCGCTGGCCAGCAGTTTTTCCTGTTGCGACGCCAGCGTAACACTGACCGGCGCCAGCTTCTGCTCCCGCAGCAGGCTCCGGGCATGGCGGGCATTGTCCGCTTCCAGCACGCCTTTGGCGGTTTTGCCGCGCGCGTCCAGCGCCTGGTATTCAAACGCCGCCATTACAGATCCTCACGCGTTACGCGCAGCACTTCTTCCAGCGTGGTTTCACCACTGAGTACCTTACTGAAGCCATCTGCCCGGATACTGGGGCTATGCTGGCGCACATATTTTTCAATCGCTTGCTCACCTTTGCCATTGTGGATCAGCTCGCGGATATGCTCATCGACCAGCAGCAGTTCGTGAATACCGGTACGGCCGCGGTAACCGGTATGGTTGCACTGCTCACAGCCTTTGGCACGGTAAATAACGGCAGCGTCTTTTTTACTGATCCCCAGCAGGTTGCGCTCTTCTTTGTCCGGTTCATGCGCCGCCTTACAATGCAGGCACAGGGTGCGCACCAGCCGCTGCGCCAGCACACCAAGCAAACTGGAAGACAATAAAAAGGCCTCGACACCCATATCTTCCAGCCGGGTAATAGCCCCGGCGGCAGTATTGGTGTGCAGTGTGGATAACACCAAATGGCCGGTTAAACTGGCCTGCACGGCAATTTGTGCGGTTTCCAGATCGCGGATTTCCCCCACCATCACCACATCCGGGTCCTGGCGCAAAATGGCGCGCAGGCCGCGGGCAAAGGTCATGCTGACCTTGGTATTCACCTGGGTCTGGCCTATGCCTTCGAGCTCGTACTCTATCGGGTCTTCCACCGTGAGGATGTTACGATCTTTGGTATTAATTTCGGTCAAACCGGCATACAGGGTAGTACTTTTACCGGAGCCGGTGGGCCCGGTGACCAGAATAATGCCGTGCGGTTTTAAGATCAGCTGCGAAAAGGCCTGCTGCACCGACAGCGTCATGCCCAGATCGGCCAGGTTCAGGTGCGAGTTGTTTTTATCCAGCAAACGCAGTACGACACGCTCACCGTGGCTGGATGGCATGGTAGATACCCGTACATCCACCGCCCGGCCGGCAATGCGCAGGCTGATCCGGCCATCCTGCGGCACACGTTTTTCGGCAATATCCAGCTTGGCCATAACTTTAATGCGCGAGACCAGCAAGCTGGACAGGCGCCGGTTTGGCCTGAGCACTTCGCGTAAAATACCATCTACCCGAAACCGTACTATCAGCGCTTTTTCAAAGGTTTCAACATGAATATCCGACGCGCCCAGCTTAATTGCCTCGCCCAGCATGGCGTTAATCAGCTTGATAATAGGCGCATCGTCTTCGTTTTCCAGCAGGTCTTCGCTTTCCTGGATATCATCGGCCAGCGAGGCTAAATTGACCTCGTTGCCAATGTCTTCCATCAGTTGCTGCGCCTCGCTGGAATCGCGCTGATAACTGGCTTCGAGCAGGGCTTCAAACTCAATGGCCGACAGCCGGCTGATCTGAAACGGCTCGGCCAGCATACGTCTGACTTCCAGCACGGCAGCAGGCTGCGTAGTGTTATGAATATACAACAGCCAGCCGCCCTGTGCCTGTTGCTGCAGCAAGACGCCATGGCGCTTGGCAAAACCAAACGGCAGGCGGATACGGTGGCTGGCCGGTTTAACCTGTTCTGCGTCCAGCGTGTCCATCAGTCCTGCTTCCTTTGCTCTGTAGCGGCGGCAGGTTGCTGCTTGTGCATATATTCATCAAAGGTCGGCGGTAATGCCAGCGAGTCATCCCATTGTGGCAATATCACCTGCCGGGTACTTGGCATTAAACGGATGCCCTCTGCCTCGCGGACTAACTGCTCAGCACGGATATGGTTATATTTGGTTTTGGAAATACCGGAAATCGCCGAGCCATCGCGTACTATAGTGGCTTTAATAAACACCATCAGATTGCGCTTACGTTTGGTCACACTGGTCGATTTAAATAAATGCCCCAGTATCGGAATATCGCCCAACAGCGGCACCTTGGACTCACTTTCCTGTACATCTTCGTCAATTAAGCCGCCCAATACCACGGTAGCGCCATCGTCGGCCATGACGGTGGTTTTAATTTCGCGTTTGTTAATGGTGATATCCCCCGCAGTAGTACCGCCGATGCTGGACACTTCCTGCTCTATCGTCAGCTGTACTGCGGTGCCTTCGTTTATTTGCGGCGTGACTTTTAATTTAATTCCCACTTCCTGGCGCTGTACCTGCTGGAACGGGTTGGTGTTATTGGCGCCGGTGGTAGAGCCGGTAATGACCGGTACTTCCTGCCCGACCAGGAAAAACGCTTCCTGGTTATCCATGGTAGTAATATGCGGCGTAGCCAGTACGTTAGAGTTGGTGCTGGTGCGCACCGCCTGTAAAATAGCCGCCCAGTCGCCACTGACAAAACCTAACATGGCACCATTTAGCCCACCCAACACCTGACCAGCAAGGCTATAGTTCCCTTCAGTATCGGGGACTGGCACAGTAACACTGGGTACACCAACAATGGTTGATTGCTCTACACGGGGCGGGTTTTTCGTCGGCCGGGCAGCAAGGGCAGCCCCCGCAATATCAACAATAGGAATAATACTGCCGCCGGAAAAATTAGTCCCACCGCCATTTTTATTCAGCCACTGCACACCCAAATCGGTGCCATCACCTTCAAATACTTCGACAATAATGGCTTCTACCAAGACCTGGGCGCGGCGGGTATCCAGCTGACGCAATACGCCTTCCAGCGATCGCATCATATCCGGCTGGGCGGTAATCACCAGCGCGTTCGTGTCGGCGTGCGCGTCAATACTGATTGGCCGGGCACTGCCACCGGCAGCACGACGGGCACCAGCCTGTGCCGCGCCCTGCGCACTTTGTACTTCCGCGACGATAGAGTCACTGACGCCTTTTAGCACCGGTACCAGTTCTTCGGCCTTGGCATATTTCAGGTAAAACACCCGGGTGTTGCCGCTGGTCTGCAGCTCAGAATCCAGCCGTTTGGCCAGCTCAATCACACGCTGGCGGGCCTGCAGCTCACCGCTGACAATCACGCTGTTGGTGCGTTCGTCGGCTACAATTTTCGGGATCAGAAAATCAGGCTGTTGCTCACCACGGCCCTGGCCCTTATAAATACTTTCCAGAATGCGGACAATTTCCGGCGCTGAGGCAAACTGCAGTTTAACAATTTCCAGCTCATGATCGCCGGCTTTGTCCACCCGTTGGATAATATCAACCAGCCGGTTTACCACCGCTGCCGGGCCGGTCATCATAATGACGTTGGACGGATCATAGTGCACCACATGGCCACCACCGGCCTGATTGCTGAACTGGCGCAGCAACGGCGCCAGCTCGCGTACCGATACGTTGCGCACCTGTACCACCCGGGTGACCATTTCATCACCCTGGCCCGGGCTTTCATCCGTTACTACCGGTATATTACTGGTCTTGGCGTCTTTATTGCGTACCACTTTCAGTACGCCATTCTCCATTTCCACCACGGCGAAACTGTACACTTCCAGCACGTTAAGGAAAAACTGATAATACTGCTCAGCGTTAAGCATTTCGTAACTGCGCACATTAATACGGCCACGTACCTGGGGATCGACAATAATGGTCTTTTTCAGGTTCATGCCAACGATATTAATAAATTCATTAATATCCGTACCTTTAAAGTTAGGCGAATACATCACCTCTTCCTGTGCTACAACAGTAGCAACCGGTACGGTAATGGTGGCAGTCAGCGCTGCAACGACCAGTAAACTGGCCAGCGAGCGCCGGGAAAATAATGAAGCTTGCCCTGATTTCATCAATATATAACCAATTCGTTGTAATAATTATTGTGACAGCGTAACCAGAATGTCCCTGATCTCACCGTCCCGCTCTATTTTAATCGCCGCTTCTTTGGCATCGCGCAGCTCGTTAATCACGTTCATTGCCTGCTGCATATCATTTAATGCTATGCCGTTAATTTCAACCGCCAGGTCGTTTGGTTGCAAACCGAGCTGGCTGAACAGGCTGGGATCTTTACCAGGCATTAAACGATATCCGCTCAGCTGACCGTTCGCACGCTGTGGTGACACGCGAATATAATCAAAAAACTTCATCGGCTCGGCGATAAGCTCATCACGGCGTGCATCCAGTACTTCACTGGTCTGCAATGGCTGCATTTCCATCGGTTCCGGCACCGGGGCCAGCTCCGCGTCCATATCCTGTACCGGCTCATCACTG
>CAZEGA010000152.1:0-8083 GCA_964511675.1 uncultured Rheinheimera sp.
ACGCCTCTACCGACCAGTCGGCCCGGGCAGCGCCGCTCAGCACTGCCAGCAAGGTGGCGGCCAGCGCCCGTACCCGCCGCCGGCGCAGCGCGGCCAGCAAGCTTAACAGCAGTACAGGCCCGCCGTTAAGGCTGCCGCCGGACGATTTATTGACCACGGTAATCACCTCGTATGCGGTAACCGTCACCGTGACGCTGCCCTGTGCTTCACCGTCTATGCCGTCACTGATACGGTAGCTGATGGTATCTGTGCCGCTAAAGCCGGCTTGGGGCGTATACCGCAGCCGCTGGTCAGCTTCAATCGTCACCACACCCTGCACGGCGCTGGCACTTATCACGGTCAGGCTGTCGCCGTCTGCATCCGTGTCATTGGCCAGCACGTTAATCAGGATAGGGCTGCGGTCATCCGTGGCTGCCACATCCGCCACGGCCAGCGGCGGACTATTCGCCAGCACGGTTACCACCAGCTCGGCACTGCTGGTGCCGCCGTTGCCGTCGGTAATGCTGTACACCACGGTATCCACCCCGATAAAGTCCGGGTGCGGGCTATACAGCAGGCCATCCGGCACTATCTCTACCGTGCCGAAGTTGCCTGTCGCCTGGCTGACCGTCAGCACATCACCATCCGGATCGGTGTCGTTAGCCAGCACATCGGCAATGCCTGGCTGGTTAAACCGCAGCGTCAGCGTATCGTCGTGCGCCACCGGGAAGCTGTTGCTGCTAAGCGGTACGGCCACGCCACCGGGGTCAACTATCGCACCATTGGCTATGCCGTCGGCATCGTTCGGGCCGCCATCCTGCACCGTCACCTGCACACACCAATGGCCTTCGGTTAACCCTTCAGTCCATACGGTGCTACCGGGCGGCGGACAGAAGCCCCGCTCACCTTGCGTACTGGCGACCGAATTGCGCTCATTGCTGACAAAATCAACCCAACCCATCACTTCATTGTACTTGCGGTACACCGCATTGGCCGGCACAGGTAAACGTTGTGGTAGCACCAGGCTGTAGCTTTGACCCTGCTCAGGTAAACCGTAAGCGATAAAGTCAAAGATGCCGCCGATATTGACCGCCTCGGTATCCGTTTCAACCGCATCTTTGGCAATCTGCAAACCACCGGCATCGGTTTCTGCCGCTACAGTACCCAAACGTAAGCACACACCAGGGTCGCCTTCGGCCAGAAACTCAGTTTGCCCCAGCAGCTCGGTTGGCATCACATTACATTCATTGATCGCATCCAGGTAATCCGGAATACCATCACCGTCGCTGTCGGCAAAGCCTTCCTGCTCATCCGGGATTAAATCGCCGTCTGAATCCGCAGAACTCAACACAGGCAGATTTGACCGTATCACAATAAAGACCGTGGTGGTGGCCGATAAATTGGGGGTGCCGTTGTCTGTTGCCGTGTAGCTGACCTGATACAAACCCGGCCCCTGCTCAGCAGGCTCAAAATTCAGTTGAGTGTGATCCGTGGTCACATTGTCCAGTTGGCCAAACTCCCATACACCTGTCACCTGATCCTGCGGGTTGGCATCGGTCACCGTAGCGGTCACCTGCACCACACCGTCAGTTTCACTGACCGTCAGACGGTCCAGACCATTTTGCTCTACTGCCAGAGACACCACAGGCGCAATATTCGCTGCAGTCACCACAATACGGCTGCTGTGCTGGCTACCCCGGTTCACACTGGCATCCAGAGTGATCAGTATGTCTTCCGGCTCTTCGGCCTGGCCATCTTCCAGTACATTAAAGCGGATACTGCTGCGTAGCCCTGAGGCAATTTCCACTACACCGGACACCAGCGTATGGTCGTTGGCATCAGCACTGCCACTGACACTGTAAGGCACCAGTACCGGATAAGACGGTGCCGGGCCATTTAGCAGCACTTCAACCACCACCTCGTTGCCTTCAGTCACCCGTTGATCCTTACTTAAGGAGATCAGCGGGTTCACCCGGACTTTCTGCGCTTTGGTGGCGGTATTGCCGTCTGCATCCGTTGCTTGCCAGTAGACAATATGCTCGCCCGGGGCAAAGAACAGGCTGCCGTTAATTAACGACACCCGCAGGCGGCGGCCATTCCGGTCAACCGCTGTGGCTGTGCCGAGGGCCACCCGGGTAGACAGCGCGGTGGCATCCACTTCGATATCAGCCGGTACGGTAAGCACCGGCAGATCTGCCGGTGCGCCCCCTTCAATTATCAGGTTCACATTGGCACTGGCCCGCCCGCCGTTGCCGTCTGTCACGGTATAACGCAGGCTGACAGGTCCGGTATAATGCTCCGGTGCGCTCAGGGTTAGCCCGGCACTGTCGAAACTGACACTGCCGAGGCTGCTGGACGCGCCATCAATCAGCAGCGTATCGCCGTCGGGGTCGGTATCATTGGCCAGTACCTGCAGCAGATAAGTGTTGCTGCTGTCAAACGGCAGGCTAAAGTCGTCATCCACGGCTTCAGGCGCGGCATTTGTTGCTGTGACCTCAATACTAAAGGCCGGCAGGCTGGCGCTAAGCTCGCCATCACTGACCGAAATCACAATACCTGTACTGGTGCCGACATGCTCTTTAAGCGGTGTACCGCTAAGGGCGCCGGTGGTGCTATCAAAGCTGGCCCAGGCCGGTTTGTTGCTGATGCTGAACGTCAGCGTATCCTCATCCGCATCGGATGCCAGCGGCGTAAAGCTATAGGCTGAGCCCTGTGCTACCGTGCTGGCCGGCGTACCGCTTATTACCGGTGCCGCATTGGTGGCCGTAACCTCAATGCTAAAGGCCGGCAGTGCAGCGCTTAATGCACCGTCACTGACACTAATGACAATACCGGACGTAGTACCAACATGCTCTTTAACCGGCGTACCGCTTAACGCACCTGTTGTGGTATCAAACGCTGCCCACACCGGTTTATTGGCAATGCTAAAGCTTAGCGTATCAGCATCCGCATCGGATGCAGTAGGAGTAAAGCTGTAGGTCGAGCCCTGTGCTACCGTGCTGGCCGGCGTACCGCTTATTACCGGTGCCGCATTGGTGGCCGTAACCTCAATGCTAAAGGCCGGCAGTGCAGCACTTAATGCACCGTCACTGACACTAATGACAATACCGGTTGTGCTGCCAACATGCTCACTGGCCGGCGTACCGGTTAAGGCGCCGGTGCTGCTGTTAAACGTCGCCCACACCGGTTGATTGCTGATACTGAACGTCAGCACATCACCCACATCCACATCACTCGCGGTTGGTATAAAGCTGTAGGCCGAGCCCTGCACCACCGTTGTTGCCGGTGTGCCGCTAATCACCGGTGCGCTGTTAAACACAATAATGCTGATCGTGGCACTGATGGCAACACTGCTGGTGTCAACGCCGTCATTCGCCGTGCCGCCATTATCCTGAATGCTGCTCAGGCTAACCACCCGGTTAAGCGGATTGGGGCTGGCACTGATATTACGGTAACTAAGGCCGTCAATCAGGGTCTGGGTTGTTGCACTGCTGATCCCGGCAACACTGCCGATCGTCACCGTGGCGGTAGTACCGCTGAGCGACACGCTCACATTCAGGCCATTGGTGGCCGTGGTCAGGGCATTGCCGTGGTTCAGGGCCACATCACTGCCATCGATCGCCAGGATTTCACTGCTGCCGTTATTTACATTGCTGACCGTTAATTGCAGACCGATAACAGCCTGGGCCGATTCGATGGTATCGACACTGACAGTGCTAAACAAATCCACTGCCGGCCCCGCTGCGGTAAAGCTGGGGCTGCCGGCTGTAGCGGTCAGCGTGGGCGCATCGTTTTTCAGGCTGATGCTAACAGCTGTGCTGCCCGTAACGGATGCATTGGCGTCATCAGTAAAGGTCCAGTCCAGAGTGATGCTGGCCGCCGGATCATTCGAGCTGGTCGCATAGGTTAGCTGCTGCAATATACGGTTTACATCCAGGCTGGTCGGAATTTCACCATTGGCATCCGTAAAGCTGACAGTAAGCTGACCGGCCGTAGCGGTAGCAAAACTGGCGATCACCTGGCCGCCTTTGAGCAGCTGGCCGGATAACAAACTGATACCGCTGCCATCAACAAAACCGAACACATCATTTATATCAAGGCCGCCGCTGCGGGCTATAGTCAGTGCGGCGCCATTGTAGTTACCCAAACCGCCGTTTCGCTCGTCAAACTCGATATCACTAACGGTGACATTGGTGTCAATCAGCGTTGCACTACCGCCTTCGGTATGGGTATTGCCACCGCTAAGGTTAAGCAGTTGCGGCGTACCATTGCCTTCCACCGCGCCGATATCGACAATATGGCTGACGCGCAGGTTGCCATTAGCATCCAGCGGCAGCGGCTCGGTAATATTATCATTGCCGTTCAGGTCATAAATGTCGGCAGGCAAGTTCGCATTGCTGCCCGCATCCACCAGGGCACTGCCCGTTAACGGCCGGTGGGTCCGGTTTATGCTGTTGTTGTGGTAGGCCAGATTGCCCAGCAGCAGGTTGGCAGTACCCTGGTTATTCAGGTTGTTGCTGCCGCCACTCACTGTGGTACTGGTGCCGAAGAAGCTGTTGGTTGCCGATTCAATCACGGTGATACCCGCATCATCGGCCACGCCGCCGTCCGCCAGCGCAGCCCCTTCTTCACTGACAGTCGCACCCGGACCTGCCATATTACCGGCGACCACAGTATTCACCAGGGTTTCCTGGCCGGCGGCATAAATACCACCGGCGCTGTCAGCGGCAACATTACCAACAATAGTGCTGTTATAGATAAAACTGCTGCCGCTGCTCAGCAGACCGCCACCGAGACCGAGACTGCCTGATGCGGTGCCGGTGGTCGTATTGCCGCTGATGGTGCTGTTGATCAGCGTCAGCGAGCTGTTAGTCACAATGCCGCCGCCATCGTGGTTGGCGGTATTGCCGCTCACCGTGCTGTTGATCAGGTTCAGCGTACCGTTGAAGGAGCGAATACCGCCGCCTAACCAGTTCGTGCTGTTGCCACTGACAGTACAGTCAATCAGCGTCAGGTTGCTGCCGGCCGTGCCGAATACGGCCCCACCGCCGGCAGTTGCGGCAGCATCAGCGCTGTCGGTAATAGCACAGTGGCGCATAGTGACACTGGCACCGTCACCCATCAGCATAGCACCGCCACCGCCAGACGTGCTGCGGCCTTCGGTCAGTATCAGGCCATGCAGTTCCACCCCGGTCACGCTGGCTGCAATATTCAGCACCCGGCTGGCATTATTGCCGGAGACGGTAATATCGGGGATACCGTCGTCGTTCAGATCGCCGTTAATAATCACGTCGTTATTTACGGTAAGCTGGCTGCCGTTCAGCACTATGGTGCCGCCCTGCTTGCCTGCTGTCAGCGGGTCCAGGTCAAAGGTAATGCTATCGCCGCTGCGCGCCCAGGCCAGCGCTTCACGCAGGCTCAGGCCGTTGCCGTCGGCCTCGTCCTCGTCCAGGCTGGCGCCGATGCTGGCGTCATCGCCGCTGTCAAGGTCAGAGGTCACCAGCAGGGGCTGCGGCATGGTACGAATGGCAAATATATTCGACTCTGTAGTGCCGTCGCCGCTATTGCCAGCCATGTCCTGCACGCCGCTGTTAAGCAGCGTAATCACATTTACCGGTTCGTTAACATCGGCTGCCGGGGTAAAAGTAGCGGTCCAGGTTATACCGCCATCAGCAGAGGTAACCGGGGTCAGCGTACCGTGCTCCAGCTCCAGGTCGTCGTTGCTAAAATCGGTTACCGCTTCGCTAAAGGTAATGCTTAGCAGCGCACTGTCGCCGATATACAGGCTGCTGCTGGCCAGCAGCAGGGTGGCGGTCGGCCGCTCGGTGTCCAGCGCATAAGGCTCAGATTCAATGCTGCCAGTGCCTGTGTTACCGGCAATATCGGTAATAGCGGTTAAGTCCAGCGTAATCAGCTGTGCCGCTGCGGTAATATTCTCGGCCGGGGTAAAGGTGGCGGTCCAGCTCAGGCCGTCATCAGCGGTGCTGAAATCGTCAAGCGTGCCGTGCTCCGCAGTTAGCGCGCCAGCACTTGGCGCGCTGACCTGCTCGCTGAAGGTCATAGTCAGCACTGAGGTTTGGCCGGCCAGCAGCAGGTCGTCGGCCAGCGCCAGTGTGCTAACTGTGGGCGCTGTGGTATCAATGGTGAAGGCTAACAGCTCTGACGCTGCGGAAATATTGCCCGCCACATCCTCTTCTACAATACTGAATTGATGCACCCCTTCTGCCAGCGCAGTGCCAACGGTATAACTCCACACCCGGCACCATTTGCTGTAACGCTGCTTTGCTCTACGCCCCCAAGGAACACAGTAACCTTACTGTTCGGTTCCGCTATGCCGCCAATAGTAGGCATCGTGTCCATGGTCAGGTTATCTGTTGCAGAAACCCCGGTATCGCTGGCTTCTGCCAACACCGGAGCAGAAGCAAGCACAACAGTATCAATCAAAATCTCCAACACGGCAGACGCCGCCGACTGATTACCGGCAGCATCGGTGGCTTTTGCCGTCAGGCTATGCAGGCCATCGGACAGCGTACTGGACGTAATGGCCCAGATACCACACTCCACTGCCGTATCAGAGCCCAGTTCGCTAGTGCCGTCGGTGTCATATAACACCACCTGTACCGTGTCGTGGCTGGCGGTGCCGAAAATGGTCGGGGTATTGTCATTGGTAATGCGGTCACTGTCGCTGATGCCGCAATCCGACGCAATATCCAGGCCTATTTCAAACACTTCCGGTGCCGTGTTATCCAGCCAATAATGCTCTGCAACACCCACTATAGCACCGGCAACCGGACTGCTCATGGCATTGCCGGATACATCCTGGATGGCATAAGGGTCCGCCATCTTCAGCGCAATATAGCCATTGTCACCGGCCAGAGTGCCGCCGGAGAAGGTGATGTCATATTCCGTTGTGCTGTTTGCTACAAAGCCGGTCACAGTGGCGCCGGACGCACTCAGCGCAAAATCACTGGCATCCACCCCGGTTACAGCTTCACTAAAGGTTACCCGCCAGGTCAGGCTGTCGGCATTGGTGGTGGCCGCCAACGGGTTCTGCCGCACAGCGCTGGCAATCACCGGCCGGTTGACATCTATTGCATCGGCATTCTGCTCAATGGCCGTGGTAAAGGCAGCAGACAGGTTGTCAGCCGCATCTTTTAAGCCCAACGATACAGGAATAGCCTGGTCGGCCGCATAATCGCTGCCGCCCTCGGTAATGGTAAAGGTAACGGTGTAGGTGGTGTCATTTATTCTGCTCAGGTTGGTTAAGGCAAAACCGGCAATAGTATTGTTAACACTTCCCCCCAGAGTATCCAGTGTATAAGTGCCACCATCTGCCGTTACGGTAATAGTGGCGGTGACCACATCACCAATTTTCATCGCGCTGTTGTTGATCGTTACAGCTGCAATGACAGGCGCTACATCGTCCGTAACAATAATAGTGAAGGTTTTTTCAAAAAATGCTTCAGGTGTACCATCGTCGGTACTGCGCACCCGCACCGAGCGGTTGCCGGCCGGTATAAGGGCCGGGGCAACGCCGGTTTTTACTTTTAACGTATTCCCATCAATTTCAAAATACTGGTTATCGGTATCGCCAGCGCCGGCAACCAGCGAATAACTAAAGTCGGCGCTGTCCGGGTCTTCGCTGCTCAGGTTGCCAACTGCAACACCCGCAGCCTGGCTGTGGCTGAGCGTATTGGCTGATAAAGTAATATCGGTCGGCGAATCATTGGTCGCCACCACAGTAACGGTGGATACCAGATTTGGACTTGAGGTATCCACGCCGCCGTTAGCGATGCCGCCGTTATCTTTAATACTGGTAATAGTCACCACCCTGTTGCCAGTGGTGGGGGTATCGCTGGTATTCAGGTAGCTCATACTATTGACCAGAGCCTCCATCTCCAGGACAGAGATATTAGAAGGGGAAGTGAAGTCCAGAGTGATTGTGGCTGTGTCGCCTGCCCTGGTCACGTTATACCAGTAGTTATTTCCCAAATTGCCGCTGCTGTCGTGTTCCAGCGAAACCATCGCCGGACTATCGTCAGCAGACATTATAAGAAACTCATGGCCGGTATCACTGATATTGCTAATGGTTAATATCAGCTCG
>CAZEGA010000153.1:0-8073 GCA_964511675.1 uncultured Rheinheimera sp.
AAACATCTGGCTAAAAGTTACAAAGGCCGTCAGGTCGTCAAAGATGTCAGTCTAGAAGTTAATGCTGGTCAGATTGTCGGCCTCCTGGGCCCTAACGGAGCCGGAAAAACCACTACGTTTTACATGATTGTAGGATTAGTTCCATCAGATAAAGGCTCGATTACACTGGATAATCAGGATATTACTTTTGATCCCATCCATGCACGGGCCAGACGTGGTATCGGTTACCTGCCACAGGAAAGCTCCATTTTCCGTAAGCTGAGCGTATATGAAAACCTGATGGCAATTCTGCAAACCCGGAAAGATTTATCTGCTTCGAAACGTGAGGAAGTTGCAGACGACCTGCTGGAAGAATTCCATATCGGCCATATTAAACACAGCCTGGGTATGAGCCTATCCGGTGGAGAACGGCGCAGGGTAGAGATAGCGCGTGCTTTAGCCGCTAACCCTGCGTTTATTCTGTTAGATGAACCTTTTGCCGGTGTTGATCCGATTTCTGTGCTGGACATCAAAAAAATTATTCAGCATTTGTGTCAGCGCGGTATAGGTGTGCTGATTACCGACCATAACGTCCGGGAAACGCTGGATGTCTGTGAAATTGCCTATATTGTCAGTCACGGAGAACTTATCGCTTCCGGAGCACCACAGGAAGTACTGGCAAATCAGAAAGTGCGGGATGTATACCTGGGTGAGCAATTCAGGCTATAGTTAAAATAAAAAGAAGAAATGTCTTTCAGGAGAACATAAGAAGTACATGAAGCCTTCATTGCAACTTCGCCTTGGCCAGCAGCTAACCATGACACCTCAGTTACAACAGGCGATACGTCTGCTGCAGCTGTCGACCATTGAGTTACAACAGGAAATACAGGAAGCGCTGGAAGCCAATCCTTTGCTGGAAGCAGAAGACGAATTCGACAGCTTCAATGACGAGTCTGAAAGGCTGAGCTCTACCGATTACGAATCTGACAACCATAACACAGCTGAACAGGCTGATGCTGACGAAAACTACGAACCACAAGAACGTGATACCACAGAAGCGCTGGCAGATCAGAATATTCAGGAAGATCTGCCCCTGGACAGCCACTGGGACGATCTGGTCAGTGCTGCACCAGTCAGCAGTGGCAACATAAGTGATGATGACTCTGTTTTTCAGGGAGAAACAACTGAAACCCTGCAGGACTATCTGCGCTGGCAAATGCAGCTAACACCATTTTCTGATACTGACAGAGCAATAGCTGAAATTATTATCGAAGCCATCGACGACAATGGCCTGCTAACTATCAGCTGCGACGATATTCTCGAATCACTGGGTCTACCTGATATTGAAGCCGATGAAGTAGAAGCGGTTATCAAGCGCATTCAGTTGTTTGACCCGGTAGGTGTAGGTGCACGCACTATTCAGGAATGTCTGTTGGTGCAACTGCGCCAGTTTGATCCTGAAACACCTTATCTGGCAGAAACCCGCCATATCGTTAGTGAGTATACCGATTATCTTGCTAACCGTGACTTTCGTTCTCTGATGCGCCTGACTAAACTGAAAGAAGATGAACTGAAAGAAGTGATGCGCCTGATACACAGCCTGAATCCAAGACCTGGTGCAGATGTGATTCGTCAGGAACAGCAGTATATTATTCCTGATGTCACTGTCATAAAAGTGAAAGGCCGCTGGCAGGTTGAACTAAATCCGGAGTCAGTACCCAAAATAAAAATAAACCAGCAGTATGCAGCTTTATCCAGAACAGCCAGAAGTAACGCAGATACCCAGTTTATCCGCTCTCATTTGCAAGAAGCAAAATGGTTCCTGAAAAGTCTGGAAAGCCGTAATGAAACACTGCTGAAAGTCGCTAACTGTATAGTACAGCAACAACAGGCATTTTTTGAGCATGGTGAAGAAGCCATGAAACCGATGGTACTCAACGATGTTGCTGAAATGGTAGGAATGCACGAATCAACGATTTCCAGGGTAACAACCCAAAAATTTATGCACACACCAAGGGGAATTTTTGAACTTAAATTTTTCTTCTCCAGCCACGTCAGTACTGAGAGTGGCGGTGAGTGTTCTTCAACAGCTATCCGCGCCTTTATAAAAAAATTAGTGGCGGCGGAGAATCCGGCCAAACCGCTGAGTGACAGCAAAATGGCTGATATTCTGCTGGAACAAGGTATCAACGTAGCGCGGCGTACCATTGCCAAGTACCGTGAGTCCCTGTTTATTCCGCCGTCAAATCAACGCAAGACCTTGCTGTAAATAAGCCAAAAAGAAGGAATATGTCTATGCAAATCAATCTGACCGGTCGCCATGTTGAAATCACCACTGCCTTAAGAGAGTACGTTGACAGTAAGTTTGCTAAACTGGAGCGGCATTTTGATCATATAAACAATGTACATGTGATCCTAAACGTGGAAAAATTGAAGCAGATTGCCGAAGCCAAGCTGCATTTAAATGGTGGTGAGGTTTTTGCCGTCTCTGAAGATGAAAACATGTATGCTGCGATTGACCAGCTGATTGATAAACTGGATCGCCAGGTCATCAGGCATAAAGAGAAAATTTCCCGACACTGATTTGGTTATGATGAATTTAAGCTCAATGCTTGCCGAGAACTGCACTTTTAGTGCAGTTCTTTTTAACAGCAAAAAACGCATTCTGGAATATATCGCTGAGCTGGCACACCAGCAACTGCCAGATATTGCCGAGTACAGTATACTTGAAGCCCTGATGGCCCGCGAAAAACTGGGTTCAACCGGTATTGGCGGCGGTATAGCTATACCGCACGGCAAACTGAAAAGTGTCACAGAGCCGGTACTGGTATTTGTCGTCAGCAAAGATACCATTCCGTTTGATGCGATAGACAACCAGCCGGTGGATATCTTCTGCGCCATCCTGATCCCGGAAGAGCACTGCCAGTCTCATCTGACAACGCTGGCCGGTATCGCCCAGATGCTCAGCAAGAAAGAACTGACGAAAAAACTGCGCCACGCCGAAACAAACCAGCAACTGTACCAGCTGCTGCTGGAATACAGCAGGATGGACAGCGATACATGAAATTACTGGTGGTCAGCGGACGTTCCGGTTCCGGCAAATCTGTTGCCTTAAGGGTCATGGAAGATCTGGGCTACTATTGTGTCGACAATATTCCGGTAAACCTGCTGCCCACCCTGGCCACCGCTGTCATGGGGCAATACGAACGGGTTGCCGTCAGTATAGATGTACGCAATCTGCCGCAAGACCCGGATGAGCTGGCTGAAATCCTGTCTTATCTGCCGCGTAAACTGGATCTGACCATACTGTATCTGGATGCAGACCACACCAGTTTAATCAAACGCTTCAGTGAAACCCGCCGCCTGCATCCGTTATCGCATCAGGCCATGTCGCTGGACGAGGCGATATCGCAGGAGCAGCTGTTGCTGGACCCGATTTCCAGCCGGGCTGACCTGTATATAGACACCACAGAGCTGAATGTGCACCAGCTGGCAGAACAACTGCGCGAACGGATACTGGGGCAGAAGACCGGCCGCCTGGTGATCCTGTTCGAATCTTTCGGCTTTAAACACGGCATCCCCAAGGATGCCGATTTTGTGTTTGATGCCCGTTTTTTACCCAACCCGCACTGGGAACCGGATTTAAAACCGCTGACCGGTCTTGATCAGCCGGTGAAAGACTACCTGGCAGCCCAGCCGGTAGTCGCCAAATATATCTGGCAAATTAACAGCTTTATCAGTACCTGGCTGCCGCATCTGGAACGCAATAACCGCAGCTACCTGACCATAGCGATTGGCTGTACCGGTGGCCAGCACCGCTCTGTCTATATCGTGGAAAGCCTGGCTGAGAGTTACCGCAACACCAGGGAAGACGTGCAGTTACGCCACCGTGAACTGACCCGGCACCATCAGAAGGCCTGATGCCAATGAAATACTCTGAAGAAGTTACTATCGTTAACCAGCTCGGTCTGCATGCCAGGGCTGCGACCAAACTGGCCCAGCTGTGCCAGCAATTCAGTTCCCGCATAGACCTGATCCAGGAAGGTAAAACGGCTGATGCCAGCAGTGTACTGGCCCTGTTAATGCTGGCCAGCAGTAAAGGCAAAACGCTGCAGGTCTGTACCGAAGGCGAAGATGCTGCCGAGGCGCTAAAAGCCGTAGTCGATTTGATCAACAACGGCTTCGACGAAAGCTGAACTCAGCGCTGTGTGTCATCAGGCGTATGCGGCGTGCTGCCGATATTCACCAGACCAGTGGTTTTGTCTACTGCTTTTAACTTGTAATGCAGTGCGGTTTTAATCAGCATATGGGCGCTGATCGGGGCGGTGATCAGCAAAAAGATCGTGATCAGCAGCTCATGCATACCAATCTCTCCCCTGCTGCTGAAGAAAAAAATCGACCCCAGCAGAATACCGCCCATGCCCAGCGTGGTCGCTTTGGTCGGGCCATGCAGCCGCATAAAAAAGTCCGGCATCCGCGTTAAACCGATAGAGCCGATCAGGACAAAGCTGCCGCCCAGCAGTAAGAACCCCGCTACTACCCAATCCATCCAGTGCTGCATCCGTGTCTCCTACTCAATAATATCGCCGCGCAACAAGAACTTGCACACAGCCACTGTGCTGACAAACCC
Source organism: uncultured Rheinheimera sp. (assembly GCA_964511675.1). Lineage (GTDB taxonomy): Bacteria > Pseudomonadota > Gammaproteobacteria > Enterobacterales > Alteromonadaceae > Alishewanella. The sequence continues at coordinate 4,610 of CAZEGA010000153.1, forward strand.
CAGCATTGCTATCAGCAGCGCCGCTTCAAAATACAGCGGGGAGCCCATCAGCAGGCCATACAGGATGATCAGCGCTATGCTGTTAATATACATGGTATCCAGCGCCACTATACGATCCGGGATAGCAGGGCCGCGTAGCAGCCGCCACAGGTTTAACAACAGCGCTATGCTGATCATCACAAACACCAGCATAATGACCTTATCTAACATTGGAAGATCTCCTTCAGTGGTGCCTCATAGCGCTGTTTAATTTCAGCAATCAGCCCGGCTTCATCCTCCATGTGCAGCACATGAATTAACAACCAGCGTTGCGGCATCGGCTGACCCGGCTCCAGCAGTTCGGCACTGGGGTAAATCTCGGCACTGACCGTACCTGGTGTCATCGACACCGTACTGGCCAGAATGGTGATCGGCAGCTCATGCTGTAAATCCAGCGGCACCCGGACAAACGCCGGCCGCAGCCGGCCCTTTGACCCTAATATCAATACAGCCACCTGGGCATTGGCCGTGATAATGTCGGCAAATACCCGCAGTATATAGCGCAGCGCCAGTAACGGCCGCTCAATTAACGGCTGCGGATCACGAAAGCGCAGCGTCAGCAGCGGTATTAACAAGGCCAGCAGCGCACCGAAAAACAGATGCACCGCCTCCAGGCTCTGGTTCAGCAACAGCCAGACCACAAACAACAGCATGCTACGGTACGGTGTCGGCAGCCAGCGGTATTTCGGCTTAAACCTCATGGTGTTTCTCCCTGTATCGCCGCCTGGCCCAGCACAGTATTAATCAGAGTAACACTGTCATGCAGCTGCAGCGCCGCCTGCTGCGACAACGCCGTCACCGGGCCGGCGAAAATAACCAGCAGCGGGCTGGCCAGCAGCAGCCACAACACGGCAAACACCTGTAACGGCGCAGCTTTTCCGGCAGCGGCATCGGTGCCGCTAACACGCCAGAACAAAGTACTGCCGGCCCGCGCCAGGCTGATAATCACCAGCAGGCTGCTGCCCAGCACCAGGCTCCACAACAAGATACGGCTGGTCGGCTCCACCGCGGCCTGCAACAACATCAGCTTGCCGACAAAGCCGGAGAACGGCGGTAAACCGGCGATGCTTAACGCAGCCAGCATAAACAAGGTGCCGAGCAATACCGGCTGGGTAACACGGCGGCCGGATACCAGCCGATCACCGGCTTTGCCACGCTGGCTGGCAATCAGATCGGCCAGTAAAAACAGGCCGGCCGTTACCAGCGTAGAGTGTATGGTGTAATACAGCGCCGCAGCGGCCGACAGTTCCGTCTGCAGGGCCACCAGGCTGACCAGGGTGCCAACCGACACCAGCACCAGATTGGCCACCAGCTTGCGAAAATCATGGCTGGCCATCACGCCAACAGCCCCTAATACAATAGTGGCCAGCCCCGCCGGTAACAGCCAGTTACCGGCCATACCGGCCAGTTCACCGGCCTGGCTGCCAAAGATGGTGGTATAAACCCGCAGCAGCGCATACACGCCAATTTTTGTCATCACGGCAAATAGCGCCGCCACCGGTGCCGACGCCGACGCATAGGTCGCAGGCAGCCAGAACTGCAACGGCAGCACGGCGGCCTTTAAGGCAAACACAATAATCAGCATCAGGCCGCCGGCTTTTACCAGCATCAGATCCTGCGCCGGCAACAGCGCCACTTTAACCGCCATATCGGCAATATTCAGCGTACCCAGGGTGCCGTACAGCACCGCCAGCGCAAACAGAAAGATGGCCGAGCCGGTCAGGTTCAGTACCACATAATGTACCGCAGCCTTGGTTTTATTCTTGCCGCCGGCGTGGATCAGCAGCGCATACGAGGCGATAAGCAACACTTCGAAGAACACGAACAGGTTAAATAAATCGCCGGTTAAAAAAGCGCCGTTAATCCCCATCAGCTGAAACTGGAACAGCGGATGAAAAAAGGAGCCTTTTTCATCTTCGCCGGCACTGCCGTAACACACGGCACCCAATGCCAGAAAGGCCGTCAGGCACACCATTACTACCGCCAAGGTATCGGCTACCAGCACAATGCCAAACGGTGCCTGCCAGTTGCCGACAGCGTAATGGAACAGCCCCTGCTGTTGTACCTGGCACAGCAGCAGCACGGCCAGTACCAGCTGGATAACGCAGGACCCCATACTGAGCCAGCGCCGGCGCATCGGCGCATAGTGAATAGGCGGCAGCATGATAACAATGGCCGTCAGCATCGGCAGCAACACCGGAGCGGTAATCAGATGCCACATCAACGGCTCTCCTTCTGCATACTTTCGGTATCCGGCAGCTTGCCATCAACATGGTCATTGCCTAAATCTGCCCGCGCCCGGATAGCCAGTATTACCACAAAGGCCGTCATGGCAAAGCCGATCACGATAGCAGTTAATACCAGCGCCTGCGGCAGCGGATCAGTATACTGCTCAGTAGTGCCCAGCACCGGAGCACCACGCAGCGTTAAACGGCCAGAGGCAAAAATAAACAGGTTAACCGCATACGACAGCATGGTCAGGCCCAGCACTACGGCAAAGGTGCGGCCACGCAGCATCAGAAAGGTGCCGCAGGCAGCCAGAAAACCGATACAACAGGCAAACAGGGTTTCCATCAGAGCGTTTCCTTATGCACGGGACGGTGTGAGGTGGTCATTTTGCCCAGACTGGCCAGGATCAGCAGCGTCGAGCCCACCACAGTGACATACACCCCCAGATCAAAAGCAATGGCACTGGCCAGTTCCAGCTGGCCAAGCAGCGGCACATCAAAATAATCAAACCAGGAGGTCAGGAACGGCCGGTTAAACGCCCAGCTGCCAACGCCGGTTGCCAGCGCAATACCCAGCCCTATGGCCACCACCCGCTGGTATTCAACATTCATCCGCGCTTTCACCCAGTCTACCCCCTGCGCTATATATTGCAGGATAATGGCGACCGCGGTGACCAGCCCGGCAATAAAGCCGCCCCCTGGCAGGTTATGGCCGCGGAAAAAGATATAAATTGACACCATAACCGCCAGCGGCAATAAGCTTTGCGCTACGGTAGATAACAGCAGCGAATGGCGCTCCGGCGCCCAGGGCCGGCCGTCACCGTCACTGCTGGGTTTAAACAACGGAATACGTGTTAACAGTTTAAAAATACCCAGCGAAGCAATACCCAGCACAGTGATCTCGCCCAGCGTATCAAAACCGCGGAAATCCACCAGAATGACGTTAACCACGTTGGTACCGCCACCACCGGTTTTGGCATTGGCAAGGAAATAATCGGAAATACTGCCAAAAGGCCGGGTCATCAGGGCATAGCTTAAGCTGCCCACCACCACGCCCACCATACTGGCAATACTGACATCCCGTACCACCCGTGGCGCATCTGACTGCTTTGGCGTTTTATGCGGTAAAAAGAACAGTGCCAGCATCAGCAGAATAACGGTGACCACCTCTACCGACAGCTGGGTCAGCGCCAGGTC
>CAZEGA010000154.1:0-8059 GCA_964511675.1 uncultured Rheinheimera sp.
CGATCAGCGTTTTGCCACAACCGGCAGGGCCGGTCAGGATCACCAAATCCATATGCGGGTCCAGCAGGGCCTGCATCGCCATGGCCTGATAGACATTTTTCGGGTGTATGCCCCAGGCATGGCGGTGCATTAAACGTTCATAGCCGAAATCCAGAATCCGGATTTCCCTGTCGTTTATGGCGACAACCTTACCGGCGAAACCTTCCGCTTCGTCGATCAGGTACTCGTTGATATAGGCATTGGGCAGCACACTGCGGCTGACATAGTGAAACGTTTCGCGCCCTTCGTTCTCACTGCGGCAGTCCCCCACCTGGCTCCAGAACTCACCGGGAAACTTATGATAGCCCTTATACAGAAAACGCACGTCGTCAATCAGCTGATCGGTTCGGTAGTCCTCTACCAGTTTCAGGCCGGCACCTTTGGCTTTAAGCCGCATATTAATATCTTTGGTGACCAGTATCACTTTGGTCGGGCTTTTCTCCCGCTGTAAATACAAGGCGGTGTTGATAATTAAGTGGTCATTCTCGCCACCGGGCAAACCGGGGATCTGATCGGAAATATGGTGATCATTGATAATAAATAAGTGGCCGTCCGGTTTCTGTTCGACTGAACGCGGTAAAGCCACCCCCTGCAGCATCTGCTCGGGAGACGCATCTTTTAAGACATCCTCCAGTGCCCGGATCGCCACCCGCGCATCACGGCTGACATCTTTGTTGCGGTCTTTGATATGGTCCAGCTCTTCCAGCACCGTCATCGGAATCACGACATCGTGTTCTTGAAAGTTAAGGAAAGCAAAAGGTTCATGTAGAAGAATGTTGGTATCGAGAACGTAGATTTTCTTATCTTTACTTTTTCTTCGCGCCATACGGCTCTCCTGTTCGCCTGGCACGGGCCCCTTTACCTGTGCCATAAAATAAGCATAGTGCACCTGAAGCGTTTGCCCAGCCCGAAAACAAAATTTACCGGCTGTTCAGGTACTAATACAGTGCCGGGGCGGTGTGTCACTAAGATGACAGCAGTTTGCCAACAATTACGGATGCACAGTGGCGTGAATCCTAGTACCATAGCGCCCCCGAATTCACTGATAGGGTTGAAGATGAAGTTTGCTCTGGGACAACGCTGGATTAGCGACACTGAATCTGAGTTAGGTTTAGGCACCATAGTGGCAATTGATGGCAGAATGGTAACAGTGCTGTTTCCGGCCAGTGGCGAAACTCGCCTGTATGCCCAGGCTGAAGCGCCGCTGACGCGGGTACGCTTTAACGCCGGAGACGACATCAGCAGTGCGGATGGCGTGAAACTGCTGGTTAGTGCAGTGCAAGAGCAACACGATATTCTGCTGTATTGCGGCACCCGGCATGACGATGGCAGCTACATGGAGCTGCGCGAAACCTTCCTCGACCACTTTATCAGCTTTAACCAGCCACAGGATCGGCTGTTTGCCGGCCAGATTGACCGCTTCGACTGGTTTACCCTGCGCTATCAGGCCTGGCAGCACCTGCATCAGCAGCAACAGAACCCGTTACAGGGGCTGGCAGGTGCCCGCGCCAGCCTGATCCCGCATCAGTTGCATATTGCCAATGAAGTGGCACAGCGCCACGCCCCCCGCGTATTGCTGGCAGATGAAGTCGGCCTGGGCAAAACCATAGAAGCGGGTTTTATTATTCACCAGCAACTGATTAGCGGCCTGGTCAGCCGGGTACTGATTGTTGTACCCGACTCACTGCAGCATCAGTGGCTGGTGGAAATGCTGCGCCGCTTTAACCTGCGTTTTGCCATTTTTGATCAGGAACGCTGTGAACAGGCAGCGCTGGACGCTGCCAACCCGTTTGATACCGAGCAACTGGTGTTATGCAGCCTGAGTTTTCTGACGCAGCAGCAGCGCTGGCATGAGCTGGCCACACAAAGCCAGTGGGATTTGCTGGTGGTAGACGAAGCCCATCACCTGCAATGGAGCGAACAGCAGCCCAGTGCGGAGTATCAGTGTATCAGCAGCCTGGCTGACACCACTGCGGGCGTAATACTGCTGACCGCCACACCGGATCAACTGGGCCACGAAAGCCACTTCGCCAGGCTCAGGTTGCTGGACCCGGCCAGGTTTCACCGTTACAGCGCTTTCCTGCAGGAAGAACAACACTACCAGCACATTGCCGCTGTGGCAGCGCCTTTGCTGCAAACCGAACCGCTGACAGCGGCGCAGGCCGGTGCACTCCGGCAAGTCTTGCATGAAGCTGATATCAGCGCTGAACTGGCCGTGCTAGACAGCACAACAGCAGAGCCGGCTGCACAGGCACAAGCCAGGCAGCAGTTATTAAGCCAGTTGCTGGACCGCCACGGTACCGGCCGTATCCTGTTCCGTAACAGCCGTGCCAGCATCAGGGGCTTTCCGCAGCGCCTGGCAAACCTGACGGCGCTGCCATTACCGGAGCAATATGCCAATGCGCTGAAAGTGCATAACAGCCTGAACCCTCAGCTGACCTTGCCACAAAAGGTCAGCGCTAATTTATTTCCCGAGCAGGTATTGCAGCAACTGGACCCCAACAGCAACTGGTGGCAGTTTGACCCACGGGTAGATTACCTGCTGCAGCTGCTCAAAGCGCATAAACGGGATAAATTCCTGCTGATTTGTGCCTCTGCCCAAACCGCCATCGCGCTGGAAGAAGCCTTACGCCAGCGCGAAGGCATACGCGCGGCTGTGTTCCACGAGGGCATGAGTATAGTTGAACGCGATAAGGCAGCCGCCTATTTCGCCCAGGAAGACTATAGCGCCCAGTTACTGCTGTGTTCCGAAATCGGCAGTGAGGGGCGTAACTTCCAGTTTGCGCATCATCTGGTGCTGTTCGATTTACCGCTGAACCCGGATTTACTGGAGCAGCGTATCGGCCGCCTGGACCGTATCGGCCAGAACACCGATATTCAGATCCATCTGCCGTACTTTGCCAGCCAGGCCCAGCAATGGCTGCTCGACTGGTACCATCAGGGCTTAAATGCGCTGGAGCATACCTGCCAGACAGGCCGCACCGTATATGAGCAGTTTTCTGCCCGGCTGTTACCTTTACTGGCGCAAACGGCAGCCGATACCGCAGCCTTACAGCAACTGATTGCTGATACTCAGGCCCTGAACCAGCAACTGAAACAGCAGTTGGAGCAAGGCCGGGACCGCTTACTGGAAATGAATTCGGCTGGCGGTAAAGCAGCGCTGCAGCTGGCACAGCAGGTAACGGCACAGGATAACGACACCGCCTTGCCGATGCTGATGTTTAAAGCCTGGGACATGCTGGGCATTAATCAGGAAGACCGCAGCGATACCAGTATTATCCTTACCCCATCAGAGCAAATGCAGGGCAGTTACCCCTGGCTGGGTGACGAAGGCGTCACCATTACCTTTGACCGGGCCACCGCGCTGGCAGAAGAAGATATCCAGCTGCTGAGCTGGGATCACCCTATGGTACGCGGTACGCTGGATATTCTGACCAGCGAGCCGCATGGCAGCAGCTCTGTTGCCATACTGCCAAATAAAGCGCTGCCGGCCGGCAGCTATCTGCTGGAGCTGAATTTCATTGTGGAAGCCAGTGCCCCGCCGCAACTGCAGTTAAACCGCTACCTGCCAGCGACACCCCTGCGCGTGTTGCTGGACAAGAATGGTAATAACCTGGCGGCGAAAGTCAGTTTTGATCATCTGAGCAAACAGCTGAAACCCGTTGGCCGCCAGACCGGCAGCAAACTGGCCGGCGCTTTGCAAAATCTGCTGCATCCGCTACTTGCCAACGCCAGTACCCAGGCCGAGAACGAGCTGAAGACCATAGTACAGCAGGCCAGGCTGAAAGCTGATACCGCGCTGGGCGAACAATTCCAGCGGCTGAACGCGCTGCGCCGGCAAAATCCGTCAGTACGGCAGGATGAGCTGGATGCGCTGCAAAGCAAACAGCAGCAACTGGCCGGTTATATCGCCAAAGCCAGAGTGAAACTGGATGCGATCCGCCTGATCGTGGTCAGCCACGACTGATATGCTGCTGCACTATGCTCCGCCATTAACGCCTTATCTGGATATTCTGTACCAGGATGAGGCATTAGTGGTGTTTAATAAACCCAGCGGGTTGCTTACCGTGCCGGGCAAAGCTGCCGAACACAAAGACAGCCTGGCGTACCGGGCTGCGCTGGTGTGGCCGGGTGTACGTATAGTACACCGGCTGGATATGGCTACCTCAGGTATAGTGGTCATGGCGCTTAGCGCCGACAGCCAGCGCGAGCTTAACAGGCAATTCCAGCAGCGCAGCACCCAAAAACACTATATCACCCGGGTCAGTGGTTGTGTTACAGCCGAACAGGGCAGTATTAATTTACCGCTGATTTGTGACTGGCCAAACCGGCCAAAACAAAAAGTATGCTTTGAATATGGCAAACCCTCACTGACACATTATCAGGTACTCAACCGTGGCACGGACAGCAGCAGGCTGAAACTGATACCGGTAACCGGCCGCTCGCATCAGCTCAGGGTACATATGCAATGGCTTGGCCACCCCATCCTGGGCGATAAGTTTTATGCCAGTCCGCAGGGCAAAGATGCTGCAGACCGGCTACAACTGCACGCCGAACAACTGACCTTACAACACCCGCAAACAATGCAGACCATGCATTTTATTTGTCCCTGTCCGTTTTAATCCGTTTAAAATCACTTTTTTATTAACCTAAGGTTCATCTGTCTAAGATAACATCCGAAATATGCTGATTTAACTATGAAATTGTACTACCATTTTTAATGCTACTTTTTAACAACCACACATAAATGATGTTGCTGGTAAAGTATTTTAAGTCTAAGGAGATATGGATGAAACTTAACAAGACTTGTTTTGCCGTTGCTATAGCCCTGCCGTTATTCAGTACTGCTGCCCTGGCCGGTACTGTCAGTGCAGCCGATCTAAATGAGCGGGTGTTTGGCTCCCTGTTTGCTGAAAACTACATGCCAGACCGGGATAAAACCCAATCAGCAACCTGGAACCACATGGAGAAGGACTGGGGATACGGTATAGAGCTGGGCTACTACCTGAATGATGACTGGGCGGTACGCGCTGAATTTGCCAAATTAAAATTGCAATCCAAGCTGAACGGCAGCGACGCTGACGGTAACCGGATCGGTATTGACGCCTTATATCATTTACCGGCAATGAAATCGGTCTACCTGGTAGGTGGTTTAAAACGCATGGACGCCGTAGTCAATACCACAGCGTTAAATGTGGGTATTGGCTACAAACATTTCTTCAACCAGAATTTTGGCCTCTTCGCAGAAGCTAATCGTTATCAGGGGATCAATGAATCTTATGCTGATGCGGGTATTAAACTGGGTATGACTTACCTGTTTGGCAGTGCCGCAGCCAAAGCAGCACCGACTCCGGCACCTGCCCCTGCGCCAGCAGCAGTACAAGTTGTTGCCGTTGCAGACACTGACGGCGATGGCGTACCTGACAACACCGACCGCTGTGCAGATACACCGCAAACGCATAAAGTCGACAGCAGCGGCTGCACAGTTTATGAAGAAACGCTGGCCTCGGTCGGCGATATCGATATTGAAGTGCGCTTTCCATTCGATTCCGCAATAGTGCCAGCCAGCCAGCGTGCCGATGTGGAAAACCTGGGTGCCTTTATGCAACGCTTCCCGGAATCGACAGTACTGATTGAAGGCCATGCGTCAAATATTGGTAATCCGGCGTACAACATGAAGCTGTCTGAACGCCGTGCCAGCACTATTGCTGAGATCCTGAAAAAAGATTTCAGCATTGCCGAATCACGCATCACCGCCATTGGTTATGGTGTTACCCGGCCGCGAGTAGAAGGTAGCAGCCGTGACGCCCATGCAGCGAACCAGCGGATAGAGGCCAAAGTTACGGCAAAAATCAAACAGCCTGTATTACGTTAAGCTATAACTGCTCCAAAAGCCGCTGATATACAGCGGCTTTTTTTTGCCTGATAAAAAGGTAAAAAAACCGGCTGCGAAAGTTAAAAAAGCTGTGCTAGGATGTGTGCCGGTGCATTATGCTGCACGATACGCAAGATCCTAACAATATAACATCAGGCACTGCACTGTGGCAGGACGTCGTAATACGCGCAGTGCTGGCCGGAGTCTGTTATGTCCAGATACCATCAACTGACCATGCTGCCTGGTCTGTTATTATGTACCCTCAGCCCGGTGGCACTGGCAGAACACAGCCCTGTTATTGCGCTGACAGCCAATTCCCATATCTGCAATACCGAAGCCGAAGTGGCACGGCTGGCGGTAAACCCGCAATTGCAGGAGATGGCACGCGCCCTGGTAGAATTTAAACCCACCAAATACTGTTTTATCATGCCCGATGCAGCTGAAGTGGTCCTGCTGGAAAGACAGGCCGGCTATATCAAATTCGATTACAAATCACAGATCCTGTATACCTTCAGTCATTACGTTGTGGAAACCACCCTGACCGCAAACACTCACTAAGCCAGTCAGTTAACGTTTTGGCACGAACCGCAGCATGACACTAAAGCCCGGCGTTATATTGCCGATAAGCTGGCTGTCATCTTTTATTCCGTTGTCAGGAGCAGGCAATGTTGCCAAATAACGCCATACTGCTGATGCTGGCCATGTTGTTAAGCCTGAGCACCCGAGCTCAGCAACCAGCCAGCATTGAACAGAACCACAATGCAGATCTGGCGCGCCAGCTACCGGCAGAAGAAATCCGCATGTTAGAAGCACAACAGCCGTTTATGGTGTTACAGCGCGAATCGCTGACAGCAGCAACCAAAGGCACTGTTATTCTGATCCCGGATGGCAGCGAACACGCCGCCAGTGCCAAGCATATAGACACCTTACGCCAACAGCTTAATGATTATGGCTGGAATACCCTGGCGATAATGCCACCCGGCATGGATGCCACCTTGCGGGATACTGAAGCGCTGCAGCTGTATCAAACAGCCTTACAGCAACGCGTCAGCGCTGCCCAGCAACTGGCCGGGCAACAGGCCGGCAGTATTATTGTTATTGCCCAGGGCAACAGCGCTGCTGTATTAAACCGTCTGTATGCCGCCGGGCAACTGACAGAACCCGCGGCATTGGTCCTGCTGGGTGCCTATCTGCCGGACGAGCAGCTTAACCGTGAACTGGCCAGAGCCATTGCCAGCCATCAGGTGCCGACACTGGATATCAGCCATCAGTATGATAGCCGCCTGGTCAGAGCCCAGTTGCAGCTCAGGCAAAAGCTGGCGCATAAACTGTTTAAACCCGTGTACCGGCAACGCCTGATCACAGGGTCTGGCTACAATAACGATGTACAACAATGGGTACTACAGGAAATATACGGTTGGCTGACATCAGTCGGGCTCTGATTCAGCTGTGCCCGCGCTGCTGCTTGATCAGTTCATAAGCCGCCTGGATCTCCTGAGTGCGTTGTTTGGCGATGTCCAGCATCTCTGCCGGCACGCCCTGAGCCATCAACTTGTCCGGGTGATGCTGGGCCATCAGCTTACGATACGCTTTTTTCAGCACTGCATCGCTGGCAGCCGCTGTCACACCCAGTAACTGGTAGGCGTCCTGTAACCGGTGTTGTGCGGTGTGCTGCGTCCGGGCCCGTGATGAAAACCGGCTGTGCGCCTGATATGACTGCAACAGCAACTCCAGTTGTGCCTGGCTGAAGTTCAGATAACCGGCGACCTGCTGCAGCAATTGATGCTGGGCAGAGGTAATCTGTCCCTGCACACTGGCAATATTGAGCTGAATTTCCAGAAATAATTGCAGCACATCCTTACGCCGGCGATACACCTGATAAAACTGCAGCAATTGCTGGCGTAACGGAAAACTTACCGCTTTACCATCGCGAAACGCATCCTGCGCTTCCTTTTGTTGCGACGGGCTTAAGCCAAGCTCTGCCATAAAGCGGCTGGCCTGCTGAATATGTGCAGCCGTTACCACCCCGGTGGCCTTGGCAATATGGCCCATAGTGGCAAAAGTGGTATAGCGGAACAGCCCTTTCTCGTCCTGTTGCCGGAACAGGCCGCTACCAATTACATTTTCTACCCTGCCCATTTGATC
>CAZEGA010000155.1:0-8045 GCA_964511675.1 uncultured Rheinheimera sp.
AGTGTGCGTCCTTAGCTCAGCTGGTTAGAGCACCACCTTGACATGGTGGGGGTCGGTGGTTCGAGTCCACTAGGACGCACCAATTTTCCTGCCTTAATAAGTTGATTCTAAAGAATATTTCAAAACTACGCTTAAAAAATAAGCGTGGCACATAGTGGTTCATTAACTGGTAACCAGGATCTGCTCTACCAGAAACCCACGTAAATCGACTTTTTGACTGTTTCAGGTAAAAAATCAGGTATAAGTAAATCTTGCTACACTCGATGCTATGGCCTTTATTTCGCTGAATGGCAACGGATCTATTCCGTTTTTTCTTAATGCGATATTTAGCCCCTCTGCCCTTTGTAAAACAGCATTTAGCCACTGGTTAAAGTCTGTTGGGTATCCCTGCCTAATGGCTTTATAAGCCCATTCCCTGACCTGATCGAATAAAGAACAATTGCGGCCAATTCCATAATTTGCCTGATTTGCTGATTTTATTAATGTTGTATCAACGCAATCGGCTAAATGATGAAGATCATAAGCCGCATTGTCGCTATTAATGTCAGAATATCGCCAGAATTGCATCGGCAGGCGGCTATTTCAGCGGGTGAGCAAAGCCTGAATGCTTTTGTCTGTGAAGCCATAAAAGAAAAAGTTGAGCGTCTTGCTGTGGAGTAAAGAGGCAATGCCTTTTACCGTGGACGACGAAAAAAACACCGTGTAACAGATAGTTACAAGAGGAAACAGGGTTCGTCCCTATCTCCCGCAGGGCTCTGCTTCCAGTTCAATACAATCTATCGGACAGACGGCGATACAGGTCGGTTTATCGTAAAAACCAATACACTCGGTACACAGCACCGGATCGACCTGATAGTGCTGCTCCCCCATACTTATGGCCTCGTTCGGGCACTCCGGTACGCACATATCGCAATTAATACAGCTAACGTCAATAACAGCTGGCATCTGTTACACCGCTGCGGCATTAATGCTATTAACCACCGGCGCTGTCAGCTGTTTTAGCAACATGGCATGGCGCAAATCCAGTAGCAGCGGCAGTTTTACCTGTAGCTGATAACAGGCACCGGGCGCCAGCAGTATGTCGTTATCCTGCTTATCGCGTAGTGCTTCAAGCGTAAAGGTCCGGTTACCGGCTGGCGTCATCAGTATCAGGCTGTCGCCAACAGCAAAGCGGTTTTTTACCTCAAGCAAGGCATAGCCATTGCTATCCTGTTCACTGATAAACTCGCCGACCAGCAACTGCTGGCCGATACTGTGGCTGGTGTCGTAGTTTTGCGTATCCTGCGGTTTATGCCGGCGCAAAAAGCCTTCGGTAAAGCCACGGTTGGCCATACCGTCCAGTTCGTGCAGCAGGTTGTAGTCAAAGGCTTTGCCTGCCAGTGCATCATCTATAGCCCGACGATAGACCTGAGCAGTACGAGCCACATAATAAGGCGATTTGGTGCGGCCTTCGATTTTCAGTGAATGCACGCCCATTGCCGTTAAGGCCGGTACATGCTCCAGTGCGCGTAAGTCTTTCGAGTTCAGAATATAGGTGCCGTGCAGATCTTCATCTATTGCCATCAGCTCGCCGGGGCGGCCCTGTTCTTCCAGCAGTGCCGGGTTACTTATCGGCTTAAACTGGCCGGCATCATCTTCGGTAGCGGCATGCACCTGATACGGCCAGCGACAGGCATTGGTACAGGCCCCCTGATTCGGGTCGCGCTTATTGATATAACCCGACAACAAACAACGGCCGGAATAGGCCATACACAAGGCACCATGCACAAAGACTTCCAGCTGCATAGCCGGCACCTGGTGGCGGATATCGGCAATCTCTTCCAGCGCCAGCTCCCGCGACAGGATCACCCGCTCTACGCCCTGTGCCTGCCAGAACTGCACGGCGGCCCAGTTTACCGTATTGGCCTGCACCGACAAATGCAGCGGCATCTGCGGGAAATGCTGCTTAAGCAGATAAATAACGCCGGGATCAGAAACGATCAGTGCATCCGGCTGTAATGCCACTACCGGTGCCATATCTTTAACAAAGCTGGCCAGCTTACTGTTATGCGGTGCAATATTGACCACTACATAGAATTTTTTCGCCAACTGATGCGCTTCTGCAATACCGGTTTTCAGTGCCGCCAAATCAAACTCGTTATTGCGTACCCGCAGGCTGTAACGTGGCTGACCGGCATATACCGCATCAGCACCATAGGCAAAGGCCAGCCGCATGGCTTTTAAACTGCCGGCCGGTGATAGTAATTCAGGTACGGACATCCGTATTTGCTCCAGATAATAAAATACTTGTCAGTTAAGGTTATGGCAGGAACCGGTTTCTGCTTAATCAGGATATTGCTTGTTATTTTAAAACCAGAGCCTGTGGCAGATATTGATCTGCCACAAACGGGTTAACATTGCGCCGTGGCAGGCGTGTTACCCGCGTTTAAAAAACCGCTGGCAAACTGGCTTAGCCGCTCAGTACGGCTGCCGGCTGGCAGCATTACTTCAATCAGGCTAAAGCGATCCGGGCTGGCCAATGCCTGCTCAAACGCGGTGTGAAACTGTTGCAGGCTGTGTACCTTGTAGCCATTACCGCCCATAGCCTGTGCCAGTCCGGCATAGTGCCAGTTGGCTAAATCGGTGCAGTTCAGCTCTGGCGAAAAGGCGTTAATCATGTCCCAACGGCGGTTGTTAAACAGCACCACCACCGGTGCAAAGCCATAACGGGCGCAGTGGCCCAGTTCCAGCCCGGTCATTAAAAAGGCACCATCACCTACCAGTACCACCGGCCGCAAGCCGGTAACCGCCTGCACGCCAAAAGCTGCCGGCACCGCATAACCCATAGACGCATAAAACGCCGGGGCCAGCATGAAACTTGGGTTGGCATGTAACGAGGCAAATAAACAATCGCCGATATCAGAAATCAGCGGCACAGTAAGCTGGCTTTGGCTTAACTGCCGGTCCAGTTGCTGCACCAGGCTGCTGGCGCTCAGCTCAGATGATGCTGTGTGTGCTGGCGCTACGGCCAGCGCTCTGGCGGCAAAAGGCACTATTGGCTGTTGTAGCAGTGCTGTCAGCAGCGGTTTTAACGCCAGCTGATGATAGGTAGCTACCCCCAGTTGCAACCGGTTCTGCTCAATACAAACTACCTTTTCTGCCGCAAACAGCGCAGCATTGGCAGCAAAGTTGCTGTCGGTTTTAATCACGCCAATTTGCAGGATCAGATCCGCATCGCGCAGCAGTGCAGCCGGGTGCAGATCGGTGTTATCCAGAAAAATACCCTGATACTGCGGGTGTTGCTGGTTCAGGCAGGCACGGCCCATCAGCGTACTGAGCACAGGGATATTCAGCTTAGCCGCGAGGGCTTCCAGCTCTGCTACAGCGTCAAAACGGCGCACATCCACCCCGGCCAGGATCACCGGCCGCTTCGCCTGTGCCAGGCGCTCGACTAAATGCGCAGCTGCCAGTGCCAGCTCATCCTGCGGTACAGCCGGTGGCTGATAAACACCGGCAGGCACGGTATCAAACTGCACCGCATCCCGTGGTATTTCGATTAACACCGGCAGGCTTTGCTGTTTGGCCGTTTTAAGCGCCAGCCGGATGTCGCTGCCGGCCTGTGCCGGGTTGTCCAGCCGCACCTGGCAGGCAGTAATTTCGCGGTAAATATCGCGCTGCGAATCAACCGTTCTGGCCTGATGATGAATAAGCAAGCCGCGTTTAAGCTCGCTTTGCGCCGGAAAACCGGCAATCACCACCAGCGGCACATGCTCAACATAAGCCTGCGCCACCGCATTAACGGCATTTAACGCACCGGCACCATAGGTTAACAGCACCACGCTGGGATTATTGCTGATTCGCGCCGCCGCATCGGCAGCAAAGACCGCCGACGGCTCGTGGCTTAAATAATATAACGGTAACTGATTACGCTGCTGCAACTGCTCAAATAATGGCAAGACAAAGTCGCCGGGAATACCAAACAGTTGTTTTACACCAAACTGCTGCAACTCGTGCAGCAGTGCATCCACCAATAACATTGTGACTCCTCCGTTTTCACTCTAGTGTGGTGATTATTAGCTGCGGCAGGTTTGATGCAGATCAAGCCAGCACTGGCTTACGCCAGCGCAAAAGGGGTATGTCTTTGTAGTAGGGGCACATCATTGCGCCCTGTTTGCATTAACGCAATAAATCCGAAAACGGCAGTATCGACACGGTTTCACCGGCGGGTAAACTGCCGCTGTCACGCTCTAACACTATGTAACAGTTGGCGTTGGCAATAGAGCTGAGCATGCCCGAGCTTTGGCTGCCGGGGGTGTTTACTTTAAGGCCACTTTCGCCCTGCCAGTACCAGCCACGCTGGTAGTCCATACGGCCGGGTTGTTTTTTCAGCGCCACTTCGCATTCGGCTTTAAGCCGCTGTGCGCTGGCCGGCACGGTTTCACCGCTTAATTTACGCAGCACCGGCTGCACCAGTTGCTCCAGCGTCACCACCGCCGCTACCGGGTTACCCGGCAAACCAAAAAACCAGCAGTTATCCAGCTTGCCAAAAGCAAATGGCTTGCCTGGCTTTATTGCCACCTGCCAGAAGTTAACCTGCCCCAGTTTATGCAACACCTGCCGGGTGTAGTCGGCATCACCGACCGAGACACCGGCACTGGTAATAAGTACATCGGCCTGTGTCATTGCCTGCAAAAACGCCTGCTCTATTGCGGCAAGGTTGTCAGGCAACAGGCCTAAATCCATCACCTCCACGCCCAGGCGCTGCAACATGGCCGCGATAACATAACGGTTACTGTCATAGATATGGCCATCCGGCAACGGCTGGCCGGGCGCTACCAGTTCATCACCGCTGGAAAAAACAGCCACTTTAAGCCGCCGCGTTACCGGCACATGGGCAATGCCCAGCGATGCCAGCAGGCCAAGATCGGCCGGGCGCAGTTTATGCCCGCCAGCAAACACCTGCTGGCCTTTGGCAATATCCTCGCCGGCGCGGCGCACATGCTCACCAACAGTGGGCACCAGCTGACACACAATGTGTTGCTGCAACTCAGTTTGTTTCAGGGCAACCTGCTCCTGCATGACTACCGTATCCAGCCCCGGTGGCATGACTGCACCGGTGGTAATACGCACACAGCCGCCGGCCGGTACCTTGTCACTAAAAGCATGGCCGGCCAGTGCAGCGCCAACTACCATCAAAGGCTGGTTGGGTTTAACCTCGCTGGCGCGTAGCGCATAGCCATCCATCGCAGCATTGTCGTAGCCGGGTACATTAATATCCGATAACACGGGCTGCACCAGTACCCGGTCCAGTGCTTTGTTTAGCGGCACTGTTACCAACTGTGCTAATGGCTCTACCTCCGCTAACATTTGCAATACCGCCTGTTCAGCACTGAGCATTGGCTTTTGCATCAGTTTTTAGCTCCCTGCTGGTTTACCATCCAGACTGCGGCTTCAACCCGTGAGCGCAGGCCGAGTTTTTTCAGCAGATGTTTAACATGCACCTTTACCGTACCATCAGAAATATTCAGTTCGCGCGCAATCAGCTTGTTGCTTAAGCCCTTGGCAATAAAGCTTAAGATTTCATATTCGCGGTTGGTCAGGCTGTTCAGCTCGGCCGGGGTCTTTACCGCCGGGCGGCGCAGTGCTGTCGCCAGCACCTGGGTTATCGCTTCACTTAATACCATCTTGCCGCTCAGTGCCCGTTTAATATGCTCCAGCAGCAGCTCAGGATCGCTGTCTTTTAGCAGGTAACCATCGGCACCATTGCTGATAGCGTTAACCACATCTTCATCGGCATCGGACACGGTCAGCATCACAATACGCGAGGTTACACCTTCATCGCGCAGGCGCTTTAGCGTGGTAATGCCGTCCATACCCTGCATATTTAAATCGAGGATAATCAAATCCGGGTCCAGCTCTGCCGCCAGCGGAATAGCTTCTGCACCGCTGCTGGCTTCGGCTATTACTTCCAGCTCATCCTCCAGCGCCAATAACTGTTTTAAGCCCTTACGCAGTAACGGGTGATCGTCCACTAACATAATGCTGGATTTTTGCTCTGACATGTCTGGCTCCAAAACTGAACAGGGTAAACAGTGGCTATTAGCTTATAACAAGGCTGGTGTAACTTTGATATAAATCAGTTAAATGGCAGATCAGCACATTGTGCTCTGCAACAAACCGCAGCCAGCCAAGATTAGAGAAAGCAACCTATACATCTGATTTTTATTAAATTTAAAAACTCACCCCTCACAACTTACCACTTTATAGGTACCCACAACAAGCCAGCCGGCGCCAGGCGCTAACTCCGAAGATACATTGTGGCACAGCCTGCTGCCCTGCATAGTTTGCCAAGCTTAATTTGCTGTTCCCAACAGGAGTGAACTATGTCAGATCTTAAACAGTGGCAACCGGAAGACGACAGCTTCTGGCACAAGCAGGGCAGACGCATTGCCAACCGCAACCTGTGGATCTCGATCCCCAGCCTGCTGTGTGGCTTTGGCGTCTGGATGCTGTGGAGTATTGTCACGGTGCAAATGCTCAATGTCGGTTATCCGTTCAGCACCGCCGAGCTCTTTACCCTGACCGCCATAGCCGGTTTAACCGGTGCTACGCTGCGTATTCCGTCCAGCTTTTTTGTCCGCTTATGCGGCGGGCGTTATACGCTGTTTCTGACCACCAGTTTACTGATGCTACCGGCCGTAGGCACCGGTTTGGCGCTGCAAAGTATCGACACGCCGCTGTGGGTGTTTCAGCTGATGGCATTGCTGTCCGGCATTGGTGGCGGTAACTTTGCCTCTTCAATGTCAAATATCAGTTTTTTCTTTCCGAAAAAACAGCAAGGCCTGGCGCTGGGGTTAAATGCCGGCCTGGGTAATTTTGGCGTGACCACAGTGCAAATTCTGGTACCGCTTTTTATGTCATACGGCGTATTCACCCTGCTCGGTGGCGGTGATCCTATGATACTGACCAAAGCCAGCGGCACCGTAACCGGCACTATACCGGCCGGCACCAGCACCTGGATACAGAATGCCGGTTTTGCCTGGCTGCTCACCTTGGTACCACTGGCGTTTTTGCTCTGGTTTGGCACCAACAATATCCACACCGAGGAGGTTACCCCCAAACTGCCATCGGCAGTAAAATCATTCAGCATTATTCTGGCGATGCTGGGTATTGGCTTTGTTACCTCCATCGCCGGTTTATGGCTGATCTTGCCTGAATCGGCTAATGGCTCTGGTTTTGGTATCCCGAAAGAAATTGTGCTGCTGGCGGTACTGTTTGCTACGGTGTTTTTGTTAAAGCTGCTGCCAGGTGCCATTCGCACCAGCCTGGATCGGCAATATAAGATTTTTAATAACAAGCATACCTGGGTCATGAGCGTGCTGTATGTCATGACATTCGGCTCTTTTATCGGTTTCTCGGCCGCGTTTCCATTATCAATTCAGGTTATTTTCGGTTACAGCCATATTATGGTGGACGGCGTAATGACCCACAGCACGCCGAATCCGAATGGCCCCAGCGCGTTAACTTACGCCTGGATCGCGCCCTTTATCGGCGCATTAATCCGCCCGGTAGGCGGCTGGATCGCCGATAAACTCGGTGGCGCTTTTGTCACCCAGTTATGCTCAATCGTGATGATACTATGTGCTTTGGGCGCGGCTTACTATATGCAGCTGGCCTATCAAAGTGCGACGCCGGAGCAATACTTTGTCCCCTTTTTCCTGATATTTTTAGGTTTATTTGCTGCCAGTGGTATAGGTAACGGCTCTACGTTCCGTACCATAGCGGTAGTATTCCCGAAAGAGCAGGCCGGGCCGGCGCTGGGCTGGACATCGGCGGTAGCCGCCTACGGTGCTTTTTATATTCCACAGGTGTTGGGTGAACAAATAAAAGCCGCTACGCCGGAATATGCGATGCTGGGCTTTGCTATTTTCTACGGCCTGTGCCTGCTGCTTAACTGGTGCTTTTACCTGCGGAAAAACGGCGAATATTATAATCCGTAATCCCGTTGTTTATCCCCGCAGCAATATCCAACACCATGGTAGGGGCGCATCTTTGCGCCCCATGAC
>CAZEGA010000156.1:0-1252 GCA_964511675.1 uncultured Rheinheimera sp.
ATACCGATCTGGAGCGTTCCACCCAGGCATCGGTAGATGCGATTTTAGCAGGCATGAACTGGCTGGGGCTGGATTACGACGAAGGCCCGTATTACCAGACTAAGCGTTTTGATTTATATAAAGATGTGGTAGCACAGCTGCTGGCAGAGGGTAAAGCCTACAAGTGCTTCTGTACGGTGGAAGAGGTCGATGCCATGCGCGAAGCACAAACGGCTGCCGGTGAAAAACCACGCTATAACGGTATGTGGCGTGACCGTACCGATCACCCGGCAGACAAACCCTATGTGATCCGCTTTAAGAACCCGCAAAGCGGCACCGTGGTGATTGATGATTTAATTAAAGGCCGCATTGAAATTGCTAACAGCGAACTGGACGATTTAATTATTGCCCGCAGTGACGGCACGCCAACCTATAACCTGACTGTGGTGGTGGATGACTGGAAGATGGGCATTACCCATGTGATCCGCGGTGATGATCATGTCAATAACACTCCACGGCAGATGAACATTCTGGCGGCATTGGGGGCGGATATTCCCAAGTATGCCCATGTACCTATGATACTGGGCGATGATGGTAAGCGGTTATCTAAACGCCATGGTGCTGTTGGCGTGATGCAGTACCGTGACAATGGCTTTTTACCCGAAGCGTTGCTGAACTACCTGGTGCGGCTGGGCTGGTCGCATGGTGATCAGGAAATATTCAGCAAAGATGAACTGATCCAACTGTTTGATTTAAACAGCTGTAACCGGGCACCGTCGGCGTTTAATACCGACAAGCTGATATGGTTAAACCAGCACTATATGAAAACCCTGCCGCCAGAGCAGGTAGCACAGCAGTTGCAATGGCATATTGCTGAGCAAAAGCTGGATATCAGCAACGGCCCGGCACTCACCGAACTGGTTAAAGCCCAGGCAGAGCGGGTAAAAACGCTTAAAGAAATGGTTGAAGTGAGCCGCTATTTCTATGAAGACTTCAGTGAATTGGATGCCGATGCTGCGAAAAAGCACCTGCGCCCGGTAGCGTTGGAGCCGCTGCAAACGGTAACAGCCAATCTGGCGGCCCTGACAGACTGGAGCCAGCACAGTATTCACCAGGTTATTAATGCCACCGCCGAGCAACTGGGTGTTGGTATGGGTAAAATTGGTATGCCGCTGCGGGTGGCCGTAACCGGGGGCGGTAATTCTCCGGCTCTGGATATTACGCTGGCGCTGCTTGGTAAAACACGTACGCTGGCCAGGCTGGAGCAGGCGTT
>CAZEGA010000156.1:1262-2773 GCA_964511675.1 uncultured Rheinheimera sp.
ATTGGCCTGTTTACCGAAACTGCCGCCATTAACTGCAGCTCCAATGATGTTGGCGTTTGTTGCTGCCCGTGGTGCGGAGTAAGCTGTATATAGCCAACATCATTGGAGCTGCAGTTAATGGCGGCAGTTTCGGTAAACAGGCCAATTTCTCAGTCCGGTAAAGCGGGCTGAGGGATTTTGCCTGATACAATTAAGCATTCAGTCAGCGCAGGACATAATAATAACCAGCGGGATGCAGCACACTCATGGGTAACCTCTGATCAAGGGAGTCATATAGCGAAACAATGCGTTTTTTCTTAACTGGTATTGGCGTTGTGCTGATGCTTAGCCTGTATGGGGTACAGGCAACCGAGACGGATGCTTTGCCTGACAGCGAAGGGCCGCTGCAACCTATTGGTTTTTTTGGTACGGTTACCGGAGACGTAGAACTGGGGCTCTTGCTGACCTCCGGTAATACCGATGCGTTTGCTATTCGCGCAAACAGTGAGCTGGTACATGATCTGGAATATTTTCGTAACAAGTACCAGTTTCATAGCCTGATGCAGAAAAATAATGTGACTAATTCCGGCTCTGGTGACAAGCAGCGGCTGACTACGGCAAACCGTTATGGTTTCACCGGGCAAAGTAACTATAAGCTGGTGACGGGGCGGGAGTCGGTATTCGGCCGGGCGGCCTATAATTATGACAGGTTTGCTGCTTTTCGTGAGCAGGCTTCCCTGGTAGCCGGTTACGGCAACCGGATGTACGAACAGCAAACCAGTTACCTGGACCTTGAAACAGGGCCGGGTTATGCTTACCAGCGCAGTGCTGCCGGTAACAATAACAGCGGTGTCGTCTGGTTTTTAGCGGCAAATATGGATTATGCGCTGTTTGCCGGCAGTAGTTTTCGCCAGATACTGGAAAGTGCTGTGTCGCTGAGCGGTGAAAACTCCACTTTACTCAGCCGCAGCAGTATTACGGCCAAAATTGCTGATAAGTTGTCGATGCGGGTCAATTTTGTTGTCCGGCACAACTCGCGTCCGCAAGGCAAATTGCGTAAGACCGACACTGAAACGTCAGCGTCGCTGGTGTACACTTTCTGACTATGGTTTAGTTGCGGCCGGTGGCTTGACTCAACCGGCTACTTAAGCAACTCATTGCCGGTAGTGGTATTGCTGGCAAAAGCCAGCAGGTTGTCACTGGTGACCTGGCTGATTTCCTGTAGCGCTTCTTTGGTAAAAAACGCCTGATGCCCGGTGATCAGTACATTAGGGAAGGTCAGCAGCCGTTTGAATACGTCATCATCAATCATCTGCTCGGATAGGTTTTCAAAGAACAAATCGGCTTCCTGTTCATACACATCCAGCCCGAGATAACCAATCTTGCGGTTTTTCAGGCCGTCAATCACGGCCTTGCTGTTAATTAGCGCACCGCGGCTGGTGTTAATCAGCATCACGCCGTCTTTCATACTGCCAATACTGTAATGGTTTATCAGGTGTTTGGTATCGGGGGTTAACGGGCAGTGCAGGCTG
>CAZEGA010000156.1:2783-8036 GCA_964511675.1 uncultured Rheinheimera sp.
GATAATATCACTTTGGGCATAGAGCTCAGCCAGTGGCACATAGCGGCCACCCAGTTCAGTGATAGCATGACTTTGCGCAATATCGTGGCATAGCAACTGGCAGCCAAATCCCCGCAGGATACGTGCGGTGGCGATACCAATACGGCCGGTACCGATTAAGCCAACCGTTTTGCCAAACAGGTTAAAGCCGAGCAGGCCGTCGAGGGCAAAGTTATCGTCACGTACACGGTTATAGGCTTTATGCAGCTTGCGGTTTAAACACAGCATCATACCTACGGTATGTTCGGCCACGGCTTCCGGTGAATAGGCCGGTACGCGGGCGACTCGAATGCCCAGCGCCCTGGCGGTATCCAGGTCAACATTATTAAAGCCGGCACAGCGTAGTGCCACCATTTCAATGCCCAGCTCAGACAATTGCTGCAGTACGTCGGCATCCAGTTCATCGTTAACAAAGACACAGACCGCATGGTTGCCGGCGGCGAGTTTTACGCTGTCTTTATTAAGTCTGGTGTCGTGATAGCTAAAATGCAGGCTGGCATCAGCCCATTGGCTGAAACCGTCCTTGTCATATTTTTTTGCGCTGAATACGGCTACTTTCATGGCGTGTCTCCGATCTCTTGCCGTAAAGCTTAGCGTATTATCTGCGGGCATAATTAGCGCTGGATCAAAGTTACAGTAATTCTTCTATTGCGCTGGCTATACTGGCCGGTTTAGTACGTGGCGCATAGCGTTTAACCACAGTGCCCTCTTTATTTACCAGAAACTTGGTGAAGTTCCATTTGATAGCACGGGTTTTCAGCAAGCCGCGGGCGCTGTCTTTTAAATGTTCAAACAGCGGTGACGCCTCCGGGCCATTTACCATAAGTTTGGCCATTACCGGAAAGCTTACGCCGTAATTCAGTTGGCAAAACTGCTGGATTTCGCTGTCAGAGCCCGGCTCCTGGCCACCAAACTGGTTACAGGGAAACGCCAGGATCACCAGGCCCTTATCTTTGTACTGCCGGTGCAGTGCTTCCAGTTCTTTATATTGCGGTGTAAAACCACACTGGCTGGCGGTATTCACTACCAGCAGCACCTTGCCCTGAAACCGGCTCAGGTCAACCTCATTGCCCTGAGCGTCTGTTACCTTGTACTGGTGTACATTCGGCATAATTTTTCCTTATCTAAGTGCTTTCAATCAGGCAGATATCTTTGTAAGCTCAGCGCCACAGTATGTCACAGTTTTAAGTCAGTAATATGTCAAATAATAGTGTAAACAAAGTAGCCTTTATTGGCCTGGGTGTTATGGGTTACCCGATGGCGGGTTTTCTGCAGCAAAAGGGCTATCAGGTTACGGTGTATAACCGCACGACGGCCAAAGCACAACAATGGGCGGCGCAATATGGCGGTGCTGTTGCCGAGACACCGGCGCAGGCGGCAGCAGGGGCTGCGCTGGTGTTTATCTGTGTCGGTAATGATAACGATGTGCGCTCGGTCGTGTATGGCGAGCAGGGTGTGCTAGCTGGTATGGCTGCCGGTACAGTGCTTGTCGATCACACTACGGCCTCAGCCAATTTAG
Source organism: uncultured Rheinheimera sp. (assembly GCA_964511675.1). GTDB lineage: Bacteria > Pseudomonadota > Gammaproteobacteria > Enterobacterales > Alteromonadaceae > Alishewanella. Next base: position 4,342 of record CAZEGA010000156.1, read on the forward strand.
CCCGTGAACTGGCTGCTGCAGCGAAACAGCGCGGTGTCGGCTTTTTGGATGCGCCGGTATCCGGTGGCCAGGCCGGGGCAGAAAACGGTGTGCTGACCGTGATGATTGGCGGTGAAAGCGATGATATGGCCAAAGCCGAAGCGGCCATTGGCTGTTATTCACGCTGTGCCAGATTGCTCGGTCCGGTAGGCTCTGGCCAACTGGCGAAGATGGTGAACCAGATCTGTATCGCCGGTGTGGTACAAGGGCTGGCAGAAGCGCTGAATTTTGCTCAGAACGCCGGTTTGGATGCCGCTGCTGTGGTAGAGGTGATATCGCAAGGTGCTGCACAATCCTGGCAGATGCAGAACCGCTATAAAACCATGCTGGACGATAAGTACGATTTTGGTTTTGCCGTGGACTGGATGCGTAAGGATTTAGGCATTACGCTGGCTGAGGCGCGTGAGAACGGCAGCCATTTACCGCTGACGGCACTGGTGGATCAGTTCTACAGCGAAGTGCAACAGATGGGCGGTGGCCGCTGGGATACCTCCAGTTTGCTGGCACGGTTAAAGCGTTAATACCGGTAGTAACCATTTTACCGCCAATGCGACCAGTAACGTCAGCGTAAAGCTAAGTAAGGAGCCCAGCAGCACATATTCTGTCTGGGCTTTGTCTTTAACATTGCGTAAGTCATTAAACCGCAACACTGATTTTGCAGCAATCACCAGACCGACTGCAGAGTATTGTTCAATCAGGATCAAGGTGAGTACCAGGACTCGTTCAACCAGCCCTATTAAGTTACCGGCTGTGGGCGAGTTGTAATTATCTTTGTTGGCAGACATCTTGTTTTCTGGTCTGGCTATTTTTTCCAATATCAGGCTGATTAATACAGATGCAGGCTTGAGCAACAGTAAATAAGCGAGTAATAACAGTAGTTTTTCTGGCTCTGTGGCCCATATAAACAAAGAGCTGAGCGATAGCGGCGTGTCTGTCAGTGTGCTCCAGATAGTAATAATAATGATAAGGTGCAGTAGTTGATCTGTAATAAAGTACCTTATCCCTGTTTTGTATGATTTGGCGAGATCGATCAGGATATGGCTGCCTGCCAGCAACAGGGACCAGGCCAGGGCACTGCCAATAGTTGACCAGGTAAAGTATTGCCAGAACGCAATGATGAAAAAGTTAAGGGCAAAATGAATAGCACCGTGATAATACAGCACTCCTGCCCGCCAGTGTTGCTGGTTTCTTGCTTTCACCCAGTGGTTGGGTTGCAGGAAGAAATCGGCTACTAAGTGTGCCAATATCAGGCTGAGTAGTAGTGTGTAATCGTTCATGACTGAATCCTTGTCAGATGCAGATGACAATAGTCTAAATAGGCATCAAGAAGTTGATAATCAAAATTACTATTATTGAGTAACTTAGTCACGTTGGCTCTTGATGTACCTAACTTTATTGCTATTTTTTCATGCAGAGGGTTCGCAGGAAGCAGGTAGAGCAGTAAGGCTTCTGCTTGCCTTGAGGTGAGGTTATTCACCAGATGATCCGCCATGCGAAGAGGTAACGCCAGAATAGATTCCAGTTCTGCGTTTTGACAGTGAATGGTCATCCGGCGCTCTTGCAACAATGTATCCAACCCTCTGCCGGATAGTGTAAAAGCGATGCCAGTTGCACTTTTCACATCTGGCCGTAAATTACTGATCTCGCCGATACCTATACTTATCCGGGCATCGGTTTGCAGTGCCTTTAAACTTAATCTAATCAGCAAAGCGAGTTTTATAGCATCTTTTGGTGCTGGTAGCAGGAGCTGAAATGCATCGCCCCGATAGATGTTATAGTGGCTGTTCATCGTATGCTTGCTGCTGAGAAACAGCTGTTCCAGTTGGTAAAGAACTTGCTCATAGTGCTCAGTGGTAATCTGAGCTGATTTAACCACATCACCTGTTAGAACAGCGTAAAACCTTTGCATAGCAAGCTGCCGACCAATGAGTTAATAATAGTATTGTAATCAAAAATGGTTACATTGCAATCATGTAACCTAAAATGGTTTCATTATGGTTTTGTAACCAAATATTGCTTAAATAACCCTGGCTCGTTGGCTTGGCTACAGGCGTGGATCGGGCATAAAGTCCAGTTCGCGGATACGGCTAAGACAAGAATCAAAAGCCGGGTGTTGCGGGTTGAGCAGTATATTGTTCTCGCGCGGTGCCACCACACTGGGTACGGCCAGCGCCAGGCTGGCCTGCTGTGCCAGCCAGTTATCACCCAGACGGGCTGTTTCACTGGTAGCCGGTTGCGCGTGCCAGTTTGCGGGCAGGTTGCTAAAGCTGATACTGAGTATGTCGCTCTGTTCAATAGTTAACTGAAACAGCCGGTACTGCTTTAGTGCGGCTCTGTTATTTAAGTGCACCAGTACTTCCAGTATCGCCAGGGCTTCAGAGCCTGCGGTATAAACACAAAGCTGGCCCTTGCTGTTCCAGCGCCCGCCAAACTGACGGGCACCTTCGCCATCAAACGGCTGAATGGCCCATTTACTGTGTACCAGACGGTAGAGATTAATGCTGCTCATAGGTTTATGCTGCTTGAGCTTGCACTATGATGACAGTCGCAAGGTGAGGTTGGAACCCCGTTAGCGCAGCCACAGAGTGTCTGAGGGTTTGCGTCAGCAAGCCCGAGTTGCTGTGGCGAGCATGGCGGGTGTTGCAACAGATATGTTGCATCCGATGCCAGCATAACTGTATCAGGCAAAAACGCCATGCTCTAAGCGGCCAATTAAATCCAGTACGGCCTGGGTTTCGGCTGAGGTGGCCAGCATATCCAGTGGGGTTTTATCTCCCAGGCCATATACCGGCTCGGTCAGCCAGCGTTTGGTGGCAGCCAGATCGTTATCAAATAAGGCACTGGTGGCAACCAATACAGTGGCAAAACGATATAGCCGGTCACTTTCATCCTGGGTAAATTTACCGCTTCTGGCCCGCCGCGCCAGTGTAGCCGGAGCCAACTGACACACTTTCGCCAGCTGCTTTTTATCCAATGCCGATACCGCTGCCAGTTGATCGAATACCTTGTAAACAAAACCATCGTGCAGTGCCTGATACAGCTTAGGCCCGCGTTCGGCAATACCCAGCTGTTGCCACAGACTGGGTGCGGCGTATAGTGTTGGGGTAAATTCACGCACTAAAGCAGTCATAACGCACCTTGTTGCCAATTGATATAGGTAAAGGTTATCACCTGATGGTGGTTTGGTCAAAAAAAGGGCGCTAAGATCATGATAATCATAGCGCTCGGATATTAGATACTGACAACTTAGTTAAACACCATCTCCGGTACATCGCCTTCGATAACCAGCTTACCAGCGGTTTTCTGCTGAATTTCTTCTACCGAAATACCAGGTGCGCGCTCCAGCAGGTGGAAGGCACCGTTACGCACTTCCAGCACCGCTAAATCGGTGACGATTTTCTTCACACAGCCTACGCCGGTTAACGGCAGGGTGCAGTTTTCCAGCAGCTTGCTGTTGCCGTATTTATCGGCATGGGTCATGGTTACCACGATATTCTGCGCACCGGCCACGAGGTCCATAGCGCCGCCCATACCTTTAACCAGTTTGCCTGGGATCATCCAGCTGGCGATATTGCCGTTCTGATCCACTTCAAACGCGCCCAGTACGGTTAAATCGACATGGCCGCCGCGGATCATGGCAAAGCTTTCGGCAGAGC
>CAZEGA010000157.1:0-6189 GCA_964511675.1 uncultured Rheinheimera sp.
TTTTCACATCCTCGGCCAGGTTGTTATAAAACCCCGGGATGCTGATCACACCTATCTTCTGATCCTGCTCAGACAACAGCGGCTGGAACACTTCTGCTTTGGCTGCCCGGTCTTCCAGGCGGATTTTATCGCGCACTATACTGATGATCTGCGATTGGCTGGTCCCTATGTCATTAGCCCCCACCACCTGCAGCCGGACGGTACTGCCTTTGGGGCCCTTGATCAGATCCACCACATCGTCCAGACGCCAGCCGATAACATCAACAAAATCCGCTTTATCCTGGGCAACACCAATAATTTTATCTTTCGGTTTCAGTTTCTGCGTTAAATCAGCCGGGCCACCGGGTACCAGGCTCTGAATTACCGTGTAATCATCATCAGCACGCAGCACCGCCCCTATACCTTCGAGCGATAAATTCATTTCCTGTTGGAAACGATCGGCGTTGCGCGGTGACAGGTAAGAGGTATGGGCTTCAATACTGCGGGCGAAAGAATTCATCACCAGCTGGAATACATCTTCGCTTTCGGTTTGTGTTAAGCGCTTTTGCGTATTGCGATAGCGTTTAGACAGGATATCCTGAATTTCTGCCGTTGTTTTTCCTGCCAGTTTCAGGTTCAGTGCATCAAATTTAACGCGCTGCCGCCAGATTTCATTCAGTTCAGCGCTGTCAGCAGGCCACTGTGCACCTTCCCTGTCATAAACGTATTGATCATTAACCGTGAAATCAAAGCCTTGTTCCAGCAACGACAAGGCATAATCGAAACGCTCGGCCCGGCGTTGCAACGTCAGGTTAAACATATCAAATGCAAAACCCAGGTTGCCCTTGTTTATCGCATCATCAAACTGGTCACGGTATTTCTCAAAGCTGTCGGCATCAGCTTTTGTCAGTACATTGCGGTAATAATCCAGATTTTTCAGATAGGTATCGAACATTCTGGATGACAGGGCGTCATCAAGCTGCACCTTGCTGTAATGACCACGGGTAAAAAGCGCCGTGATCCTTTTACTTGCAGTTGCATGTTGTGCCCCCTGCGTAACAACTGGCAACACCAGAGCTTCCGGCTTTACCTCAGAAGCACCGATGCCAAAAGTGACCAACAGGGCTGTCGCAAGTACTGAACATTTTTTCATAAGCTACTCTGTATTAATCAGGCCAGATACAAACTATCCTGCCGGGTTTTGATCACCATACCAGATCCTAACTGCACCGTAACATCGTCTTTGCTGACTTCAAGCACTGTGGCAGGCATAGGGCTTTGACCAAGCTTAATCAGCACTTTAGCACCGGCAACCACCGCAGAGGCGGCTACCGGTTGCAATGACACTGCCGGCGTATTGTCCGCTGCAGCAGCAGGTTTCTGATTAACCTTAGCGTTTTTAGATGCCTGAACCGGCTTTTTGTTCTGGTTTTTTTTGTAAGCAGGTTTGTCAGCTGCCGGTTTGGGTTGTTTCGCTCTGGCTTCTGCGATACGCGCTTTGCGTTTCTCCGCCGCTTTAGCTTTGCTGTCTTCCAGTGTTTTGCTGGCATGTTCGGCCTGTGAGGCATCAATCAAATCACCGGCTGTGCCATCTAAATCGACCCGGGCAATGCCTTCTTTTGTGGCTGCCAGATAACGCCAGCTGGAGGTATACACCCGTAAGGCCTGACGCAACTGGGTTTTACTGACCACAGCGTCATCCTGCAGGCGTTCAGCCAGATCCTGGAAAATACCGACTTTAAGCGGCCTGGCGTCACCAGCCAGATTAAAACAGGCCGGAAACCGCTCGGCCAGGTAAGCCAGCACATCTTTAACATTGGTCGCTTTTACATTTTGTTCGGTTGGGGTGGTCATTAACGCTTCACTCTTCTTCATCTGTGGCAGCCGCGTCCGGCATACCGTCTTCCAGCTGTTGGCGAACATAAGCCAACGCCCAATCAATTATTTCATCTTCATCGGCTTCAAGCAGCACTGTACCGCCTCGCAGTTCATCCCAGATAGCGGGTAATAGCTGCTCGACCTGAGCACTGCTGATATCTTCCGGTAACTGCTGCCAGACGGCATGATAAACAGCATTTATCTTGTCTGTCACCAGTTCTTCTTCACCTTCCCAGTCACCGATATCTGTAATATCAAACAAATAGTCGTGAATAGAGACCATATCTTTCATAGTGTCACGGCCAGGTGTTGTTCAAACAGCGCAATCAATTGCTCTAAACCTGCCTGATCGTCTGCATCAAACCGTGCCAGGCTGGGGCTGTCTATATCCAGCACCGCAATAATTTCGCCCTTATGCCGTAGCGGCAACACTATCTCGGCATTGCTGGCCGCATCACAGGCAATATGGCCCGGGAACTGATGCACGTCCTGCACCCGTTGTACCGCGCCGCTGGCAACAGCCGTACCGCACACGCCCTTACCTACCGGAATACGCACACAGGCCACCTGCCCCTGAAACGGCCCCAGCACCAGTTCCCCGTTCCGCATAATATAAAACCCGGCCCAGTTCAGATCCGGCAGCTGATTAAACAGTAATGCACTGAGGTTTGCCATATTGGCAATAAGATCGGTTTCCTGCTCGATTAAGGACTGCGCCTGCTGAAGCAGCAGACGGTACAACGCGGTTTTCTCACTGGACATGAATGACGGTTTCTGCCAAAACTCAAAGCCTGTACATTACTCGTTTTACCTTGAAATTTAAACCACCTGAATGCAAAGAATTGCGTTAAGACCGCTATTTCAGCCCGCAGCGCCGCTATTTTGTACGGCTTTTGTACAGTGTTAAGCCGGAGGCACCTCTGCTGTGAGCGGATTAGCCGGGTAATAACACAGCGGCAGCTGGGGCTGGTGGGCAAAAAAGCGGGTGTCCTTGTACGGCAGTTTCATAAAGCCTCCGACACCCTCGCCGCTGATTAAGTACACTTTGCTGAGGATACTCTGCAACAGGCGGTCAAACTCCTGCTCTGCTGCCGGGTCCAGCAGGCGATAATAGCTATGCACTTTCATATACAAAGTGGTGACTTCAAAAATAATACAACCGGTATGGCGGATTAAATTCAGCCGGGCGATATCATCCATAATCGCATCCGGCAGTACCAGTTGTTCATCCGGATCTTTACCGTCTTCAAAATACGAATGTTGCTTACTGGCATCTTCGGTACTTAACACCGGCGCCAGCTGATACGGAATGCGCGCGCCCTCTGCCGCAATAAAAGCGTCAGTGCTGCTGTGCCGGCTGATATGAATAGTGTTGCGGGCATTAAACAGGCAGGCTTTGAAAATACCCACTTTGGCAATAGCCCGGGCCAAGGTCACCACATTGTTTACCGAGAGCGCAAAGGAGCCTGCTAGGCTGGCATCGTACAGGTTCAGGCTGGAGTCGATATACACACCGCCGGCCTGCCAGTGGATTGCCAGCCCGCCGACCACCGGAAAACGTGCCAGTCGGCTTACAGCAGCGACAAAGGCTTTTTCGGTTTCGCCCATGCCTTCAAGGTAGTTCTTGTAATAGCGCTCCAGCTGCACATCATCAACATAGGCGATACCATCTTCTTCACTGTGTTCGCGTAAAAAAGACTTACGCGACGAATACACTACTGTATCCAGTTCCCGAACCTGCGGGCTAACCCAGACCGGCAATACAGGTGTGTCGTCGAACAACTTTAGCTCTGGCAAAACCAAATGCTTTAACTTTGGCATCTGCTGTAAAAAATAATCGCCGGCCTGCATCCGTAACTGCACATCATCGGCCAGCATACTGTCCAGCATAGTGGCAAACTCCACCGGCAAGCCCAGGCTGCGCGCGGGAATGGCTTTGCAGCCAAAACGACAGGACTGTCCCGATGCCAGCGCATACAGGGTGCCCGCCACGCCCTGTTCGTCAAAACGCGGGCTGGACAAGGCCCCCCGGCGCTGCTCGGCGCCAATAAAGTACACATCGCCCATACGGGCATTGGAGGTTTGTAAATCGGCTGACATCAGTTGCATAACATTGGTTGACAGATACTGGCCCTGGGCATCGAGCTGGGCAAATACCGATGACCCCCAGTCGATCAGGCTGAGCAAGCCGCTTTGCCCGTCAAACACCAGGTTAGACGGCTTAATATCGCCATGCACCACAGGCTGCAGTTCGCCCTCTTTGCTATGTTGGCGCAGTGCCAGCAGCACAGCGGCCAGCTGGCAGGCAAGATCAATCAGCAGGCGGGCACTTAAGCGGCCATGTTTTAAGCTGTATTGCTCTAAATCAATGCCCTTGCCGCGCTGCATCATCAGGATGCCCTGTTTTTTCACCACCTGGTAGGTGATATAACGCGGTACATTCGGGTGCTTGATCTGCGATAACATATAGGCTTCATCTGCCAGCCGTTCCTGAATATGCTGCGGCAGGTTAATACGCGAGAACTTAAATACACAGGCCTGGCCACCGGCATCCTGGCCGGCAAAGGCAAAGCCATAAGCGCCTTTACCTATCAGCTCAATATTTTTATACCCCAGCTTTTCCAGCTCAGAAATACACAGCGCTACCCAGTCTTTCAGCTTTTTTGCATCATTGGCATTAAGCAGGTAAATCGACTGCTCTTCCGGAATGTAAAAGTTTCTGAGCTGGTTCTTATATTGCATCGGCTATGCCCTGACACAACGTTGCTGTGCCCACTGGCGCAGCGCACTTACCTGCTCGGCCATCACGACCGATAGTGGCTGGGTTGCTGACAACTCCTGTAGTAAATGCGTCAGCGCAAAACCGGCTTGTTCTGCACGGGCGCGGTAGCTGGCACCAACCACAGCCTGCTCCAGCTCTGCCCCTGAAAAACCGTGGCATAGTGCCAGCACGGATTGTAGCTGCTGCGGATCTATGTTCAGCTGCCGCCGCTCCAAATGCAGTTGCAGCAATTGCAGGCATTCCTGTTCAGAGGGTAAATCGACAAAAAAGATTTCATCAAACCGGCCCTTTCGCAGCAGCTCCGGTGCCAGCTCATGAATATTGTTAGCCGTAGCCACCAGAAATACCTGCGATTTACGCTCTGACAGCCAGGTTAAGAAACTGCCCAGCAGGCGCCGCGATACGCCGTTGTCGTTATCACCGGAGGATAAGCCTTTTTCAATTTCATCTATCCACAGCACACAGGGCGACATCGCATCGGCCAGCGCCAGGGCCTGGCTCAGGTTTTTCTCGGTTTCACCTATGTATTTGTTGTACAGCGCCGCCATATCCAGCCGCAGCAACGGCAGGCTCCAGCTGCCGGCAATGGCTTTGGCGGCCAGGCTTTTGCCGGTGCCCTGCACGCCGGTTAACAGCACACCTTTAGGCGTATCTTTTTGCTGTTCGCTAAACGCCTGCCGGCGCTGCGCTATCCAGTGTTTCAGGTTGGGCAAACCAATAACCCCGGCAAAGGTTACACTGTCAAATACCTGGGATAACACGCCATCGGTTTGCAGCAAATTAAACTTAGCCCGGTTAATACGCGGTATATCTTCGGGAGTAACAGCGCCATCATCGGCAATGGCCTTGTAAGCCAGGCGTTTTACTTCGGCAAAGGTCAGGCCGCGCAGGTTTTGTACCAGCAGGCTGACATGCTCTGCGGTAAGTTCTGCCAGCATACCGTGCTTGCCGGCATAGCGATCGGCCATTTCATGCACTAACTGGCGGATTTGCTGATCCGAAGGCAAGCTAAGTTCAAAACGGTAACATAAGCGGCTAAGCTCTGGCGGTACGTCTATGGCATGGCTTAATAAAATCAGGGTATGCCCAAGCTGATCATGTGCCAGGGCTATTTCTTTGATATACCTCACATGTTTGGCGTCGGACAAAAACGGGTGAAAATCACACAACACATAAATTCCGCTGTTGCGGGTGGCCTTGATTTGCGCCAGCAAATTCGTCGGTTCGGCATTAAACGCCTGCGCGCCCTGCCCGGCATCCAGCCGCTGCAGCCCTTCGGTAATCGTCCATTTAAATACCGGCCGCATTAAATTTACCGCCAGCCGTTTTATCAGCAATAACGCCCGCGGCTCTTCATAACTTTCAATTACGATAAGCGGGCTGTGCGCCTGTACCAGCACCCGTAAATCATCAAACTCGTGCATCCACATCCCTTTTAAGACAAAAAACCCACTGCAATGAGTGGGTTTTAGCAGAAAGCGCTATTAAAACCAAGCGCCTTAACGCATGGCCATCAGCATAGATGCTGGTTGCTCCAGATACTGTTTCCA
>CAZEGA010000157.1:6199-6596 GCA_964511675.1 uncultured Rheinheimera sp.
TTCCACAGGTTGGTAAAGCGCGCTATGGTGCCACCGTCAATCACACGGTGATCGCCCGACCAGCTGATCTGCATCAGTTGCCGCGCTTCCACCTCGCCTTTGGCATTAAAGCGTGGCAACGCCTGCACTTTGCCAAGCGCCACTATGGCCAGCTCCGGTTTATTGATAATAGGCGTGGCCACAGTACCGCCAATAGCGCCGATATTGGAAATACTGATAGTACCGCCTTTTAAATCGGCAGGGCTGACCCGGCCTTCGCGTGCCTGCCCGGTTAAGCGGGTTAAGTCATAAGCGATATCAATCACCGATTTAGCCTGGCAGCCTTTGATATTCGGCACCAGCAGCCCCACTTTCGAATCAACGGCGATGCCGATATTATGATCGTCAAAATAGGTCA
>CAZEGA010000157.1:6606-8009 GCA_964511675.1 uncultured Rheinheimera sp.
TTCATAACCGGGAACTGATTAATCGCCAGCGACAACGCCTTAATGAAAAACGGCATCATTGTCAACTTAACGCCCTGTTTGGCGTACTGATCTTTTAAGCTGGCACGCAGTGCTATCAGCTCAGTCAGGTCAATTTCTTCACAGTAGGTAAAGTGCGGAATGGTTGAAACCGACTCCACCATCTGCCGTGCCATGGCAGCTTTAATACCTTTAATTGGCTCGGTACGGCTGCCGCCACTCACTGCTGCCGCAGTTACCGGAGCAACGCTGGCAGCGACCGGTTTAACGGCTACCGCTGCGGCCGGCACTTTACCTTCGGCAAAGGCACGTACATCTTCTTTATATACCCGGCCCTTATCGCCGCTGCCCGGTACTTTGCTCACATCAATATTCAGCTCACGCGCCAGGCGGCGCACCGCCGGGCTGGCCAGGGCCTTGCCCTGGGCAGCGGCAGGCTGTACTAAAGCGGTTTGAGTCGCTTGCAGGGCGCATGTTGTCGGCGCAGCAACAGGTACTGCACCGGCATGCTGCATGGCAAACAGCGGCGCATGCACTTTGGCAATCTCACCCTTGGCATAATACAGCTTAGTGACTTTACCCGAGTATTTGGCCGGAATTTGCACCAACGCCTTGTCGGTCATTACATCGCATACCGGTTGGTCTTCAACGATGTCATCACCCTCGGCCACCAGCCAGTCGACAATTTCACACTCGACAATACCTTCCCCAATATCCGGCAGGATAAAGTCTTCACTGCCAGTCTGAACAACCGGGGCTACGGTTACTGTTGCTGTCGCCGGGGCAACGCTGTCGCTGCCAGCCAGCTGCATTTCAAACAGTGGCGCATGTACTTTGGCAATATCGCCTTTGGCGTAGTACAGCTTTGACACTATACCGTCATGCACCGCTGGAATTTGCACCAGCGCTTTATCGGTCATCACATCACAGACCGGCTGATCTTCAGTGATGGTGTCGCCTTCGGCTACCAGCCATTCGACAATTTCACACTCGACAATGCCTTCACCGATATCCGGCAGAATAAAATCTTTTTTCATTGCTGCCTCCTCAGAAGTTGACCGAGCGTTTAATCGCTTCGTAGGTTTTTAAATGGTCTGCCACGTATTCCTTTTCCAGCGCCAGCGGGTACGGGGTGTCCATACCGCAAACGCGCTCAATCGGGCTTTCTAAATGCAGGAAGCACATGTTCTGGATAGTAGCGGCAATTTCGCCGGCAAAACCACCGGTTAACGGCGCTTCATGGTTAATTACCAGGCGGCCGGTTTTCTGCACCGACTGTGCTACCGTATCGGCATCCCACGGCAGTATGCTGCGCAGGTCAATCACCTCACAGGAAATGCCATCTTTGGCGGCCAGTTCCACCGCTTTTTGCACAATTACCATCT
>CAZEGA010000158.1:0-615 GCA_964511675.1 uncultured Rheinheimera sp.
GTTCAATCTGACCTAAGGCGGCGGCAAGCGCTTGTTGTTTGTTGTCGTCCATTTTTATATCCATGGTTGAGCCGGGCGTACCGGACAATGAAAACTGTATGTTCGTACAGTAGTCTAGTTTGCTAAGGCTGTCAATAACTCAATGCCTTGTTTCAGCGCGTAATCGATTGCCTGCTGGCGTACCTGCTGGCGATCACCGGCAAATACCAGCTGGCTGCTGGCCACATTACCACTAAGGTAAAAACCGAAACACACGGTGCCCACCGGCTTATATACCGAGCCACCATCCGGCCCGGCAATGCCGGATACCGCTATGGCCATATCAGCACCTGCCGCTTTGGCTGCCCCTGCGGCCATTTCACGTACTGTTTCTTCACTGACAGCACCAAATTGCAGCAGCGTGGCACTGCGTACCGCCAGTAATTGCTGTTTGGCTTTGTTGCTGTAGGTAATAAAACCGCGATCTACATAAGCCGAGCTGCCGGGCACCGCAGTTAACCAGTAACCAATACCGCCACCGGTACAGGATTCCGCAGTGGTAATAGTCCACTTTTTTTGTACCAGTAACTGCCCAAGCTGTGCTGCCAGCATCATACTGTCTGCGGTTGCCATAAT
>CAZEGA010000158.1:625-3222 GCA_964511675.1 uncultured Rheinheimera sp.
CCGCTCTGTCTTTATTTGCCTGACACAGGTGCTACCGGCAATAGGGTTTATTATTCTGCGCCTGTTACTTTTTCATTGTTAACCGCTCATTTTTAAACAACAGGGCAAACAGCACCAGCACCACAGCAGCAAAACCGGCCGGAAATAGCCAGATATTAAACCAGTTATGGCCTGCCGCCGCAGTATATAGCCCGGTAATATGGCCGGCCACACTAAAACCAATCAGCATACCCACACCATAAGTAGCCAGTGTGATCAGGCCCTGGGCGGCACTTTTTATCGCCGGCCCGGCTTTGCTGTTGGTGTAAATCTGGCCCGAGACGAAAAAGAAGTCATAACAGATGCCATGCAGCGCTATACCTGCCAGCAGCAATGCCATACCTTCGCCAGCGTCACCGAAGGCAAACAGCACATAGCGCAGCACCCAGGCCAGCATGCCAAGCAACAATGTCAGTTTGATGCCAAACCGGCCCAGAAACAGCGGCAGCGCCAGCATAAACAGCACTTCAGACACCTGACCCAGGGTCATTTTGCCGGTCGCATTGGCCACGCCGATTTCGGTCAGAAACGGATTGGCATTCTGGTAATAAAATGCCAGCGGAATACAAATCAGTACTGAGCTGGCAAAAAACACCGCAAAGTTGCGGTCTTGCAGCAGCTTTAGGGCATCCAACCCCAGCAGCTCGCCCAAACGCAATGCCTGGCCACGGCCGGCCGGTGGCGTTGCCGGCAGTGTAAAGCTGTAGATCCCCAGCAGCAGCGACGCCACAGCGCACAGTAGGAAAGTGTATTGCAGCATGCCACCGGCAATGGCGCTCTGGCTGTCCCAGCCAAAACCGAAGCTGATCACCAGCCCGGCGACAATCCAGCCAACAGTGCCCCATACCCGGATCTGGCCAAACTCGGCTTCTGGCCGTGCCAGCTGGGCAAAAGACACTGAGTTTACCAAAGCCAGCGTTGGCATATACGCCAGCATATAGCCCAGTACCAGCGGATAAAAGGCAGCAAAATCAGCCGCCTGATACATCAGATACAGCAGCAGCGCGCCCGCCAGGTGCAGCAGGCCCAGCAAGCGTTCGGCATTGAAAAAGCGGTCGGCCACCAGGCCGATAAACAAGGGCGCAATAATAGCGCCCCAGGACTGGGTGGAAAATGCCAGCGCAGTTTGTGCGCCGTCAACACGCAGGTTTTGCGCCAGAAAGGTTCCCAGGGTGACAAACCAGCCGCCCCAGATAAAAAACTGCAGAAACATCATCAGGCTTAAACGTAGTTTGATATAACTCATGCTAATCCCCGTTGGTTGCCCTGTGGGCAGGGCTTATTGTTGAACGCTGTTATTTTTATCTGTTGTCAGTGTTTTATCGGTTGTCAGTCTGCCAGCCCGAGAATACGGCGGTTGCGGGCGGCATCGGTATTGCTGCCGGCAAAATCATCAAAAGCCCGGCTGGCTTTTTCAATCAGATGACGCTGAATAAAAGGTGCGCCTTCGCGGGCGCCCTGCGCGGCGTCTTTCAGGCTGCACTCCCATTCCAGCACCGCCCAGCCGTTATAACCATATTGGGTTAACTTACTGAAAATACTTTTAAAATCTACCTGACCATCACCCGGCGAACGAAAGCGCCCCGGCCGGTTTACCCAGTCCTGATAACCGCCATATACGCCACTCTGGCCATTGGGCCTGAACTCGGCATCTTTAACATGGAACATTTTGATGCGCTGATGGTAGCGGTCGATAAAACTCAGGTAATCAAGCTGTTGCAGCACAAAATGGCTGGGGTCAAACAAAATATTGGCACGACGGTGCTGGTTAACAGCCTCAAGGAAGCGCTCAAAGCTGGCGCCGTCATGTAAATCTTCGCCCGGATGAATTTCATAGCAGACATCCACACCGGCATCGTCAAACGCATCGAGGATAGGTAACCAGCGCCGGGCCAGTTCGGCAAAACCCTGCTCGACCAGACCGGCCGGTCTTTGTGGCCACGGGTATACCAGATGCCAGAGTAAAGCACCGGAGAAGGTGGCATGGGCATGTAAACCAAGCCGCTGGCTGGCTTTGGCCGCCAGTTTCAGCTGTTCGATAGCCCACGCGGTGCGTTCTGCGGGCTTACCTTTAAATGCCGCCGGGGCGAAGTTATCAAATAATTCGTCATAGGCTGGATGCACCGCAACCAGTTGCCCCTGCAAATGGGTGGACAGCTCAGTGATAGCCACCCCGGCTTCCCGGCAGCGGCCTGCCAGCTCGTCACAATAATCCTGGCTGGCAGCAGCCCGGGTTAAATCAAACAATGCCGGATCACTGGTTGGCAGCTGAATGCCGCGATAGCCCAGGCTGGCTGCCCACTGTGCCATACCGGTTAAAGAGTTAAACGGGGCCTCTGTACCGGCAAACTGCGCCAGAAAAATTGCCGGGCCTTTAATACCCGCAGCAGCGTTAGTATCCGCCGGTGGTTTGATGTTCATGCTCTGCTCCTGTCTTAACATTATGCACGTCCAGCCATTTCTGGCTGCTGGTGCTGCTTTGCGTTACGGCTTCAATAAAGGCCATGCCACGCAGGCCAGCACTGATCCCCGGCACCCCGCTCGGTGTACCCTGTTCA
>CAZEGA010000158.1:3232-7953 GCA_964511675.1 uncultured Rheinheimera sp.
CCCGGCGGATAGCCGCGGCAAAATCGCGGTATAAATTCGCCATGGCTTCAAGGTAACCTTCCGGATGCCCTGCCGGTAAACGGCAGCGCCGCTGTGCTTCACTGCCAAGCCCGGGCTGACCCAGGCCGGCGCGCAGCAGCTGCACCGGCGCACCATGCGGGCGCAGCACTATAGTATCCGGTGCCATTTGCCGCCATTCCAGCCCGCCAAGGCTGCCGTACAAACGAATTTTTAACGCATTTTCTTCACCGGCGCAGATCTGGCTGGCGATCAGCACACCGCTGGCACCTGCATCCGTTTTAAACAGGGCGGCGCCGTCATCATCCAGCCGGCGGCCTGCAACATGCGTGGCCAGCTCGGCACAGATGGTTGTCACGCGCTGGCCGCTGATAAACTCCGCCAGACCAAACGCATGGGTGCCAATATCCGCCATACAACCGCTGCTGCCGGCCTGTGCCGGATCAGTGCGCCAGCTGGCCTGTTTTTGCGCCGTGGCTTCCAGGTTATCGGTCATCCAGCCCTGCGGATATTCAACATAAATTTTGCGCAGTACGCCCAAAGCGCCGCTGGCGACCAGCTCTTTAGCCTGCCACACCATAGGGTAGCCCAGATAAGTATGCGCCAGGCCATACAACAGGCCGGACGCTGCCAGCACCCTGGCCAGTTTACCGGTTTCGGCCAGCGTGATACCGGCCGGTTTTTCACAGAACACATGAAAACCCGCTTCCAGTGCCGCAATACTGACCGGCACATGCAGCTGATTAGGCGTAACAATCACCAGCAGCTGCATACGCTGCTCTGCCGGCAGAGCCGCTTCGCCAGCCAGCAACTGCTGCCAGCTGTCATACAGCCGCTCTGCCGCCAGCCCCAGTGCGGCACCGGTGCGCTGGTTGTTTGCGCTGTCACGGCTGAAAGCGCCGCAAACCAGCTCGGTCTGGCCATCCAGCGCGGCGGCATAACGATGCACCGCGCCGATAAAAGCGCCTTCGCCACCACCCACCATACCAAGGCGAATTTTTTTCTGAGGAATCAATGCCATACCAGATCCTTACTGACTAATGCCCTGACTGCACCGCCTTGCTGACACAGCCTGTCGCTGATGACTGTAGCCAAACAACACGATCCAGCCGGACGGATACCTTTCTCGATAGCAAACATGTAACGGATTACATTTTACACTGTCAAGCCAGAGCGATGCATTTGTGGCAGCTTTGCGATAAACCGCACAGATCCAGCTTGAAAAACAACCAACAGCCAGCTGATAACACGACACCCCTGGAGTTTTTGCACTAAAAAAGCGCAGCCAGTTTAGCGAATTGTGCTTTTATTTTGTCACCGTTTGCACTATAACAGCAATTAAAATGATATCGGTTACATTGAAGCAGCAAAGCTAATGAGATGCAAAACCTTTTGCCGCAGGCTGGCAAATGTCTTGCGGGCCGGGTAAAGGCGTACCATAGCTGGCAGTGTGCGAAAACTGAGGATCTGTATGTCCAATATCCGTGAAGTGGCACGGTTGGCCGAAGTGTCGGTTGCCACCGTATCGCGAGCCTTGCAACAGCCTGAGCTGGTGTCGGTTAAAACCCGTAATAAAGTGCTGGCCGCCGTAAAACAGGCCGGTTATCAGCCCAATTTGCTGGCGGTAAAATTCCGCTCCGGCAAAAGCCATAACCTGGTGGTGTTGGTGCCTACGGTTGCCAATGTGTTTTTTGCCCGCGTTATCAGCGGTATGCAGGAAGCAGCCCATCAGCGCCGCTACTCGCTGCTGCTGGGTAATACCCTGGCTGACGATGAAACAGAAATCGCTTATGCCCGGCTGGTGCAAACCTCACAGGCCGATGGCCTGATCCAGCTGCGGGCATTTGACCCTTTCGCGACGCTGGATATGCCAAACGACCCCTTGCCCATGGTTAACGCCTGTGAAGTGCTGGACAAAGCCCCCTGCCCTGTAGTGGTGCTGGATAACAGAGCAGCAGCAGCGGCAATGACTGAACATTTACTCGGCCTCGGTCACCGCTGTATTGCGATGATCAAAGGCCCGGCGCGCAGCCCGCTAACCCGTGACCGGGTAGCCGGTTACCGCGATGCGCTGCTGGCGGCCGGCCTTGCCTTTGACGAAACACTGCTCTGTCCCGGTAACTTTACGCTGCAATCCGGCTATCAGGCCACTGCTGAGTTACTGCAAAGGTCCGAGCCAGCAACAGCGATTTTCTGTGAAAACGATGAAATGGCAATAGGTGCCATTCAGTGCCTGAAACAACATGGCCTGCGCGTGCCGCAGGATGTGTCGGTGGCAGGTTTTGACGATATCTCCTTTGCGGCCTTCTGTGATCCGCCGCTGACCACTATTGCCCAGCCGGCAGAGGAGTTTGGCCGTACCGCCGTCAATTTGCTGATTGATGTGCTGGAACAAAAACTGACGCTGCCGCCTAAAGTCATACTGCCATTTGAGCTGATACTGCGCGGCAGTACCGGCCCCGCGCGGCGGCAAAGCCAGCCTGTGCCCGGCTGACCAGGAGTGACAAATGCCTGATATTAACCACACCGCGATAGTACAAAACCCGGCCCGGCGCCGTTTATTAAACCGGGCCGCTTCTGCTGCCGCGCTGATGTTGCTGCCCGGCTTGCCTGCACTGGCCAGAGATAGCAGAAATAACGCTAAAGCCGGCCTGCAACTGTACACAGTGCGCGAGCTGATGCAGCAAAGTGTGGCTGACACCCTAACGCTGGTGGCCGGTATCGGCTATCAGGAAGTGGAATTTGCCGGTTATTTCGGTAAATCTGCAGCAGAAATCAAAGCCTTGCTGGACAGCAACGGCCTGTTGGCGCCGTCGGTGCATGTATCGCTGCAGCAGTTGCGCAGCGAGCTGCCTGCTGTGATTAACGACGCCAAAACCATTGGCCACCGTTATATCGTACTGCCCTGGCTGTCTGAAGAGCAGCGCGGCGACGGTATCGACAGCTATAAAAAGCTGGCTGGCGAACTGAACGGTTTTGCCAAACCGATCCGCGATGCCGGTTTGCAGCTGTGCTATCACAACCATGATTTTGAGCTGATCCCGGTCAAAGGCGGTTTACCTTATGCTGTGCTGCTTGGCGAAACCGACGCAGATCTGGTCAAAATGGAGCTGGATGTGTTCTGGGCCATCAAAGCCGGGGTGGAACCGCTGCAACTTTTTGCCCGCTATCCGGGGCGCTTCCCGCTACTGCATATCAAAGATATGACCAAAGATGGCAGCATGGCAGATGTTGGCCGTGGCGTTATAGACTTTAAGCCGATTTTTGCCCAGGCCGCAAAAGCCGGTGTGCAGCACCAGTTTGTCGAACACGATAATCCGCTTAACCAGATTGAGACTCTTTCTCAGGGCTATAAAGCGCTGACCGCGTTGCTCAACGGCGCCATACCGGCCCCATAACAATAAGCACTGTAACAAGAGGAGAACGACCTTGAACATCAGACACCAACTTTATGCCCTGCTGCTAACGCTCGGCAGCTTTGGCACACTGGCCGCTGACAATCAGTTGAGCCCACAGGAACAACGGGACGGCTGGCAACTGCTGTTTGATGGCAAAGACCTGTCGCAGTGGCGTAACTTCCGGCAGGAAGGGCTTAGCCAGCAATGGGTTATTGCAGATGGTGCCATCAAGCTCACCGGTAAAGGCGGCGGCGACATTCTGACCAAAGCCCAGTACCAGAACTTTGACCTTAAGCTGGAATGGAAAATTGCCGAAGGCGGCAACAGTGGCATTTTTATTCTGGCCGACGAAACCGGCAGCCAGATTTACTCTCATGCCCCGGAAATTCAGATCCTCGATAACGAACGCCACCCCGACAACAAACTGGCAAACCATTTATCCGGCTCGTTATACGACATGATCGCCTCCCCTGCTGCCTCGCATAAAATAGCCGGTGAGTGGAATCAGGTGCGTATCCTGCTGGACCAGGGCCAGTTGACCGTCTGGCAAAACGGGGTGCAAACGGCGTCAGTGAAAATTCATAGCCAGGAGTGGCAGCAACTGGTCGCCGCCAGCAAGTTTGCCAACTGGCCTGGTTTTGCCGCCAACAGCAGCGGCCATATCGGTTTGCAGGATCATGGCGATGTGGTGTGGTTTAAAAATCTGAAAATTAAAGAGCTGAAATGATGAACGATTTTGCCTATGAAGTATTAGTTGTCGGCTCGGGTGCCGGTGGCGCCATGGCAGCCTATGAGCTGACCCGGCAAGGCCACAAAGTGCTGCTGCTGGAAGCTGGTCGTCATTATGACCCGAAAACAGAAACCCCGATGTTCAGGCCCAACTCAGCCGCACCGCTGATGGGCGCTTCGACACCAGACAAAGACTTCGGTTTTTATGATTCCACCGTGGATGGCGGCTGGCAGGTGCCGGACGAACCTTATACCACAGCCGAAGGCTCCGACTTTTTATGGTGGCGCGCCCGCATGCTGGGTGGCCGTACCAACCACTGGGGCCGCTATTCGCTGCGTTTTAGCGAGCATGATTTTAAAGGCAAAAGCCGGGATGGTCTGGGTGCCGACTGGCCCTTTGACTACGACGATATCGCCCCCTGGTACGACAAAACCGAAGCCTTAGTGGGCATTTGCGGCACCAACACCGGCCTGGATGATATGCCGCCGTCAGCGGAAGGCGTATTACAGCCGCCACCCACACCACGGGTACCTGAATTGCTGGTAGCGGCGGCAGCCAAAAAACACGGCATTACG
>CAZEGA010000159.1:0-7942 GCA_964511675.1 uncultured Rheinheimera sp.
GCCAACTGCCTGGTTAACCTGCTGGATACACCGGGCCACGAAGATTTCTCGGAAGATACCTACCGCACCCTGACGGCGGTGGACTCCTGCTTAATGGTAATTGACGGCGCCAAGGGCGTGGAAGACCGTACCATTAAACTGATGGAAGTAACCCGGCTGCGTGATACGCCGATTATCACCTTTATGAACAAAATGGACCGCGATATCCGTGATCCGGTCGATCTGCTGGATGAAGTGGAAAGCGTACTGAAAATTGCCTGTGCGCCCATTACTTGGCCTATTGCGTCAGGTAAAGAGTTTAAAGGCGTTTACCACATTCTGCGTGATGAAGTGATCCTGTACAAATCCGGTATGGGCCATACCATTCAGGACGTCGATACCATCAAGGGCCTGCATAATCCTGAGCTGGATAAGCGCCTTGGTTATTATGCCCAGCAGCTGCGTGATGAAATGGAGCTGGTGCAGGGCGCCAGCCACGAGTTTGACCGCGAACTGTTTTTAAAAGGCGAACTGACGCCGGTATTCTTCGGTACTGCTTTAGGTAACTTTGGTGTTGATCATATGCTGGACGGTTTAACGGCCTGGGCACCGCCGCCGCAGCCGCGTGCGACTGACAGCCGCACCGTAGCACCAACAGAAAGCGGCTTTAGCGGCTTTGTGTTTAAAATTCAAGCCAACATGGACCCGAAACACCGCGACCGGGTAGCGTTTTTGCGCATCGTATCCGGTAAGTACGAAAAAGGCATGAAGGTACGCCATGTGCGGATTGGCAAAGATGTGCTGATCCCGCAGGCGCTGACCTTTTTGGCCGGTGACCGTGAGCACCTGGAGGAGGCTTATCCGGGCGATATTATCGGTTTACATAACCATGGCACCATCAAAATTGGCGATACCTTTAGCACCGGTGAGAATATGCAGTTTACCGGTATCCCTAACTTTGCCCCTGAGCTGTTCCGCCGTATCCGCCTGCGTGACCCGCTAAAGCAAAAGCAACTGTTAAAAGGGCTGGTGCAGTTATCGGAAGAAGGCGCGGTGCAGGTATTCCGCCCGCTGGATAACAATGACTTAATCGTCGGCGCTGTCGGTGTGCTGCAGTTTGATGTGGTGGTACACCGGTTAAAATCAGAATACAACGTCGATGCGTTGTATGAGTCGGTTAACGTTTCGACCGCGCGCTGGGTATACAGTGATGATGCCAAAGCGCTGGACGAGTTTAAAAACAAGGCCAGCCAGAATTTAGCACTGGACGGTGGTGATGCACTGACTTATATCGCCCCGACTATGGTTAACCTGAATCTGGCAATTGAGCGTTACCCGAAAATCAAATTCCATAAAACCCGTGAACACTAACAGGTAAGCAGGATGAATATTAAGCAATTATTAACCGAAAAAACGCAGGCCGCTTTTGTGGCGCTGGGCTTACCTGCCGATACCAATGCTGCTGTTACCGTCAGTACCCGCCTTGAGTTTGGTGATTACCAGATTAACGGTGCCATGGCGGCAGCCAAGCTGCTAAAAACCAACCCACGCCAGTTAGCAGAGCAACTGGTGGCAAAACTGGAACTGGCCGGTATTGCCGATAAAACCGAGATTGCCGGGCCGGGTTTTATCAATGTAACACTAAACACAGGCTGGCTGGCAGCACAACTGCAACAGGCCGGCAGCGACAGCCGTTTGGGTGTAACAACCAATACTGCGCCGCAAACGGTAGTAGTCGATTACTCGGCACCGAATTTAGCCAAAGAAATGCACGTTGGCCATTTGCGTTCCAGCATTATTGGTGATGCCGTGGTACGCAGCCTGGAGTTCTGGGGCGATAACGTGATCCGGCAGAACCATATGGGCGACTGGGGCACCCAGTTTGGTATGCTGATTGCGCACCTGGAAGATAAGCTGGCCGCTGGTATCGATTTAGAGCAAGTGGCACTGGCCGATCTGGAGGATTTCTACCGCGAAGCGAAAAAACGCTTTGACGATGAAGCCGGTTTTGCCGATAAATCGCGCGACTATGTGGTTAAGCTGCAAAGCGGTGACGCCCATTGCCAGAAGTTATGGCAGCTGTTTATCGACACCTCGGTTAAACACAGTGACGAAGTGTATGAAAAGCTGAATGTCACACTGACACACGCCGATATCAAACCGGAAAGTGCCTACAACAGCATGTTGCAGGGCATAGTGGACGATTTAAAAGCCCGGCAACTGGCGGTGGAAGATCAGGGCGCTTTGGTGGTGTTTCTGCAGGAACTGGCCGATAAAGAAGGCAACCCATCGCCTTTTATCGTGCAGAAAACCGGTGGCGGCTTTTTATACTCCACTACCGATTTGGCCGCCTGCCAGTATCGCAGCCATGACCTGAATGCTGATCGGATCATTATTTTTACCGACGCCCGCCAGGCGCTGCACTTTAAGCAGGTGGAACTGGTAGCGCGTAAAGCCGGTTACCTGCGTGACAACACGGCTTATGATCACTGCCCGTTTGGCACTATGATGGGTGAAGACGGCAAACCGTTTAAAACCCGTACCGGTGGCACAGTTAAACTGGCCGAACTGCTGGAAGAGGCTGTGGTACGAGCCAAAGCCGTGGTACAGGAAAAAGCTACCGATTTAACTGCAGATGAAATTGCCGAAGTGGCACGTAAAGTCGGTATCGGTGCGGTGAAGTTTGCTGATTTATCGAAAAACCGCAGCAGCGATTATATTTTCAGCTGGGATGCGATGCTCAGCTTTGAAGGTGCAACCGCCCCTTACCTGCAATATGCCTATACCCGGGTGCGCAGTATTTTACGCCGGGCAGAGCTGGCCGACAGCTTTACTGCTGCTATTAGCATAATCGAAGAGCAGGAAAAACAGCTGGCAGTAAAACTGTTACGCTTTGAAGAAACCCTGCAACAGGTTATCAAAGATGCGCAGCCTAATTTGCTGTGTAACTACCTGTACGAACTGGCCAGTTTATATATGAGTTTCTACGAAGCTTGCCCGATTTTAAAAGATGGCATTGAACCGGCAGTGCGCGACAGCCGTTTAATGCTGAGTATTGTCACCTCACGTATGCTGCAGCAAGGCTTAAACTTGCTGGGTATCGAGGTAATGGAGCGGATGTGATGAACAGCACCGTTTATCAAACAGCAAATTGTATGATAAATATCTCATTCAATAATTCAAAGGATGATTTTTAGTATGCTTAAACGACTTTACGTCCATAATTATCGCTGCTTCGAAAATTTTGAGTTTAAGCAACGAAGCTCGTCAGCTTTACTATTAGGTAAGAATGGTGCAGGTAAATCTACGTTATTAAACGTGCTGAAGATATTTCAAAGCATAGGGCGTGGCACCAATCGCCTTTCATCCTTGATATCTCCATCTGACTTCTCGTTGGGTAGAAAAGAAGTTCCAATCAACTTTGAAGTTGAGATAGAAATTGATCAAAAATCTTTTAAGTATTCTCTATCATTAGAGTTGCCTGATGGTTTTAAAGAGTTGAGAGTAAAAGAGGAAAAGCTGGAACAAGGCGAACGGCTAATTTTCATGCGTGATTCGGCAAATGTTGTCCTTCATAGAACTGACGGTGGAGAATCTCAGTTTTTTATGGATTGGCATATGATTGCCCTTCCGATTATTAGGGAGCCATCTTCTTCTTTAGACAAGCTAATAACTTGGTTTGATGAGTTGGTCTTGTTAGCACCTATCCCTTCGTTGATTAATGGATATACCGATAGCTTTTCTTTATCTCCAAAAGAAGATGGCAGCAATCTTTCCGACTGGCTTTCAGGAGTGCTAGCTAGGTATCCTGCATCTTACTCGACGATAATTGAACATCTGAAAGAGACGATGCCAGATCTTATGGATTTCAGATTCGAGCAACTAGGCAAAGACTCAAAAAATCTTTTCATAAGATTCAAATCTGAAAGTAGAAAAGTCGAGTTTCCTTTCGAAGTTCTTTCTGATGGCGAAAAATGCTTCTTTATCTGTGCAATTGTTTTGGCTGCTCAAGAAAACTATGGGCCTTTGTTCTGTTTTTGGGATGAGCCTGATAACTATTTGTCATTAAGTGAAGTAGGACATTTTATTGTTTCACTTCGGCAAGGCTTTGGGGGCAATGGACAGATCCTTATGACCTCTCATAATGAAGAAGCTATCAGGCGCTTTTCAAACGAAAATACTTGGGTCATGTCAAGAAAGAGCCATTTAGAACCTACGGTTATTAGGCTATTAGATGAAATTAATCTATCAAAAGGCGTAGTTGAGTCATTAATTGTCGGGGATATCTAGTATGGCTGTAAACAGGTATTCCGATCATATACTGGTTGTCCCAGAAGATGATGCTAACCGCCAGCTTGCGAATGGCTTTATAACGCATTTTTCGGTGAAACCCAGAGCTATTCAGGTTCTGAACCCAGAAGGTGGTTGGTTAAAGGTTTTCAGTAGATTCCAGAGCTCATTAATTGATGACTTAAGAAACTATCCTAAAATGCATCTAGTTCTTCTTGTTGATTTTGACAACGATTATCAGAATCGGATACAACAGTTCAAAAATGAATGCCCTACAGAATTGTGCGATAGATTTTATATCCTAGGAGCAAAAAGTGAACCAGAATCTATAAAGAAAGCCATGAGTAAAAACTACGAAGCTATCGGAAATCTATTGGTTGAAGATTGCCGTGCGAATGTAAATACCTATTGGTCACACACTGAGCTGGACCATAACTCGGGTGAGATTGCAAGATTAAATAAAAGTGTCAGTTCATTTTTGTTTAAATAGGTGGAGCATTTTTGATGAAAATTGACGATATTCGCCGCAGCTATGTGAAGGACAAACTGGATTTGGACAAACTTAATACAGATCCTATCGCCCAGTTTGAGTTGTGGTTAAAAGATGCGATAGCGGCAGAATTGCCGGACCCGACAGCGATGTGTGTGGCCAGCGTTGATGCTCATGGCCAGCCGTCACAGCGGCTGGTGCTGTTAAAAGATGTCGGCCAGGATGGCTTTACCTTTTACACCAACCTGGGCAGCCGTAAGGCGAGCGAACTTAGCGCCAACCCCAAAGTATGCCTGCATTTCCCGTGGCACCCGCTGGAGCGGCAGGTAATAGTATATGGCACGGCTGAACGGGTATCCGCTGCCCAAGTGGCCAGGTACTTCTTATCGCGGCCAAAAGAAAGCCAGCTGGCTGCCTGGGCGTCAGAGCAAAGCCGGCCGGTATCAACCCGCCAGGCGCTGCTGCAAAAATTTGCTGAGATCAAACATAAGTTTGAGCATGGCGAAGTACCGTTACCGTCATTCTGGGGCGGCTTCTTAGTGCGGCCGCATCAAATAGAGTTCTGGCAGGGCGGCGAACACCGGTTGCATGATCGCTTTATGTACAGCAAACAAAGCGATAACAGCTGGAGCATTGACAGGTTATGTCCGTAACGGACATAACCTGTGATCACAAGTCTGCGGCTATATCCTTAAGCAGCGATAGCGGACTGCCTAAGCTATTTGATACCCACTGTCATTTCGATTTACCTGAGCTTGCAGCGGAGCAGGTGAATCACTGGCAGCAGGCACAGCAAGTTGGTGTTGCTGCGTTACTTATTCCTGCGGTTGCACAGGCTGCCTGGGCTAATTTGCTTAAATTGCGCTGCGAACAACCTGACTGGCATATTGCTTTGGGTATTCACCCCTGGTGGGCGGATAAACATAACCTTAACGCTGTCCCGGCGTTAGAGCGGTTATTACAACAGCAGTCAGCGCAGATCTGTGCGGTAGGTGAAATCGGGCTGGATTTTGCTATTGATGCGACCAGCTTTGACATTCAACAGCAATTATTCAGCGCCCAGCTGGCATTGGCCAAAAAATACCACAAGCCGGTTATTCTGCACCATCGTAAAAGTCAGCCACAGTTACTGGCTGAGCTGAAACGGCGGCAGTTTAGCGAGGGCGGGATTTTGCATGCCTTTTCCGGCAGCCAGCAGCAGGCGATGGCCTTTGTCGATTTGGGCTTTAAGCTGGGTATTGGCGGTACTATTACCTATGAACGGGCAGAAAAAACCCGTAAAACGGTGCAAAAATTACCGCTAAGCTGCTTTGTGCTGGAGACGGATGCGCCCGCCATGCCACTGGCGGGTTGTCAGGGCCAGATTAATACGCCGGCGCAATTGCACCGTGTATTTGCTGCGTTTTGCCAGCTGCGGCCAGAGCCGCCTGCACAACTTGCAGTAGCGTTATGGCACAACAGCATCGCAGTGTTAAGGCTTAAAACGGCGTAAACGCAGTGACTGGCGCGACAAGCGTGAGAAACCGCGGCGCAGTAAAAAACCTGCAATACCGGCCGCTACCAGCATCAGCAGCACATACTGCGTCAGTTGCTGCCATAACCGGACTACCGGTGTCAGTGACGTATCCAGGCGCAGGCTCAGCTTAATATAGCCCAGTAATTGCGGGCCTTGCGTAATAGGCTGGACCATAGCCTGCAACGGTTCGTCCTGTGCCGGGGAATACAGCAAACGTGCCGGCTCACTGCCGGCAGACCAGCTCATGCGCATACCATTGGCATCGTATACCACCACATCATGCAGATAAGGGCTTTGGGCTATATGCTGTGTCAGCTGCTCCAGGCCATCAAGCTGGTCATTTTCTATCAGGTAGGCCGCAGTATGGGATAAAGCCAGTAAGGTTTCGCGGGTAAGTTGGATACTTTGTTGTTGCAACAGTAACTTACCCTGCTGCTGCAGCCAGACCCAGCCTTGCAGTAACAGCCAGATCGCTGCGATGGCAATGCCGACCTGCAGTAACTTAATAGTGCTTGAAGTGCTGTCCGGTATTGGGATATCGTGCTGCATACTTTTCAATAAGTGCCGACCGTAACATCTGCATC
This sequence comes from uncultured Rheinheimera sp., assembly GCA_964511675.1. Taxonomy (GTDB): domain Bacteria; phylum Pseudomonadota; class Gammaproteobacteria; order Enterobacterales; family Alteromonadaceae; genus Alishewanella. The sequence continues at coordinate 6,860 of CAZEGA010000159.1, forward strand.
TGCGAAGACGGGTAGCATGCCATGGCCGGTGCCGCAAGTACAGGTAGCCAAGTGTCGTTTTTTTATCAGATCCCTGCAACTGCATTCAGCCAGTCTGCGCCTTTAACCGTATTGCAAGCCCATTACCAGTTGCAGCCCGATGGCAGCGGCGGCTTACTGCTATGCAGTGAGCAGGCGCAACCTTATGCTGCCACTGCCCCTTTTGTTAAGGCCGCTACCCCTGCGGTTGCTGTGCTGCGTCTGTTTGGCCCTGCCTTTGGCTGGGGGCAACTGCAACAGGTTGTGCAGCTGCTGGCCGTGCAGGGCAGTATAGCCGGGAGGGTTATCAGGCCGCACCCGCAGCTGGATGGTGCGCTGGAGTTGCAGCTAACCGCTGAACCAGATATAGCAACACTTGATGCGCTTAATACGCTGGCCAGCCGGGATGGCTTTGAGCTGGTGTATTTAACCGCCCGGCCGCAGCTTAATACACCCGGCGTGCTGGTAATGGATATGGATTCCACGGCAATACAAATAGAATGCATTGATGAAATTGCCAAGCTGGCCGGTGTCGGTGAGCAGGTCGCGGCTGTTACCGCACGGGCGATGAATGGCGAGCTGGATTTTGCCCAAAGCCTGGTTGAGCGCGTGGCCACCTTGCAAGGTGCGCCGGAGACGATTCTGCGCCAGGTACTGGATGCCGTGCCGTTAATGCCGGGCTTAACTGAGCTGGTCAGCCATTTAAAAGCCCATCACTGGCAGGTTGCCATTGCTTCCGGCGGCTTTACTTATTTTACCGATGCATTAAAGCAACGGCTGGGTTTAACCGCCACCTTTGCCAATGTGCTGGACATTACTGCCGGCAAACTCAGCGGCAAGGTGCTGGGCGCTATTGTTGATGCCAGTACCAAAGCCCGCGTGGTCGGCCAGCTGGCGGCAGAGCACGGTATTGCTGCCGCGCAGACGGTGGCTATCGGCGATGGTGCCAACGATATTCCTATGTTGCATGCTGCCGCGCTCGGGGTGGCTTTTCATGCCAAACCCAAGGTGCAGGCACAGGCGAAAGCGGCTGGCATTGTTTTGCAGGCGGCCAGGCTCGCACCC
>CAZEGA010000160.1:0-7922 GCA_964511675.1 uncultured Rheinheimera sp.
TTGAATTGAAGAACAGTGCTTAGTGAAGTGTCCACTGTCGCTGGTACAGATCAGTATGCACCGACACCTGCGCCAAAGAAAGCAACGAACAATGTTCCAAACATATTAATATTACCCGTACTTATTATCTAAAGTATCTGAAATATATGATGCAGGATAACAAAAAGCCACACTCAAAGGTATACAGCTAAGAAATTCCCACAAATGGTGTTGTTAGAATAGGTGTCTGGGGCGGAATAAAATTAAAATGCATCATTTAACGGTATATCGTAAGCGTTTCGCTGATTTTCTAAACTCTTGCTGGTACTCTATTCCTTACTCGGTTAATGCTTTGGGAATATTCGTCTGCGCGATTTCTACAATTTCCGATGCTATGACGGTGTTTCACCTCTGCGTAAACCAGTTAAGCACTACATAGCCGCTGCAACTTAGAGGTATCTATTTTCTGCCGGGCATGCCACAGATCCCAGGCATCCTGCATCCCCATCCAGACACGTTCAGAGCTGCCAATCACGGCAGCCAGGCGGATTGCCATTTCCGGTGAAATATCGGATTTACCGTTGATTAGCCTTTGCACGGTAGACGGCGCGACATCCAGTGCCAGCGCCAGTTTACGGGCGCTGATATCAAGTGCTTCCATTGTTTCTTTAATCAGTTCGCCCGGATGGGGCGGGTTAAACATGGTAGCCATTAGTGATAATCCTCATAGTTCACGATGTAAACATCGCCATCAGTAAGCTCAAAGGTGATGCGCCAGTTGCCTGTAACTGTAATAGACCATTGACCTTTACGATCGCCTGTTAGCGGATGCAGAGCAAAGCCGGGCAGATCGATATCATTAATCTCTTTGGCTAAATCCAGCACACTAAGCCGGGTACTGATTTTCTTCGTTTGCTTCGGATCAATACCAGCGGTAGAACCGGTTTCAAAGAACTTCTTTAACCCTTTGTGTTTAAAGCTTTTAATCATGCAATCAATAGCATTATAAAGTGTTGCGTTATACGCAGCATAGCAGGGCTGTGCGTATGACGCAACATGGGTGGTAACGTACAGCATTCAGTTGCTGCGTGGGGGACTCCCGGCAACGCCCGGCTAATGTTATCTGGTTTTACCGCTGAGATATCCAGTCCTCAATACGTAAACCAGGCACCCGCTCAAACTCCCGGATATTATTTGTCACTAAAATTAAACCCTGACTCCTGGCATGGCCGGCAATCATTTGGTCATAAGGCCCGATAGCTTTACCTGTTTTAGCCAGTTCGGCACGAAGCTGCCCTGTGTGTTCAGCAGCAGAATTATCATAATCCAGCACTTGTAGCCTGGCGGCAAACCCTTCAATCACCCCGAGGTTGCGCTGGGGTGAGCCGGACTTCTCGGCACCATAGATCAGCTCCATCAAGGTCACAGTGCTGATACACAATTGACCATAATGGCGTATAAAAGCCTCTTTGACCTGCTGTGGTTTGTTGTTCATGGTAAATATGCAGATATTGGTATCCAGCATATATTTAATCATTTGAACGACTCACGCTGTTGTTCGGCAGGCTGTTCCCTTTCTGGCATAAAATCATCAGAGACCCCGGGACCGTCAAACCAACTTTGCCATGATTCTCCCACAGGTGAAATCAGCCGGGAGCGGCCAACCACAATAACCTCAACCCGGGTCACATCATCAGGCAGCGCAACGGCTTTAGGCAGGCGAATAGCCTGACTTTTGTTACTTTTAAAAACAGCAGCTTCCATAAACATGCACCTCAATAAGGGATATACCAAATGTATATCCCAATTATAGGCTGGTCTTTTTTAATATCAAGCAAAAGCCTGGCTGTGTCAGGCTGCTTTTCTCAACCAAAAACATACAGCGCCGCCACGGCAATCTTGCTATAGAAACCTCAAGGTTTAATTGATTTAATGCGTGCGCCACAACCGCAGCATGTGCGCCATAAAAGGTTTGACCATTAACGGTGAATTCCGGCAAAAAGGGATCTTCTGACGCTGATTCCTGACACAATCGCAGCGCTTCTGCTTGCACGCAGAGCGGTAAGCAAGACAGGAGCAGCACTATTATTTTTTTCATTATTCTGACTGCGGCGTTCATCTGCCTATCTTTTATAGCACTTCTTCTGGAAAGTACAACGCATGGCCGTTATGAGTAATATAAAAAATCTCATCTTACTATTTTGAAAACTTTAGCAGTGCCACCCAATCATCCGGCGGGTTGCCCGATTTCAGCATTCTGGCAAATATCTTGTAGGCATCTGTTTTACTATCGTAAGCACGTTTGCTTTGTTCATCATTGACCCAGGCATACACAATGGTTTTAGACGCTTCGTGGTAGCGAAAGAACAGACGATATTGCTGAAAAAAGCTGGCGCGTAGCCAGTGCTTATGTTTTTCACCGAGTGCTGCGCCTTGCCGGTATTCTGGTTTGGTAGGATCTTGCGGAATGATGTCATAGACCAGCTGCTGGATAGCCGCTAAGCGTTTGGTTGGGTTCTTTTTCTGGTAGTCATTGGGGTGTTTGTTTTTCAGTGCGGCTACCTGCTCAATAAGCGCATTGTATTGTGCAATAAAGCAGGGGTGGCCATATAAGGACCAGCCGTTAACGACAGTAGGCAGCTTGTGCACCAAACCTTATTCGTCCTCGTCGCGCAACAGGCTATCCAGATCGAGATCGACATTCGCTACCAGCGTATCTACTTTCTGTTTGCTGCTGGCAGACAACGGTTGAATATGTTGCGGATTGGCTTGCATATCCTGCTCTAAAAACGCCAGAAACTGTGCCAGAACCGGATCGGCAGCGTTTTCTTCAACGCGGGATAGCATCACTTTACCGTCGGCTAAAACGGTGAAGTTCAGCTTATCACGCTTGTTCAGGTGCAACGCCTGACGTACCGTTGCCGGCACGGTGGTCTGAAAACGATCGGTTAGCGTAGACTGAGTTGATACTGCTTCCTGAGCCATGGCAGCCTCCTTTAGCTAAATCATATACAGATTGTAATGCGTTTGCATTACTCTGGCAATGTAGTCAGCCGGGGGAGATCAGTATATCTCACGGCAATGCAGGGCCATGGCATAAAAGGCGGTGACATGGCTCTGTCTGCTAAAGGTTATTGTTTATGGCTTAACGCTACGGCATCTGCTCCGGCCGGGAAGCGGAGCTGTCCTGATGTATCGTTTGCGGCGCGCCATACCGTTTCAGCCACATCGGATTCTTTTGTTACGCATTCAACCTGAGCAAATGCCGCGAAAATATGTTGCGCAAAGGGCATATACGCTTCTGGAATAAGACCTTGCATGCGTTCACCGCCATTAGCAGTGAATTGCGTGCTTGGCGCATAACCGGGCTGTACCAGTTTGACGTCAATATTAAATGCCTGCAGTTCGAAGGCGAGTGATGCGGTAAAGCCCTCAATCGCTGTTTTACTGGCGGTATACACGGCGACCAGCGGCATAGGCGCAAGTGTGGCGCTTGACGTTACATTGATCACCATGCCGGATTGCTGAGCGCGAAACAGCGGTAATACCGCTTGTGTCATCGCCATTACGCCGAAGGTGTTGGTTGCAAATATTTCTCGTATTGTCGCTGCCGGCGTGGCTTCGAAGGCACCAAACAAGCCAATACCGGCATTGTTCACCAGCACGTCAACCGGACCGCATGCTGCCAATACCGCCGCTATGCTTGCAGCGCTGGTGACATCCAGCGGCAGAATACGCAGCCTGTCTGTTGGCGGTAATATTGTTGCGTCAGGTTTTCGCATCGTAGCAATAACATTCCAGCCTTTAGCATGGAAATAACGTGCAGTTTCTAAGCCATAGCCAGACGAGCAGCCAGTAATAAGTACAGTTTTCATAATGATCTCCAGGGTGGTTTCAACAGGCTAACGATAGCGAAAGCGCTCAGGACTATCTATAATCAAAAGTCCGCTTTTCATTTGCAGGAGTACAGAATGACTGATCCGTTAACAGAGGTAATCACCCTGCTGCAACCGCGCACGGTGTTTTCCAAAGGCATCAGTGGTGCCGGAAACTGGGGCGTTCGTTATTCGGCATTCGGTCAGCCGGGTTTTTGTGCGGTGCTTGAAGGCAGCTGTCGGCTGGCTGTTGATGGACAACAGGCCATTACCCTTGAAACCGGTGACTTTGTATTGTTGCCAGCGACACCGGGGTTTATGTTATCCGGTTTTGCTGCTGTCACACCGGCACTTACCGACCCTAAAACAGCAGCTATGCAGATGGACGAAGTCCGGCACGGCAGGCCCGATGGCCCGGCAGATGCACGGCTGCTTGGCGGCTACTTTGTCTTTGACTCGCCCGACGCCGCCCTGTTGGTGTCTTTGCTGCCAGCGGTAATACACGTAAAAGGGCAGCAACGGCTGTCGGTATTGGTAAAGCTGGTCAGCGATGAAACCAAACAGCAACAGGTGGGTCGCGAGCTGGTGCTGACGCGCCTTGTTGAAGTGCTGCTTATTGAAGCGTTACGGGCAACGTCCGGCGAAAATGCTCCGCCCGGCTTGCTCAGGGGCTTAGCTGATGACCGTGTTGCACAGGCCATCAGGCAAATGCACAGTGATCCTGCACATTGCTGGACTGTTGCTACGCTGGCCAAAAAGGCCGCATTGTCGCGTAGCGCTTTTTTCGAGCGCTTTGCACGCACCACAGGTCTGCCGCCAATGGAGTATCTGCAGGCGTGGCGTATGGCTATGGCGAAAGATTTACTGCGCCGCGCTGATATTGGCCTGTCTGATGTGGCGCAAAGGGTGGGTTACAGTTCGGCCAGCACCTTTAGTACCGCATTCAGTCGCTACGTGGGGTTGCCACCGGGTCGCTTTGCCCGCGAGCACCGGAGCCTGCCATCTTCGGTTTAGCTGCTTTTTTATTGGTTGAATGGCCCTGTTATCTCATGTCTTGATAACGGTATCTGCTGCCAGATTGCCTGCATTTGCCCGGTATTCAGTTTGTGCTGCTGCCGGCTAAAAGCCAGGTAAACCGGTTGTTGGTAGAACAGAATATCCAGCTTCTTTATTTGCTCACTGCTGGTATTAAGCACCATGTTGTCACCGGGGCCCTCGGGCAGGACCACAGCATCGACTCTGTGTTTTTGCAGCAGCGATAGCCCAAAATCAACACCCAGTTCTGTTTCCTGTAACACGCCCATGGCCCTGAGCTGTGCTTCGACCAGAAAACCTTTCGGGGCCGCTATGCCGCGACTGATATTGCTGAAACTTACTCCGTCCCAGGTAACGGCACTGTCAGCAAGCGCATAGATGGGGTAGTTGACATAACTTATTTTGAGCTTCTCATTTGCGGTCTGGCTGTCTGACAACGGGTAAATAAATTTACGACTGCGCTCAGTGGTCCAGCCCAGGCTGATGGTGCCATCAAATACACCACTTTCAAGCAAAAACATACAGCGTCGCAAAGGTAATCTTGCTATAGAGAACTCAATGTTTAACTGATTTAACGCGTGTGCAACAACGGCGGCATGGGTGCCATAAAAGGCCTGACCATTAACGGTAAGCTGCGGCAAAAAAGGCGCTTCTGATGCTGATTCCTGACACAACCGCAATGGTTCTGCTTGCACGCAGAGCGGTAAGCAAGACAGGAGCAGCACTATTATTTTTTTCATTATTCTGACTGCGGCGTTCATCTGCCTATCTTTTATAGCACTTCTTCCGCCATCACAATAAAATTTCTGGGTGAGTACGTCAAATAACCGGTTTTAGCGTAATAGTGACCTGCATCTGGCCGTTCAGCATACGGGAATACCCTAATTGCAACTCAGCACAAAACCAAGGATAGTAAACACAACTACACTATACGTCATATCAGAGTGCTTGCCGCTGGGAGTGTTATTTGGCGCGATGGCTGCTTAGAGTATTGTTACTGCTGTGTTTTTCTGTGCAGCCGGCTGCAGCAGGCGTTCAGCATAATGCTGAGGTCAAGCTGTACCGGCCGCAGACGGCACAACTGAACAGCGAAACCGGCTTGTCGCAGAGTGTGGTGCTGAGCATGGCCGAGGATCAGTTTAACCGGCTCTGGGTAGGCACCCAGGATGGCGTCAATATTATCGATGGCAATACGGTTAAGGTGCTTAACAGCAGCCTGCAACAGCCGCTGGCCGGTAAGATTATTCTCCAGATAGTGGCCGATCAGCAATTTGGTGTCTGGCTGGCTACCAACAATGGCCTGAACCGGGTAGACAGCCGCGACTTCAGCGTTACCCTGCTGCAACACCCGGAACATGAGCTGCGTATTATCCGCAGTATGGCGCTGCTGGCAGAACAACTGGCGCTGGTGGCTAACCGCCAGTTGTATCTGTTGCAGCTCGACAGCCAGCAGTTGACGCCGGTAACGCATTTTACCGAGGTGCAGCAGGTACTGCACATCAGCCCCCGGCAGTTGCTGGTAAAAACCCGTGATGGTTTTTACGATTACTGGCCGGATAGCGGGCAGTTCAGTGCCAGGCCGGTTGCGGCGGCCCTGTTGGCGCGTACGGGCAAATTTGCCGCCGACGGCCAGCAGCTGTATCTGGCAGTGCAGGATGACGGCGTGTATCAGTGTCCGCAGGGCGCCAGCTGCACTAAGCTGGCCTTACCGCTGCAAAGCAATGTCAATGTGCAGGACCTGGTACTGCAGGCCGGCCGGTTGTACGCCCTGAGCGGGCAGGGCCTGCTGGTTACCCGCCTGGCCAGCGGCCACAGCGAACTGCTGCTGCCACAGCAGCAGTATGGTGAAGCACTGCATTACATGGACCTGCTGGTGTTATACGTCAGCCAGGCGGCCGATCTTTATATCGGCGGTCATCATGGCCTGATGTTCGTGCCGCGCTTATACCAGAGTATCAGCAGTTTCCGCATTGGCCAGCCCGGCTTCAGCACATTAAACATTGCTTCGGCCAGTATCAGTACGCCACAGCGCCAGGCCGATACGCTGGCCGTAGCCACAACAGATGCGGTTGAACTGTATACGGTAACAACAGCGGGGCCTGTGCATTACGCCAGCCTGGCGTACCCGGCCGGGGCGGTTCCTGCGCATTTTATCCGGCTGGCTGACCAGCTGTATTTAGCTACTTTTCAGCATGGTGTGCTGCGGCTGGACCCGGACAGCTTAACCTTACAGCCGCAACAGCAGGAGTTTGCCGGTTTGCCGGCCGATCAGGTACTGATTGATCTGCTGCAACTGGATGCGACACACCGGCTGGCGTTGTTTCACCGCCAGTTGATACTGCTGCAATTGCAGGCCGATGGTAAATACCACCCGTTATGGCGTACTGATCTGCCGGTAAGCTATACCGCCAAACTGGCCTATAGCCAGGGCCGGCTGTTTATTGCCGCTTACTATGAAGGGCTGTTAAGCAGCCACTGGCCTGATTGGCAGCAACCGCCGGCGCAGTGGCAGCGGGATCTGCAGCATGAGCCGGTACTGAACTTACGCCTGCGCAGCCCTGAACTGCTGCATGTGATGACGGCCGAGCAGGGGCTGTTGCTGGCTACCATCAGCGGGCAGCAATTGCAGCTGGCACCACTGGCTGACGCGGCATTATTACTTAACAACACCATCTTATGCTCGGTCGATCTGGCCGATGGCAGCTATCTGCTGTCCAGCCACAACGGCGTGGCGCATATCAGTGCCGACAACCGCCTGCTGCAACAGTTTACCGTGTATGACGGCCTGGTACAGCGTGAGTTTAACCAGTATCAGTGCGGTAAGCTGGACGAACATGCCTATGTCGGCGGCGATCACGGCATCAGCCTGATTGGGCTGCCTGGCGCTGCGAACCAGCCACCGGCCAGGTTAAACTGGGTGCGGCTGGCGGCCAATGGCCAGTCTTACCCGTTAACCGGCGAACCACAGGTTTTTGTCGCCCCCGATGCTGTCAACATTAGCTATGCCTATGCGCCTTACCCGCTAAAAGCACC
>CAZEGA010000161.1:0-7882 GCA_964511675.1 uncultured Rheinheimera sp.
AAGAAAGTGGGTCTGCGTAAAGCACGTAAGCGTCCACAGTACTCAAAACGTTAATCGTTTGGTTACCGAAAAGCCCGGCTGTTATTGCCGGGCTTTTTTTATCCGCCTGTTTCAGGGCGTACAACTGCACACAGTAAGCGGCCATACACCGCAAAGCCGCAAGATAATACCGATTCAGTTGGCCTTAATCCTTGTGTAAAGCAGGGCTTTTCATTATGATCGGCGTTATTTTTCCAATTTATAATAATTGCTGAAATTCAGCCGTTTAAACTCAGTTTAAGCGTTAACGTGGAGACAAGTGGATGAGCAATGCGCCTGTAGATCAAGGTCGCCGCCGCTTCCTGACCATTGCTACCTCAGTAGTGGGGGGCGTGGGTGCCGTCGGAGCTGCTGTGCCTTTTATCGCGTCGTGGAACCCCAGTGAAAAGGCAAAGCAAGCCGGTGCGGCGGTCAGTGCAGATATCAGCAAGCTTGAGCCGGGGCAACTGATCCGGGTTGAGTGGCGTGGCAAACCGGTATGGATTGTCAAACGGCCACAGGGCATGCTTGATGCGCTGGCGAATCATGAAGACAAGCTGCGTGATCCGGAATCTGTTATTGAGCAGCAGCCGGCGTATGCGCAAAACCGCTACCGCTCAAAAAAACCGGAAATCTTTGTGGCCGTGGGTATCTGTACACACCTGGGATGTTCTCCAACCTATCTGCCCAGCGATTTCTCTGCCCAGGTTGAAGGTGTGACCTCGGGTTTCTTCTGTCCATGCCATGGCTCTAAGTTTGATATGGCAGGCCGGGTATTTCAGAGCGTTCCGGCACCGAAGAACCTGCAGATCCCTCCGTACATGTACGTTGATGACAATACCATTGTGATTGGTGAAGATGAGGGGACGGTCTGATGTTTAAAAGTCTGATGAGCTGGATTGAATACCGCTTACCGTTTATGGAGAAAATGAATCTCCATGTAATGCAGTACCCGGCACCGAAAAACTTTAACTTCTGGTACTTTTTTGGCTCGCTGGCCATTCTGGTACTGGTGAATCAGATCCTGACCGGAATCTGGCTAACCATGAATTATAATCCTACTGCCGAAGGCGCTTTTGCTTCTGTTGAATTCATTATGCGGGACGTCGATTACGGCTGGCTGCTGCGTTATATGCACTCTACCGGCGCCTCGGCGTTCTTTGTCGTGGTTTACCTGCATATGCTGCGCGGTATGATGTATGGCTCTTACCAGAAACCACGCGAACTGCTGTGGATTTTCGGTATGCTGATCTTCCTGGTACTGATGGCTGAAGCCTTTATGGGCTACCTGTTGCCGTGGGGCCAGATGTCATTCTGGGGCGCCCAGGTTATTATCGGTATTTTTGGTACCATACCGTTTATAGGTGAAGACCTGACACTGTGGATACGGGGTGACTATGTGATCTCCGGTGCAACCCTGAACCGCTTCTTCGCACTGCATGTTATTGCACTGCCGCTGGTACTGGTGATCCTGGTGTTCCTGCACATTATGGCGTTACATGAAGTGGGTTCAAATAACCCGGACGGTATCGAAGTTAAGCGTGATAACGACGGTTCAATAGAACAAACTGAAGCGGACAAGAAATTCACTTTTCACCAGTATTTCACCAAAGGTGGCAAGAAAATTATTGTTGATGCGATTCCATTCCACCCGTATTACACCGTAAAAGATATGGTGGGTGTGGCAGGGTTCCTGCTGATATTTGCCTGGGTGATCTTCTTCTTCCCTGAAGGCGGCGGTTTCTTCCTGGAGCCACCAAACTTTGAAGCGGCAAACCCGCTGAAAACACCAGAGCATATTGCCCCGGTGTGGTATTTCACCCCGTTCTACGCCATTTTACGGGCTATTCCGCACCCCTTTATGGGCGCTGTAGCCATGTTTGCCGCTATTCTGGCGCTGGCACTGTTGCCATGGCTGGATCGTGGCAAGGTGCGTTCTGTACGTTACCGCAGTGCACTGCACAAGGTTAACCTGGTGAACTTCTGTATCAGCTTTGTTGCCCTGGGTGTGCTTGGCGTATTGCCCGCTACACCGACCTTTACGCTGCTGTCACAGCTGTTCTCTTTCACCTATTTCGGTTTCTTCGTGCTGCTGTTCTTCTACAGTAAAAATGAAGCAACCAAACCACTGCCAGTGAGGTTAACCTAATGATGAAAAAGTTATTGTCTGCTGCAGCATTATTAGCATCGTCACTGGCGATGGCTGCGGGTCCGGCAATTCCGCTGGATAAAGCGCCGATAGATCTGACCGATAAAGTCTCGCTGCAAAGCGGTGCCCGCCTGTTTCAGAACTACTGTCTGGGTTGCCACCAGATGCAATACCAGCGTTATGCCCGTACCTTCCGCGATCTGGATATTCCGGAAGAGATAGGCGTAGCCAACCTGATGTTTACCGGTGTCAAAGTGGGTGATCATATTACCAATACCATGTCGGCCAAAAACGGCGAGAAATGGTTTGGTGCCACACCGCCGGATTTAACCAATGTGGCCCGCGTGCGTGGTCCGGACTGGTTGTATACTTACCTGCGCAGCTTTTATGCCGATCCGGCCCGCCCGTTCGGTGTCAATAACGATGTATTCCCTATGGTGGGTATGCCGCATGTGCTGCAGGAATTGCAGGGTAAGCCATACAAGGCTTACGAAACACGCCTGGTTGATGGTGCACCGAAACAGGTCTATGTCGGCATTAAAACCGATGGCAGCGGCGAAATGAATACTGAAGAGTATGATCGTGCGGTGGCAGATCTGGTAAACTATCTGGAATATGTTGGTGAGCCAACCAAACTGGAATCCCATGCGCTTGGTGTTAAGGTGCTGGTGTTTTTACTGATCTTCTTTGTTCTGGCCTACCTGCTGAAGAAAGAGTATTGGAGAGATGTACATTAATTAGTTATTTCAACTAGTTATGTTTACAGGGGCCTTAGCGCCCCTTTGCCGTTTTTTATTTTCCGGAGGAAAACATGGCGATTACTGCCAACAAACGCCCTGTGATGACACTGTTCTCAGCTGCAGATGATATGTTCAGCCATCAGGTGCGCATCGTGCTTGCAGAGAAAGGGGTAACAGTCGATATACTGCAAGTCACACAGGATAATCTGCCGGAAGATCTGTATGAAGTGAATCCATACGGTAGCCTGCCAACTCTGCTGGACCGCGAACTTGCGCTGTACCAGGCCAATATCATTATGGAATATCTGGATGAGCGTTTTCCGCACCCTCCGCTGATGCCGGTGTATCCGGTTGCACGGGGTCAGGCCCGCCTGATGATGTACCGTATCGAGCACGACTGGTACCGGATGGCAGCTACTGTTCTGCGGGGTGAAGAGCAGGCAGCAACCGCACGGCAGGAACTGAAAGAAGGCCTGCTGTCTATAGCGCCGCTGTTTAACGAAGCGCCGTTCTTTATGAGCGAAGAGTTTGGCCTGGTTGACTGCTACATGGCAGCATTGTTGTGGCGTTTGCCTCAACTCGGTATAGAGCTGAGCGGCCCTGGCAGCAAAGAGCTGAAAAATTACATGACCCGTATTTTTGAGCGCGATGCTTTCCAGGCATCATTGAGTGATGTTGAGCGTGAGATCCGCCGCGGAATGAAGTTGTAATGAAGATGACACCAAACCGCCCGTACCTGCTGCGGGCGTTTTATGAATGGATTGTTGATAACAACGGCACGCCTTATCTGGTAGTTGACGCCACTTTTCCTGCCGTAAAGGTGCCGGTACAGTTTATCCAGAATGGCCAGATAGTACTGAATATCAATCCTTCAGCAGTCGGTAATCTGCAGCTGGGCAATGATGCGGTCAGCTTTAATGCCCGGTTTGGCGGTCAGCCGTTTGCGCTGTATATTCCGGTGCAGGCCGTTCTGGCAATTTATGCCCGGGAAAATGGCGCCGGTACGGTATTCACACTGGAAGAAGACGACGATGAGGCAGAAATTTTTGCCCAGCCGCTGGACGATGAACCTGCCCCGCCAGAGCCGCCGAAACCGAAAAAAGCGTCACATCTGAAAGTGGTTAAATAAGAGCTGGTGTGGCTCAGCCTTTGGCTGTTGCCACCTGCCAGAATGCTTTGATCAGCGGCTCCTGCTGTCTTTTCATCAGCATGCAGACTCCCAGATCAAAAGGCTCAAAGCGGTAATCCAGCTCCAGTACCCGTACCCGGTCTTTTACCGGGCTGTTACTGATTACCGCATCTGCCACCAGCGCAATACCTGTCCCCAGTGCTACCATGGATACCATGGCTTCATGCCCGTCCACTTTAGCAACCACCTGCGGGGAAACAGCCATATGCTGCAGCCAGCGGTCAAACCGGCTGCGGGCCGGGCCGTGTTCCGGCATGATCATTGGTATATTGTGCCATGGCACCGGCTGTTGCTGCAGTAAGTCATTTACTTTGCAGGGAATTGCCGGTGCAATCAGCATAACCGGCAAACTGGCTATGCTGCGAAACGCCAGATTGGCCGGCAAAGTTAGCGGGTGGGCGGCCAGAGCAATATCGGCTTCATCCAGCCGCACTTTCTCTATGGCTGACGCCGCATCGCCTGTGGTCAGTTTAATTTCTGCTTTAGGGCACATCAGCCGGAAGCGATCCAAAATGGCGGGCAGATGGCTGTAACTGGCTGTTACTGTGCAAAACAAGCGGATTTCGCCGGTAAGTTCGGCGCTGGCCAGTTGCAGATCAACCTGCAGCTGGTGCCATTCGTCCAGCCAGATCCGGACATACTGGCCAAAGCGCTGGCCTGCCGCGGTCAGCCTGACCGAACGTTTGTCGCGGTAGAATAATTGCACCGCTAACTCGTCTTCCAGCCGCTGGATCACCCGCGTCAGCGTGGGCGGGCTGACATACATCTGTTCGCTGGTCTTGCTGAAGTTAAGGCTGCTGGCCAGGTGCTGGAACAATTGGGCGCTGCGAATATCCATCTGTTGCTCTTAATTTCATAAAGTGAAATACAGACTTCTAAATATATCACTTCACGCAATTAAAGCCAGCCGCTAGTATTACAGTATTAAAGCGGGCGGCCAGCCTGCTTCTGCCCACCACTGCGGTCAGGGCAGTTAACAGAATTCAGAGATGCAGTATGACAAATTATTTTAATACGCTGAACCTGCGTCAGCAGCTGGCCCAGTTAGGGCAGTGCCGTTTCATGGACAAAGCCGAGTTTAGCCAGGGCTGTGAGCTGCTAAAAGGCTGGAATATCGTGATCGTAGGCTGTGGTGCACAGGGCCTGAACCAGGGCCTGAATATGCGCGACTCGGGGTTGAATATCAGCTATGCCTTGCGCGGTGAAGCGATTGCGGAAAAACGCGCTTCCTATGTCAAGGCCAGCAGCAATGGTTTTACGGTAGGGACTTACCAGCAACTGATCCCTGCGGCGGATTTAGTGCTGAACCTGACACCGGACAAACAGCATAGCAGCGTGGTGGATGCCATTATGCCGCTGATGAAGCAGGGCGCTACGCTGGCGTATTCGCATGGTTTTAATATTGTTGAAGAAGGTAAGCAGATCCGGCCGGACATCACTGTGGTGATGGTGGCACCAAAATGCCCCGGTACGGAAGTGCGGGAAGAATATAAAAGAGGATTTGGGGTGCCGACATTAATCGCGGTACACCAGGAAAATGATCCCAAAGGACAAGGTTTGGAAATCGCCAAGGCATACGCTGCGGCAACGGGGGGAGATCGGGCTGGTGTGCTGCAGTCGTCTTTCGTGGCAGAGGTAAAATCTGACCTGATGGGCGAGCAAACCATTCTGTGCGGTATGTTGCAAACCGGCGCCATACTGGCGTTTGACAAAATGGTTGCCGATGGCGTGGAAGCGGGATACGCGGCCAAACTGATCCAGTATGGCTGGGAAACCGTGACCGAAGCGCTGAAACATGGCGGTATCACCAATATGATGGACCGCCTGAGCAACCCGGCAAAGCTTAAAGCCTTTGCGCTGTCTGAGCAGTTAAAGCAGACACTGCGGCCCTTGTTTGAAAAGCATATGGACGACATCATCAGCGGCGGGTTTTCCCGTACCATGATGGCAGACTGGGCCAATGATGATAAAAACCTGCTGACCTGGCGTGAGCAAACCCGCAGCACGGGGTTTGAACAGGCCCCGCTGTCGGATGAGAAAATTGCGGAACAGGACTATTTTGACCGCGGCATTTTATTGGTTGCCATGGTTAAAGCCGGGGTGGAACTGGCATTTGATACCATGGTTGCGGCCGGTATTGTTGCGGAGTCGGCTTATTATGAATCGCTGCATGAAACGCCGTTAATCGCCAATACCATAGCGCGCAAACGCCTGTACGAGATGAACGTGGTGATCTCTGATACCGCAGAGTACGGTAACTACCTGTTTGCCCATGCGGCAGTGCCTTTGCTGCGTGATCTGGTAAACAGCCTGGGCAGTGACTGTATCGGCAAAGGGGTAAATGGCAGCAACAGTGTGGATAACCAGCAACTGATTGCGGTAAATGAAGCTATCCGCCAGCACCCGGTAGAGACAGTGGGCAAGAAATTACGCGGTTATATGACAGCAATGCAGCGTATCGCTTCAGAGCAGTAAACCGCAGGAATTATGTGGTCAACGGTAGCAGCACACCCAACCGGTAGCTGCACCGGGCCAATAACGGTGTTATACGTGGACCTTGGTTGTTTTGCCCTGCTTTGCAGGGCTTTTTTTGTGCGTTAAGCTTAGACAAAACAAAGGGACGCCCCCCAGCCATGAAAACAATAGCCCTGGTGGCACACGATGGAAAAAAACCGGCCTTGCTGCAGTGGGTTACTGCACACAAGGCCTTTTTTGCCGATAAACAACTGGTCGCCACCGGCACCACCGGTAAGCTGGTGTCAGACGCGCTGCAACAACCGGTACTTTGTCTGGCCAGCGGCCCGCTTGGCGGCGATCAGCAGATAGGCGCCATGATTGCAGAGCAGAAAATTGACTGGCTGGTATTTTTCTGGGACCCGCTGTCATCACAGCCGCATGATCCTGATGTCAAAGCGCTGATCCGCCTGGCAGTCGTATGGAATATACCTGTGGCCTGTAATCAGGCCACGGCAGATTTTATTATCCAT
This sequence comes from uncultured Rheinheimera sp., assembly GCA_964511675.1. Lineage (GTDB taxonomy): Bacteria > Pseudomonadota > Gammaproteobacteria > Enterobacterales > Alteromonadaceae > Alishewanella. Next base: position 7,084 of record CAZEGA010000161.1, read on the forward strand.
TCCAGCCTGTATCAGCAGGCATACCAGCGCGAGATCCCGGACTTTACGTTATACCAACGCCGGCTGGAGCGATAAGCCGCGCTTATGCTCAAAGCTGTTTGAGCAATAATTCTGCGTCGGCCTTTTCAGCAAAATCAGCTGTTTCAGACAGCAGTTGCCGGAGCAGGCTGCTGGCTTCATCATTACGCTGCAATTGCGCCAGCGTATAGGCCAGATGGTATCTGACAACCGGATCTGCTGCATTTAGCGCATTGGCCTGACGTAACGCCGCTACCGCCTGCTGATACTGGCCATTTTTACTCAGCACCCAGCCGTAGGTGTCCAGTGCCGCAGCATGTTTGGGCGCAAGTTTAGCGGCTTTTTCCGCATAGGCTAACGCTGTCACGGCGTTGTCCGGTAAGTACAGGTTGGCCAGATTATTGTATAGCGCAACATCGTCAGTGAAGTGTCCGGCCGTCAGCAGGATTTCGTACTGCTGGATGGCCTCTGCTGCCTGCTGCTGGTTAACATAATGTTCGGCCAGCAAACGGCGCAGCCAGGTAAAATCGGTGTCTGCATGCAAGGCACTGAGCGCCTGCCGGGTAAAGCCCTCGGCATCATAGCCCTGCTTTGCTAACTGATACAGTTTGGCCCACACCAGCCTGAAGCCAGAGTCCAGTTGTAATGCCTGCTTAAACCATGTTATCGCCTGGGTGGTTTTTCCCTGTTGCAATGCCAGATCCCCAGCCAGCATTTGCACGTTGGCATCTTTTGCCACATAGGGTTGTAACTGGCGCAGCCAGTGTTCCGCCTGTTCTGG
>CAZEGA010000162.1:0-7878 GCA_964511675.1 uncultured Rheinheimera sp.
GCATACCGGTGATCCTGGCCGGTAAGGATGTACTGGCCGGGGCGCAAACCGGTACCGGTAAAACCGCCGCCTTTACTTTACCGCTGCTGCAGCAAATGCTCAATGCGCCTAAGGTCGTAGCGCCACATCAGGTGCGGGTGCTGGTGCTTACGCCCACCCGTGAGCTGGCCCAGCAAGTGTATGACAATGTGCGTAAATATAGCCAGTACCTGAATACGCGCTCAGCGGTGTTTTATGGCGGCGTATCGATCCGGCCGCAATATGACGAAGCAGCGCAGGGGCTGGATATACTGGTAGCAACGCCGGGCCGGCTGATTGACCACCTGCACCAGAAAACCATTGATTTATCGGCACTGGAGGTACTGGTACTGGATGAAGCCGACCGGATGCTGGATATGGGCTTTATTGTTGATATCAAACGCATTATGGCCAAGCTGCCGCCAAAGCGGCAAACGCTGCTGTTTTCTGCAACTTACTCAAGAGAAATTAAACAGTTAGCTGATGAATTGCTCAACAGCCCGCAGCTGATCGAAGTAGCGGCCACCAATGCTGCTGCCGACAGGGTAGAGCAACTGGCCTATCTGGTTGACCGGCACCGCAAGCGTGAACTGTTATCACATGTGATTGGCCAAAATAACTGGCCGCAGGTGCTGGTATTTGTTCGCACCAAGCATGGTGCAGATCGTTTAGCCAAGCAACTGGCGAAAGACGGCTTAAAAAGTGCGGCTATTCACGGTGATAAAAGCCAGGGCGCCCGCACCAAAGCACTGGCCGATTTTAAAGCCGGTAGTGTGCGTATTCTGGTGGCGACCGATATTGCGGCCCGTGGCCTGGATATTAACGAGTTGCCTTATGTGGTGAATTACGACCTGCCACAGGTAGCAGAAGACTACGTCCACCGTATTGGCCGTACCGGCCGCGCCGGTAACAGCGGCGTGGCATTAACGCTGATCACACCGGAAGAAATTAAAGCGCTGCAGGATATCGAGCGCCTTATTCAGCAAGTGATCACGGCTCAGGTTCTGCCGGGCTATGAGCATGATCCAAACTACGTTTCACCAGAGCAGGCACAGGCCCGCCATGGCGATGGGCCAAAGAAACCAGCGAAAAAGGGTACGGTAAAAGCCAAACTGCGCGCTAAGGCATTGGGTAAAGCATAACGCTACAGCGCGTAAAAGCAGGCCGCAGTGTAATGCCAGTCAGTTAAGTAATATTGTGAATAAACACAGCTTAACGCCTCGTTATGCGACGGCCCTTTATTCCACTCGTTTCATTGGGAAAGTCAGCTTACGTTCCTGTCCGTTTCGCGTTCCCCATATTTCAGCGATCAGGGAGTCTGGTGTGATTTTTGTGTACGAGATAAATTGAGGGAAATCATGTTGCAAATTTTCAAAAATCATCTGTGTTTCTGAAATTGTTTTAGCTGAAAAGCGTATAGGCAATCCTTCATTTTGGTTCTTGACGGTCGGGATATAAAAAAATCCGTCTTGTTCTTGCACCAACCTGATAGTTTCTAAAACAACCGTTTCATCATCCTTCAAGATGTAGCTTATCCCCGAAAATTCATTATCATTTATCCTGCTCCAGGATTCGTAGATACTTCCTCTTGGGGTTATATTTTCCCAGGTCCCGATAAGCCAATCTGCTTTTTTGATGTCACCTGTTTGCGTTGTTGCACAGCCTAAAAGGCTAATCAAAATGACAACTGTGATAGAGTATTTTGTGATGTATTTCATGTTGTTAGCCTGTTTAGTAAAATGCACATTCCGATGCATGGTGATCAGCTAATAACATTCAAGCCGATCACTTTTGCTTTTCAACAGTAAGCCCCTGTGGGGGGGATGATGTTATGAGCTAATGGAAATGGAAAATTGTAAAAATACGACAAGGCTATTCTTTTGCGTAAAATAGCGAAGACATTTTTAAGCTGTTGCCATAAAATTCTTTTGGGGTAAATCCGGTGAACTCTTTAAAGTCTTTGATAAAGTGCGCCTGGTCGTAATATTCGTTTTCGTAAGCCAAAGCGGTCAGGCTGGTAAATTTTTTGTTCAGCAACATGTTGAGTGTGGCTTGCAGTCTTATAGTTTTGGAGAGTTGTTTCGGACTTAAGCCAATTATCGATGAAAATTTACGTTCCAATTGTCTGCGGTTGATATTCGTTTGTTTGGAAAGTTCATCAACGGAAAGCTGCCCTTTAGCCGCCAAGATAGTTTCTACGGTTGATTTTACAATGCGGTCAACGGTTTCAGTGTCAGTAAGTCGGTTTAATAGAAATGTTTCAATCAGCTTTATCCTGTCCGAAGTTGAGTTGGCTGTTAAAATCTTTTGTTCGATTTCCTGTCCGTATTGTCCAAACAGCTTTTCCAGTGAAACGGCAGTGTTTTCCATTGCTCTTATCGGAATGGTTGCGAAAGGCAAAAATCCGTTTGGATGAAAACGAACGGAAAAAATGCCTGTTTCTCCTGCAGGTTCTATCTCAAGTGGCCGTGTCAGTTGTCCGATTACAAAACATCTTGGCTGGATAATGCTGTTCCCGTTTTCAATATACTGTTTATATAAATCGCCATAATGAAAAATCATCTCCATACAGCCGTCAGGAACTATGGTTTGTTTTTCGGGTGTTTCTTCTTTCGGGCTTTCCAATATCCAATAACATTTGATAAGTGTTGTTAAGTCTTGATTTGGTTCAAATGTTTGGTAATTCATAGGATTTTCTTCTTTAGCTGAAGTTTGGTTTAGAGTGTTGTATAACGCTACACTCTGTGGCTGTTTTGGCGGCGCAGAATGCGTTGGGAAAAAGGTTAACGCTCCGCTAATGTGTACCGTTTGCGGCGTCACTATTAAGCGGCTGACGTGGTTTAATGCAATCTGCTTGCAATAAGCCTGTTTAAACTCACACCCGCTTCTGCTGCCTGGATTGCTAAAGACCTGTGTGTCTGCGGGGGTATACGAACCATAAACTTGCCACTAAAATTCTTGGTAGCAATAGGCTCTGGCACAGCTTCACCGCTTGCCTCCATATCATGGATACAATCTTTAACTAATTTTCGTATACCTGCTAACGCCTTCTCCGGGGTTTTCTCAAGCCAGCTCAAGCTGGTGAATTCTGCGCACAATCCAACATACTCTTGATCTTCTTCTGACCAAGTAACGCGGTAGGTATAACGATCAATAAATTTAGCCATTTTCAACCTCCAAACGCTCGATAGCAGCTAACACTTGCCGCACCTGATATGGTTTGGCTTTACCCTTGGCATTCTGGATATTGACTCTCGGATCTCCCTGCCAGGGAGTCTTGTAGACTCTATGACTGGAACCGGATTGGCGAGGCTCGCCAAAGTAGACATCGCAGACTTTGCATAAGTCATTGAAGCGAATGCCTTTAGGGCTGGCCCGCATACTTGCAAGGATGTCATCTATATTTGCCATACCAAAATGATATCACTATTGATACCATTTGCAAACTTTGATTCTGGCAGGGAAGTTCAGGCTATGGGACATGTAACGTCCGCATTTGGGACGCTGGAGCGATAGCGTAGCCGCAAGTCACACTTGCAAGTTACCTCCTTAAAACGTGGATAGCTGAAAACTACTCTGAAAAAAGCCTGTTATCAATAACTTCTATTTTTCTTCGTAAAAAGCCTTAGCTGAAAGCAGGTGTTGTACCCGCGAGTTGGTGGATTTTTACTCAAATAAGCCTGCTATTTTTAACCTGATATATATATGGATGGCTGTTCTTAACTACGATACAGGGTTTTAATCAGGTGAAAACCAAACTGGGTTTTTACCGGGCCATGCACTTCCAGTACAGCTTTATTAAATACAACGTCATCAAAGGCTTTTACCATCTGGCCTTTACGGAATTCACCTAAATCACCGCCTTTTTTGCCAGACGGGCACAAAGAATGTTGTTTGGCCAGTTTGCCAAAGTCAGCACCTTTGGCTAACTGCTGTTTTAGCTTTTCGGCTTGTTCTTTGGTTTTAACCAGGATATGTAAGGCGCAGGCTTTGGACATAACAGTATTCCGCAACGAGAAAGCCGCCATTTTAGCAGCTTGCCGGTTGCAGGCAACCGGCAAGGGTGAATAGCGGCAAACCACCGGCTTTACCGGCCGGTGGTTTCAGAGAGTAATAACTTAATTAATTACAGCTACCCAGGTTGGTCCAGACCGCCCATGGGCCTGAATTGCTGGCAGGGTTGTCATTCTGGCTCCACCAGTTTGCCCGGTAGCGGATATTGTTATGCTGCACCTGGGCACCGTTGGTGTAGATGCTGCTGCTGTTCCACTGTGCTACACCACTACAGCCGCCAGGCTGGCTTGATACGGTAACCGTTCTGCTGACAGTGTGGCTGGCACCATCTGCATCTGTTACCCGTAGCTGCACTGTGTAGCTGCCGGCCTGCTGGTAGTTATGGCTTGGGTTTTGTATGGCAGAGCTGTTACCATCGCCAAAGTTCCACTGCCAGCCGATAACACCCTGATCATCTGTACTCTGATCGCTGAACTGTACCTGTAAGCCGTTGACTGTAAAATTAAAATTAGCCTGAGGTGGTTGATTCACGCCACCGCCGCTACATGGCCCGACATTACGCCAGACATTGCTGAAAACATCCGGACGGGCGCCGGTTGACCACCAGGTTGCTTCATAAATACGGCCATTATAGCTGACACGATCACCGGCCTGATACGAGGTAGTGGCAGACCAGGCAGCAACACCGTCACAACTTCCGCCACCACCGCCACCGCTGACAGTGACGGTACGGGTGGCTGAACTTTGCAGCCCCTGCTGATCGGCTACCGTCAGCCGGATGGTATAGGTACCGGCCTGGGCATAGCTGTGGATCGGGTTCTCCAGCGTTGAGCTGTTGCCATCGCCAAACAACCAGTTGCGTGATACCACGGCCTGATCATCGGTTGAGGTGTCCTGTAAGGTAACGGTTAAACCGTTAATGCTGGCGCTGAAACTGGCGACAGGTGGCTGGTTGCCACCACCACCGCCACCGAGCAGGAACTCGGTGTTGGCCAGCAAATTGGCACTGCCATTAGCGCCGGATATTCTGCCTGAGGCGGCGTTATTGTACAGCGCTTGTGCTACCTGGGCCGAAGAGGCATTTGGGTTATCCTGTAAATAGAGTGCGGCAACACCGGCCACATGCGGGCTGGCCATAGAGGTGCCGCTGATGGTACGGGTGGCACTGCTACCGCCGATCCAGGTTGACAGGATGTCAGAGCCGGGCGCAAAGATATTGACACAACTGCCCCAGTTCGAGAAGGAAGAACGGCTGTCAGTGCGGGTGGATGAACCGACCGTAATAGCAGCAGAGACACGGGCCGGCGAGATATTACAGGCATTGGTGTTGTCATTACCGGCAGCAACAACGGTTGCCACGCCGCGCTGGATAAGGCGGTTAGTGGCCTGATCCAATGCGGCCGACGCACCACCGCCCAGGCTCATATTGGCTACCGCAGGGCGGACCGCATTGGCAGCTACCCAGTCTATACCCTGAATAATGGCGGTTGACGTGGTTTCACCACTACAACCAAACACTTTTACCGAGTGCAGTCTGACCTGCTTGGCAACACCATAAGTGGTGGCACCGATAGAGCCTGCGACATGAGTACCATGGCCATTACAATCTTCGGTACTGCTACCGATAGTGGTCACTGTTTGGCCAATGCGGCCACTGAACTGGCTGTGGCTGCTGTTAATACCGGTATCAATCACATAGGCATTGACACCGGCACCGGTCAGGTCATAACGGTAAACACCATTTAGCGGCAGAGCCTGCTGATCTAAACGATCTATACCCCAGGGCGCATTATTTTGCTGGGCGCCGAGCCGGATAATTTGTACCGGCTCGATATAATCGACTTCCGGCTGTTGTAATAACGCATTGACACCGCTGTCATTTGTTTCAATCACAAAACCTTTCAATGCATGATTAAATTCAGCCTTAATATTACCTTGCGCCAATATACTGAACTCTCTGGCGGTTTGGGTAACAATATCGCTTTTAGCTGCCAGCAAGATGTTGTCTTCTTTTAACACGACAATATATTGATTGGGTACAGCTTTACCAGTGGGTACGCTAAGCAGTGCTGCCTGAGCCCAGGCTGAGCTGCTGGCCAAAATGCTACTGGTAGCCAGCCCCAGTATGGGTAGCCATTTTATCCTGTTGTTCATAGATGTTCCTCGGATTTTTTTATTATCTTTTTAAGGCTGTTTTGTTTATGGAAACAGCCCCAATATTACTCTGATATGTCAGAGCGGTTAAATAATGAGCTGTTGAATGAAAAATATACAGGCGGAAGATTAGAACGCTTTGTTAGCAGGCAGCAGAAATTGGTATATGAAGATCTTGCATCTATCAGTAAAGATGTCTGGACGTGTTTGTATTTTAAAATTGACAACAAACGGGGCGAACCGTCTGTTGTCAGGTATAGCTGTATTGGTGCTGTGACTAGCTGGCAGGCTGCTGCTGGGTAATACAGTGAATATTACCACCGCCCAGCAAAATTTCCCGCCCCGGTACTGTTACTACCTTATGGTTCGGGTACAGCCCCTGTAAGATTTCTGCTGCAACTTTATCGTTTGGATCATCAAAAGTTGGCAGAATTAAGCCACCATTACATAAATAGAAATTAATGTAAGAACCTGCCAGACGGGCATTGGCTTCGCGTGGAATGGCGCTCATAGTGGCATCCACAGTAGCGTACTCTTCGGCTTTGGCAATAATCGGCTTTGGCAGTGGCAGCTTATGTACTGTTATTTTGCGGCCTTTGGCATCAGTACTTGCTTCCAGATAGTCCAGCGCTGCTTTAGAGCGGGCATACTGCGGATCGGTTTCATCGTCGGTCCAGGCCAGTACCACTTCGCCTGGTTTAACAAAGCAGGCCATATTATCAACGTGACCGTCGGTTTCGTCGTTAAAGATGCCGTCGGTTAACCACAGCACTTTGTCGATACCAAGGTAATCGCGCATTTGCTGCTCGATTTGCTCACGGCTTAAATGCGGGTTGCGGTTAGCATTTAACAGACACTCTTCAGTGGTCAGCAGGGTGCCTTCACCGTCAACGTGTATTGCACCGCCTTCGAGCACAAAGCCCTCAGTACGGTAGCGCGGCAGTTGCTCTATACCCAGCACTTTGCTGGCCACTTGATCATCTTTATCCCACGGGAAATACAAACCGCCGTTTAAACCGCCCCAGGCGTTAAAGGTCCAGTCTATGCCGCGCACATCACCTTGTGCATTAGTAACGAATGTCGGGCCGGTATCACGGCACCAGGCGTCGTTATTGGATATTTCCACCACGCGGATCGGAAACTGGCTGCCGGCATCGGTCAGCTGGGCTAAAGCGTTGGCGTACTGTGCAGCTGATACACCTACTGTTACCGGTTCAAAGCCGGCAATGGCTTTAATAACTGCCACAAACGCCTGCTGCGCCGGTTTGGCGCCTAAACGCCAGCTGTCGGTACGCTCGGGCCAGACCATCCAGGTTTGCTTATGCGGCGCCCATTCGGCTGGCATGCTGAAACCATCGGCGCGCGGTGTGTTGCTCAGGGTTGTAAAGGCCACTTAGTTACCACCTTGTGTTTTCGGCTGTTTGGTTTCGCCGTCTTTGGTCAGCACAGCCCCGTAGATATCAATACGGCGGTCGCGGAAGATGCCCCAGGCGCGACGGGTGGCAGCTACGGCATCCAGATCAAAAGTATGCAGCAGCACGGCTTCATCAGTTTCATTGGCTTCCTGTACCTTGGCACCGGTTTCATCGGCAATAAAAGAGCTGCCATAGAAGGTAATATGGTAATCGCCCTCGGTTTCAGTACCGATACGGTTAGAGGCAATCAGCGGTGTTAAATTGGCGGCGGCATGGC
>CAZEGA010000163.1:0-1781 GCA_964511675.1 uncultured Rheinheimera sp.
AGCTGGAGCAGCCTGTTTTATCGGTAACGCGCCGCGCCAAGTATTTGCTTATTCAGCTACCTGCGGGTGACATTATTCTGCACCTGGGCATGTCGGGCCATTTAAAGGTGATACCGGCCGGCACGCCGGCAACCAAACATGACCATATTGATTTGCTGCTGTCAGGCGGTATGGTGCTGCGGTTAAATGATACCCGCCGCTTTGGGGCGGTACTGTGGCAGCATAAGGGCGAAGTACACCCGCTGCTGGCCAGCCTGGGCCCGGAGCCGCTAAGTGACCATTTTAACCTGCAGCAGCTAAGCAAGGCTTTTGCCAAACGCGGCAGTGCCGTTAAGCTGGTGCTGATGGATAACCATGTCGTGGTGGGTGTAGGCAATATTTACGCCAACGAAGCGCTGTTTAAAGCCGGTATTATGCCAACTAAACCGGCAAAACAGGTGACTGCCGTACAACTGGAAAAACTGATAACGGTGGTAAAAGCCACACTGGCCGCTGCCATTAAGCAGGGCGGCACCACATTGAAAGACTTTAGCCAGGCCGATGGCAAACCGGGCTATTTTGCCCAGCAACTGCTGGTGTATGGCCGTGGCGGCCAGCCTTGCTTAACTTGTGCTACTGCGTTGACAGAAATCAGGCTGGGCCAGCGTAGTACGGTGTTTTGTGCCCTCTGCCAGAGTTAAAACCGCTTTTTCGCGGTGATCCGCCACTGCCAGTTGTCCAGTTCGGGGTTATTGCTGAACGGGTGGGTTAAGTCGATATGGATCATAGTGCCCCGGCTGGAGTGGGTAGACAGCAGGCGGATACCGGCACCTATGCCGACCAGTACACCATCATCAATATTGCTGGCAAAATCCTGCTCTGCGCCCCAGCTGCGGCCGGCGTCGACAAAACCGGCAAAGCCGACATCCAGCAGCTGCAGTATTGACCAGTCAGTAAAATAACGGTACTCGGCTGTGCTGACAATACGGCTGTCGCCACGCTGATAGTACAAAGGAAACGCGCGCAGGCCGGTATCACCGCCTAAGTACAGCGCATTATCCTGAAACAGCTGGCGGCCAAATTCGGCATTCAGCATGCCGACAGCACTGCTTTTTTCTGTTAAATGGTGCACCAGCTGCAACTGGTTACTGAACAAATGCTGGTTTATCCCCGCTAACCACAACGCCTGATACCGGCTGTTACCCAGCAAAAAGGTCCTGTCGTTCAGTTGCCAGACTCTGGCCAGCTGGGCATCCAGCTGCCAGCCGCTATTGTCGGCCCCCAGCCAGGACTGTAAACGGCCAAGACGCAACCGCGCCTGCCAGCCCAGATTAATATCCTCTACCCGGTTAAACTGGTTAATATTAAACAACTTACGATAATCACTGACCAGTAGCTGGTATTCCAGCCATATAGCCGACAGATTGCGATCGGCGGGCAGGGCATAGGTTGTCAGATCAGTGTGCTGGAAATTGGTATCGTTCAGCGTGAAACCGACATTTAGCCGGTGAATATGGTTGGCATGTTCTGCCACTTTAAAACCGGCGTAGCTTTCAAACCAGTGCAATTTGCGGTCATACTGGTTCACTTTATCACCCAGCAGGTAATCACTGATTTCCTCTTTGTTCTTTTCCATATCCAGGCTGAACGCCCAGGTTGAAGACAAACGGTAGAACGGCCGGGTTAAGGTAAAATGGTAGCTTTCGCCATCTGAGTTGTCGGCGTAGCGGGTTAAGGCATTCCAGTGCGTACCAAAGATATTGGGGGAGGCAAAACTCAGCAGGTAACCGCTGCGTTCACTG
>CAZEGA010000163.1:1791-4324 GCA_964511675.1 uncultured Rheinheimera sp.
CTTTGGCGTAGTCCAGCTGCAGCTGGTTGCCACTGCCCAGCAGGTTATCATCGGCAATACCAATGGAATAGTCGGTTTCGCCGCCTTCGCTGCTAAAGTCTATTTTCGGCAGTAACGACCAGTTATCCCAGGTCTCGACCAGCACATCCACGCTTTGTGTATCCGCACAATAGCGGCTCACGCTGACAGCGGCTTCGCGGATATAGGCCCGGCTGCGCAGCAGGCGCTCGGTTTCTTCCAGCTCATCGGGGTTAAGCGGTGTGCCGGGCAGAAACAGCAGGTCGTCCTGTACCGTAGGCTGTTTGGTAATAATATGGCTGTAGTTGGCAAAGCGGTGCAGCCAGAAAGTGCCTTTTTCCGTTAAATCAAACACATTATGGCGGCGGTATTCGATGTTACCAATCTGCAGGCCTGCCGGCAGTTTGCTAACATCTGCTGGCGCAATGTCAGGGCATTGCGCTTGTAGCATGGAGCAAAAACCTGCAAGAAATAAGCAGCTTAGACTGCGTAACATAAGCCCGATCTCCTGGCTGCCGGTATTTGTCTGTTTAGCGTTATTGTTATCAGTTAACGTTATTTTGCTGTGCTTGGCAAGTTAAGCCGGCGGCTTTGTGGAGCCTGCGGCTTCGGCCTGTTGGGCAAAGATCAGGGTACGGTGCGGGAATGGAATCTCTATACCGGCGGCGTCGAAGGCCTGTTTAATTTCGTCCTGCAGGCTGTTGCGCAAGTCCCGGAAGTTTTCCCGTTTACTCCAGACGGAGAACTGAATATCCAGTGCTGACTCGCCGAAACCGAGAAACACAAATACCGGCGCCGGCTCGTCCAGGCTTAATGGATTATTCTCCGCAACCTGCAGCAGCACCTTGCGCACTTGACTGATATTTTCCTTGTAGGCTACGCCCAGTGTCAGATCGAAGCGGCGGATAGGAAAGCGCGTCAGATTGGTCACTTCGCTTTTAATCAGGCTTTCGTTCGGAATTCGCACATACAGGTTGTCGAAGGTGCGCAGCTTTACCGACAGTAAGTCTATCGACAGCACTTCACCGGTAGTATTGCCGACCTTGATGGTATCGCCCAGCTGGAACGGCTGTTCACCAATCAGGAATAAACCGCTGATCAGGTTTGAAGCCGACGTTTGTGAGGCAAAACCCAGTGCTACCGACAAGACTCCGGCGGCACCGAGCAGCACGCTGAGCGAAAAACCGAGCTGCTTCAGTGCCGAGGCAATAAACAACGCCAGCAGCAACCAGTACACCAGGCGTTTAAACAACATCACATGCTGTTGGGAGAAATTTTTGCTGAGCAAACGCCCGGTCGTGCGTGCGGCAAAACCGGCGATTACAAAACCGGCCAACAACAGGATAACGGCTCTGAGGATCTGGCCGGCTTGTTCTGCTTGCAGCCAGTGCAGTAGTTGTTCAGTCATCTTGCCTCCGGTTAATCAGTAAACATATGGGTAAAGGCACGGAACAGGTTATGTTTTTCCGGTACAGCCCGTGCGTTGCTGATTAAAGTTATGCCTTCGGCCCCGCTGGCAGCCAGGGTGCCGGTTTTAAAGCGGCTCAGGCTGCCGGCACCTTCATATTGTAATGTCACAGGATCGGTCCATAAATTGCCGTCATCTGCGCTGTATACTGCCAGATAGGGTACCGGAATGCTGATTTTGCTCAACGACAACATCTGCCCTGAGACATTCTGGATACTTACCGGCGTAATGGCGCGGTGCGGCCGCAGCGGCAGCTCGTCTTTGTTGTAGCGGGCCTGGGTTTTATCGGCATAGCACAATTCTCCGGTTTGGGTCGAGGTGCCAAACCAGGTGTCGGATAAACGCATAATGGCAATGTCCTGCAATACATGCTCAGGTTGTTGCAGCAATACCCGGACACTGACCGGCGAACTGATATACAAAAGAGTTTGTTCACCCGGCGGTATATGCACCGGCTGCAGGGTTTTTACTACTACCGGCCTGTCCGGCAACACAGGTTTCAGGCAAAAGGCGGCCGGGCTCTGGCGAAAAATATAACGTTCGGCTGTTAGCTGGGGCGGCATACACAGCGCTGCCCCGTTACTGAGCAACTCACGCTCATCCGTCGTGGTGATGCGTTCATAAGCCAGTAACCACTGTTGTTGCTGGCGCTTAAGATACAGGCTCAGCGGGCCTATATTGACGTTCCAGCAACTGTCTGTATCCAGTGCCACCGGCAGCCACCAGGCGTTATCTGCGTTGTGTTTTTGTGTCATATCATCAGCTCAGTCACGGTGTTGCTGCAATCTTAGCAAGAAGGTTGCGCAAGGCCTATTAACAAATTACCGATATTCAGTTGAGATCCACTGCTATGCTTTATAGAATAGCGCCATCTTTTGCTTACTCAGCAACAGGTTAATTAACTTAGCCGGAGATTTACCACCCTTATGGACGTGCCCAGTAGCAGGCCTTGCCTGCAAACACCCAGTTTCTGCCATTATTTCGCTTAGTCAGGTTTCATTCTGCCCTTACTAAGCCAGTTTAGTAAGAGGTTGCTATGGAATTACC
>CAZEGA010000163.1:4334-7843 GCA_964511675.1 uncultured Rheinheimera sp.
GGTACAAACTCCACCAGGGCGGTGGAGTTTGTACCTCAGGATTTATGGACCCTGCTGACTGTGCTGCCGCGTGCAGAGCAGGCAGAAGTATTCGGGTATTTACCGGCTGAAGAGCAGGTTAATTTGTCTGTCTGCATCAGCCGGCGCAAACTGGCGCCTATTATCCGCCAGATGTCGTCGGATGAACGGGCCGATTTATTTAACCGTTTAAGTGACGAGCAGCGCGAAACCCTGCTGCCGGCGCTGGCGCAAGCCGAGCGTGAAGATTTATTGCGTCTGACCTCGCATGAAGAAGGCACCGCCGGTGCCATTATGACATCAGACTACGCCATTTTGCCGGCCAACAGCACAGTGTCGCAGGCGCTGGATTCGTTGCGCCGTGAAGCCCCGGATAAAGAAACCATCTACTCGGCCTATGTGGTGGACGCCGCCCGTCAGCTGATTGGCGTGGTGTCGCTGCGCGATCTGATCCTGGCCCCCCTGCAGATGCCGATAGAAGAGCTGGTGAACCATGACCCTATCTATGCCAGTGTCGATATGCCGCAGGAAGAAGTGGCTGCACTGATTGCAAAGTACGACTTACTGGCGCTGCCTATCGTCAACAGTGAACACCAGATGGTGGGGATTGTAACTTACGATGACGCTATGGACGTTGCGGCAGAAGAAGCCACGGAAGACTTTCACAAAAACGCCACCATCGGCAAGCTGGAAACCAGCGTTAAGGATGCCGGCATTGGCTTGCTGTACCGCAAGCGGGTGTTATGGCTGGTGATCCTGGTGTTTGGCAATATTTTTTCCGGGGCCGGTATTGCCTACTTTGAGGGGACGATTTCCAGCCATATTGCGCTGTTGTTCTTTTTGCCCCTGCTGATAGGCAGCAGCGGTAATGCCGGGGCGCAATCCGGCACCCTGATGGTACGTGCACTGGCCACAGGTGAAATTAAACTGCGCGACTGGGGCTACCTGCTGGGCAAAGAATGCCTGGTGGCGGGCTTGCTGGGGTTAACCATGGCGGCGGCGGTAGTGGGGCTTGGCTGGTGGCGCGGTGGTTACGATATTGCGGTGGTGGTGGCACTGACTATGATGCTGGTGGTGCTGGCCGGCAGTTTGATTGGCTTGTCGCTGCCGTTTCTGCTCAGCCGTTTTAACCTGGACCCGGCCACCGCCAGTGGCCCGCTGATCACCTCTATTGCCGACGTGGCCGGTGTGGTGTTGTATTTCTCTATTGCTACCTGGTACCTGGGGTTGTAACACCTCAGGTCAGGTTAGTGTGCAGTAACGCCGACAGGGCCTGTTCCGGCACGGCCGGCGACCAGTAAAAGCCCTGGCCGTCGTCGCAGCCCAGGGCAATCAGCTTGTGCAGGGTGGCTTCATCTTCAATGCCTTCGGCCACGGTTTTCAGCCCAAGGCTGCTTGCCATATTGATAATGGCCTGTACCAGGGGTTCGTCGCGTTCCGACAGGCAAAGCGAGCTGATAAAGGAGCGATCTATTTTCAGCGTGGTGGCATTGAAACTGCGCAGGTAGCCCAGGTTAGAGTAACCGGTGCCAAAGTCATCTATGGCAAAGGTGATGCCCAGTTTGCTCAGGTTGTTCAGCTGCTGCTGGATAAAATCGGTGTCGCCGATTAACAGCGATTCGGTCAGTTCCAGCTCCAGGGCCGAGGCCGGCAAACGGGCAGCCAGCAGGGCTTGTTGTACCAGCAGCTCCAGTTGCGCGCTTTTAAATTGTACGTAAGACAGGTTAACCGCCATCCGCAGTGTACTGAAACCCTGCGCCCTTAACCGGGCACAGGCCTGGCAGGCTTCCTGCAACACCCAGTTACCCAGTTCGGCAATCAGGCCGCATTGTTCGGCCAGTGGTATAAAGTCTGCCGGGCTGATCATACTGCCATCGCGTTGTGGCCAGCGCAGCAGGGCTTCTACAGAGTGCATGCGGCCACTTTGCAGTGCTACCTTGGGTTGATAATACAGGGTAAACTCCTGCTGCTGTATGGCCTGGCGCAGCCGTTGTAGCAGGTTAAATTTGTCTACGTTGTCCTGATCCAGTTTATCGTCATAAAAACGGCAGGTATTACGGCCGTCTTCCTTGGCTTTGTACATGGCTAAATCAGCTTTACGGCATAACACGTTGAACTCAGTGCCATCGGTGGGGGCTACGGCTATGCCAACAGAGCCGGACACCACCACACTGGTTTGCATAATATTAAAGGGTAAGGTTGCGGCGGCAATCAGCCGGGTTGCCAGCGCGCTGACCGGTTGCCGGTCGGCATCGCAGGGGATCAGGAACAGAAATTCGTCGCCGCCGAAGCGGATCACCTGCTGGGATTGCGTCAGTTCATGGCGCAGGCGCTGGGCCAGTTCACGTAACAGGATGTCGCCGGCGGAATGGCCCAGCGAATCGTTCACCGGTTTAAAGTTGTCCAGATCCAGGAACAAAATGGCCAGTTGCTGCTGGTGTTGGCGGCAATGCTGCAACAGCTGGTTATACAGCTGTTCGCCCAGGATGCGGTTGGGCAGGTCGGTTAGCGGATCATGGTGGGCCAGCCGTTCAATTTCCTTGCGGCTTTGCCGGACTTTATTATTTTCCAGTTGCAATGACTGCATCAGCAGGCGCATATCGCGCACCATCAGGTACACGCTGAAACCGGTCACCAGCATGATAACGGCAACAAATACCAGGTGTTGCCAGCTCAGCACCGGAATAACAGGCTGCAGGTAGCCGGACAGGGTCAGCCAGGTGAGCAGGGTGCAAAACAACAGGACAAACAGCAGCAGTGAATAAAACAAGCCGACGCTGCCCAGTATAGCGGCATACACCAGTAAACCCGGATAACCCAGCAGCGCCAGATCGCGCAAGCCACCGGAGTTATAGGCCAGTGCAGATAACATCAGCGCCATAGACCAGAGTACAACATAAGCAGATAACAACGCCTGCCGCCTGAGCGCCAAAGCACCGGCAATAAATAAGGCGATGCAGCCGGCAAACAGCAGCAGTTTAGCGGTGCCACTGGCCACCACCATAGCGAGAACCAGGCCAAACAAGGTAAAGCCGGTAATTTGCAACAAGCGCCGCAGCCGGAAATGAGAGAAGTGTTGCTTATAGTCCTGCGCGTCCAAGTTGGAGAAGTACTTTTCCAGCATACTGCCCGGCGCCAATGAGAGGTAGTTATGTCTGATTAACTGTAGCGCTGAATAGGAAAAATACCAGTCAGATCTGTTAATCTGGCCGGGCCCTTATGCCGGGTTGGTGTGTTGCATATCGGTAAAGCTGTAATTTAACGCGAAACCCCCGGCCACCTGCGGCAAGCTGACCGTGCCGCCTAATTGTGCTGTCACCAGGTTGTACAGGATGGACATGCCAAGCCCGGTGGCACCGCTGGCCCTGGCGGTTGTGTAAAAGGGATCGAACAGGTGCTTGCGGCTGTCTTTTGTCAGGCCGTTGCCGTTGTCCCTGTATTGCACCAGATAATGCTGTCCCTGGCGCTGCACCCGGATATGGATATGGTGA
>CAZEGA010000164.1:0-7833 GCA_964511675.1 uncultured Rheinheimera sp.
GAACAACAGCAAGCGGCCATCGACGGTTCGCAAACCGCGCAAAAGCTGGAGCCGCTGCACAATGTGATGCTGCGCGCGCGGATGCCGGGCGGCATTATTACGCCACAGCAATGGCTGGCGATTGATAAATTTGCCGCAGATAACACAATTTACGGCAGTATCCGCTTAACCACGCGGCAAACCTTCCAGTTTCACGGCGTGTTAAAGCCGCATATCAAACCAATGCACCAGTTCTTAAACAGTATCGGCATCGACTCTATCGCTACTGCCGGGGATGTAAACCGTAACGTGCTGTGTACCTCTAACCCGGTAGAGTCTGAGCTGCATCAGCAGGCCTATCAGTGGGCGGCCAGGATCAGCGAGCATTTGCTGCCGAAAACCCGTGCTTATGCCGAGATCTGGCTGGATGAAGAAAAAATTGAAACCACAGAAGTGGAGCCGATTTTAGGCGATAACTATTTGCCGCGTAAGTTTAAAACCGCAGTGGTTATTCCGCCGCATAATGATATTGACGTACACGCCAATGATTTAACCTTTGTCGCCATTGCCGAAAATGGCCAACTGGTCGGTTTTAACGTACTGGTAGGCGGCGGCCTGGCCATGACCTGGGGCGATAATGCCACCTACCCACGGCTGGCCGACGAGCTGGGCTATGTGTCTTTGGAACATACGCTGCAGGTGGCAGAGCATGTGGTAACGGTACAGCGCGATTACGGCAACCGGGTAAACCGTAAAAATGCCAAAACCAAATATACTATTGATCGTATTGGCCTGGACGCGTTTCGCCATGAAGTGGAACAACGCACCGGTATTCAGTTTGCGCCGGTAAAACCTTATAGCTTTACCACACGCGGCGATCGCATTGGCTGGGTCGAAGGTATTGATGGTAAGCACCATTTAACCCTGTTTATTGAAAACGGCCGGGTGCTGGATTTTCCCGGCAAACCGCTGAAAACCGGTTTAGCCGAAATTGCGAAAATCCATCAGGGCGATTTACGCATGACAGCGAACCAGAACCTGATTATTGCCGGTGTACCGGCACAGCAGAAAGCGCAGATTGAAGCCATTGCACTGGCGCATGGTTTAATCGATGCCGGCCATAGTGAGCAGCGCAAAAACTCTATGGCCTGTGTATCGTTCCCGACCTGCCCGCTGGCGATGGCCGAAGCGGAACGTTACCTGCCAGAACTGGTGACTAAAGTAGAAGGCCTGCTTGGCAAACATCAGCTGGCCGACGAACATATAGTGCTGCGGGTAACCGGCTGCCCCAATGGCTGTGGCCGCGCCATGCTGGCTGAAGTGGGTTTAGTCGGCCGTGGGCCGGGCAAATACAATCTGTATTTAGGCGGTAACCGCGAAGGTACCCGTATTCCCCGTTTGCTGCTGGATAACGTTGGCGAAGCCGATATTCTCGGCACCCTGGACGGCTTAATTGGCCGCTGGGCCGGCGAGCGCAGCAATAGCAGCGAAGGTTTTGGTGACTTTCTGATCCGCAGTGCCATAGTGGCACCGGTAGTGGTACCCAAAGATGATTTTCATGCTTGATATTGCCATTGCCAGTTAGTTTAGAAGGAAAGGTTTACTCTAAGCCAACCGTTGGAGCCCTGGATGGGCGGAATCGAGCCCCCAGGGATGGGTTTACGGCGTGTTGGTGTGAGTAAACCTTTCCTTCGTAAGCCTTAACTGATTAGCATTACTGATATTACAGGCTATTTTTGATTTCAGGGGATAAGGTGAAATAATGACCGGCAGTACCACCGATTTCCGGCAGATCCTGCAACAGGATGCTGCCACACAGCAAGCCTGGCTGGCTGAAGCTAACCATTTGCTGACACCACTGACTGCCACAGAGCGGGTACGCTGGGCGTTGGCTAACCTGCCACAACAGCCGATGCTCAGTTCCAGCTTTGGTATTCAGGCAGCGGTAATGCTGCATTTAGTCAGCCAGCAACAACCGGATATTCCGGTGGTATTAACCGATACCGGCTACCTGTTCCCGGAGACTTATCAGTTTATTGATCAGCTAACCGACAAGCTGAAGCTGAACCTGAAGGTGTACCGCGCCGCATTATCACCACAGTGGCAGGAAGCACGTTTTGGCCAGTTATGGCAAAGCGCCGACGGCATTAAGCAATATAACCAGTTAAATAAAGTAGAACCGATGCAGCGCGCGTTGCAGGAGCTGAATGTCGGCAGCTGGTTTACCGGGTTGCGCCGTAGCCAGAGCAGCAGCCGCGCCGACAAAGACATCGTTGAGATCAGCCGTGGCGTGGTAAAAGTACAGCCGATTATCGACTGGAACAATAAAGACGTGTTCTATTACTTAAAACAACACGGCCTGCCGTACCATCCGCTATGGGAGCAGGGCTACCTGTCGGTGGGTGATACCCATTCCACCGTCAAATTCGAGCCCGGGATGAGCGAAGAAGACACCCGCTTTAACGGCTTTGGCCGCGAATGCGGCCTGCATATCGACGGTGATGGTATTTAGCAATCACCGGCGTTATGTGTGACTGTCTGAAAGTACCGGGCATTTTGTTGCCAGTAATTTTAATGGTTGACGTCAATTCAAACTGTGACTAAAGTACAACTTAACACGACCCTGGCCTCTTGGTTGCTTGCAACTTACGCTGGGGTTCTTATTTTAACTCCACCACTGCTGCCAGTTTTCATCTATCCCTATACTGTTTAATGCCAGCTTTTTGTCTGAAAATTGCTTCGGAAACTCCAATAGATGCTGTTGTAGCCTGATATGCCACTCTGTGTTTGGGCAGATGCATCTCAAGAGATCTCGCGTAATAACAAACAGCAAAAATGGTTTACTAAGCAAGTCTTCGTTATCTCTGAACAGAGTATGCCATGCAACGTCATTCGATTTGGGTATTCTGGGTTTGGTTGTAATATTGCGATTCCATAACCGGCTATGATGTGCCACCAGATTCCGCAGATAACTTAAAGCAAATATCCAGCTGTTAAAAACCTGCCAGTCTGATACAGCATATTTATTCGCTATCGTTTGTTGATCTGCAATTTTCATCATGCTGATCAACTGCGATATGGCACCAAAATCGAATACTTCCACCGCAACCCAAATTGGCAAGTCCGGGCCATGTTTAGCCAGATATAGCCAATCCGTTCCAGATAATCCAGTGCGGCATTGTCATCAGTGACCAACATACCTCTCTGTTTAAGCTGCTCAAGCTGTTGCTGGTAGCTAAGCCAGGGGCGGTTATAAGGCATAAGTTCCCTCTTATGATTTAGCTTAGTAAGCTACCGACCAGATAAAAGATGCAGTTTGCGAGTGATTTTCAACGACCATGTAAAACCTCTGAGGCAGCAGCGGTTCGCAGGCCATCGGGTGTAAATGGCAGATGAAAAGGCAAGTCCGTTGCTGCTTATTGTTATTTTAAATACTGCCAGCATTTAACCGCAGCAAATCTGGACTTGCAACAGTTAGTTCGCACGCCATGGCGCTCTTTGAGCAGGCCATCATGGTACTTGCCAGTTGAGAAACCACTAAGTTGCCCTTATTTACACTGAAGCTGCCCATAGCGCGGTTGCAACCAGTAAAACCGGACAGGCGGCCCTGGTTAAACTGCAGGCTGAACAAGGCGAACAGAAGTTGAATCAGAAAAAACGATTAAATTAATTTGTTTTATTCGTTTTGATAATTGAGTGCGGCGCGGTAAGATGGCCGCAGTTGAAACATGACGTGTGAACTAACCTAAAGGAGCAAGACTATGTCTTCTATTATCAATACCAAAATTAAGCCGTTTAAAGCTACTGCATTTCATCAGGGTAAATTCGTACCGGTTTCTGAGCAGGATTTAGCCGGCAAATGGTCAGTAGTAGTGTTTTACCCGGCTGACTTCACTTTCGTTTGCCCAACTGAGCTGGGCGACCTGGCTGATTTTTACGCCAAGTTCCAGGAAATCGGTGTTGAAGTGTATTCAGTGTCTACTGACACTCACTTCACCCACAAAGCGTGGCATGATGCGTCTGAAACCATCAAGAAAATCAACTACCCGATGATTGGCGACCCAACTGGCGCCATTACCCGTAACTTCGGTGTAATGATTGAAGAAGAAGGTTTAGCACTGCGCGGTACTTTTGTGATTAACCCTGAAGGTGAAATCAAGGTTGCGGAAATTCACGACCTGGGTATCGGCCGTTCTGCTGCTGAACTGTTCCGTAAAGTGCAGGCTGCCCAGTACGTAGCCAGCCACGATGGCGAAGTGTGCCCGGCTAAGTGGACTCCGGGTGAAGCGACATTAGCGCCGTCACTGGATCTGGTTGGTAAGATCTAAGCTGGTGAAATACTGTGCCGTATACTGCGGCGGGAACTGACTACAGCCCTTCTTTTATGAAGCTGTAGCGCAGCTTCCTTCTGCCGGACTTAACGGGACCGGGCTGGCACTCCGCCAGTCCGGACTACCCTAAAACTGAATGATTACGGTCTGTCACCACAGGCTGAGGCTTTTTGACGCTGATTTTTTATCGTCTTATTTTTCCAGGAGTTTTTATGTTAGATACTAACCTGAAGCAACAATTAAAAACCTATCTGCAGAACCTGAAAACTCAGGTAGAACTGGTGGTATCTTTAGACGATAGCGCCAAAGCGGCGGAAGTAAATGCACTGGCAACCGAGATTGCCGAATTATCTGATTTAGTGTCATTGCGCCGCGATGACAACGCGCTGTCACGCAAACCGGCTATGCAGGTGCGTTCGGTCGCCAACGACAGCCAGATCACCTTTGCCGGTGTACCGCTGGGGCATGAATTTACCTCTTTGGTCCTGGCCTTGCTGCACTGTGGCGGTCATCCGATTAAGGTGGAAGCCGACACTATTGAGCAAATCCGCCAACTGACCGGCAGCTTCGCCTTCGAGACCTATGTGTCATTAAGCTGTCAGACCTGTCCGGAAGTAGTGCAGGCACTGAATATTATGGCGGCGATTAACCCGAACATCACCAACGTGATGATCGACGGAGCCATGTTCCAGCAGGAAGTGGCCGACAAAAATATTATGGCGGTGCCGTCGGTGTACCTGAATGGCGAGCTGTTCTCACAGGGCGCCATTACGCTGGAAAAAATTATCCAGAAAATCGACGTTAACGCTGAAAAACGTCAGGCCGAAGCACTGCAAAACAAAGCCGATTTCGATGTACTGGTAGTCGGTGGCGGCCCGGCGGGCTCTGCGGCGGCGATCTATGCTGCCCGTAAAGGTTTAAACACCGGTATCGTCGCTGAGCGTTTCGGCGGCCAGGTGGCCGATACGGTTGGTATCGAAAACTTTATTTCGGTGCAATACACCGAAGGCCCGAAACTGGTTAACAGCCTGGAAGCGCATGTGCGTGAGTACAATGTCGATATTATGAATAACCAGCGCGCGGTAAAGCTAAGCAAAGGCGACAAGGTGGAGCTGGAACTGCAAAATGGTGCAGTGTTAAAAAGTAAAACACTGATCCTGAGCCCTGGTGCGCGCTGGCGCGAAATGAATGTGCCGGGCGAAAAAGAATACCGTGGCAAAGGCGTAGCCTACTGCCCGCACTGTGACGGCCCGCTGTTTAAAGGCAAAAAAGTAGCAGTGATCGGCGGTGGTAACTCCGGTATTGAAGCCGCCATCGACCTGGCCGGTATTGTTGAGCATGTAACTGTGCTGGAATTTGATAAAACCCTGCGCGCCGATGCGGTGTTACAAACTAAAGCCGCGTCTATGGGCAATATCAGCATTATTACCCAGGCACAGACAACCGAAGTCACTGGTGATGGTACTAAAGTAACCGGCCTGAACTATACCGACCGTGAAAGCGGTGCCAGTAAGCATGTTGAACTGGCCGGTATTTTTGTGCAGATCGGTCTGGTGCCAAATACCGAATGGTTACGCGGCGCTATTGAGCTGTCACCACGTGGTGAAATTATCGTTGACGAGCGCGGCCAAACTTCCATTCCGGGTGTATTTGCTGCCGGTGATGCGACAACCACACCTTACAAGCAGATTATTATTGCAATGGGATCAGGTGCCACTGCAGCGCTGGGCGCGTTTGATTATATGATCCGTCACTGATACGGCACTGCAATACAGTTTAAGCTTCACTCTCTCTGAGCTTTAACGGCAACTTCGGTTGCCGTTTTTTTACAGGCTAAACATCTCTGTCAGTGTCTGACACAACGTAGCGCTGGTGAGCTTATCAAGCGTACCGAGTTTTTTTACCAAGCGTTGTTTATCCACGGCCCGGATTTGATCAAGCAGGATCAACCCTTGCTGACCGTGAAATGTAACGGCCACCCGGCTGGGGAAGGCAAAACCTTTACTGGTCATCGGGGCCATCAGCACTGTGGCGAGTTTTGCTAACTCGTCGGGTGACACCACCACACAAGGCCGGGTTTTACTAATTTCACTGCCTTTGGTTGGGTTTAAATCCACCAGCCAGATATCAAACCGCTTTGGTTTGTTTACCATGCTACCGGCTCATCGTCCGGTTCATTTGCTAAAGGGGCATCCAGCCAGTCGTTATCGGCGCTGTCGCTTTGCCCGGCCAACGCTGCATCAACCTGTGCCGCCCAGTTTTGCCGGGCTTGTTCCAGCGGCGTAATTAACAAACCCTCCGGCAGCACTTTAAACTGCAGTTCCTTATGCTCCAGGCCGGTTTGTTTAATAATCGCCTGTGGAATACGAATGCCTTTGGAATTACCGATTTGAATAACCTGTGCCATTGTTGTAGTGCTCTGGGTAAAATATAACCGTAATTATATTGTAATTACACTTGAATACCATTGTTGAGTCACATGGATTTTTCAGCTTATTGATTTACAGGCTATTTTAGTTGTGCCGCAATGGGTGCTTAGCGGGTACGCCCAGTTTATCCAGCATCTCAGTATTAACGGTTTTGCCGTGTAATGGTGGGATCACCAGCGTAGTGATCTGGTTCAGCCTGGCCTGTGGCAATGCCGATAGCGGGAGCTGTTCCGCCCTGTGCTGCCAGATCGGTAAATCGGCCGCTTCGTACAGGATGACCTGATGCGCTGGCGAGTACCACTGCTGTAAATGCTGGCACAGAATATCAATATACTGCGGCTCGCTTTCCAGCCGCGCCAGGCTAAAATCGCCGACAATGGCAACCTGCCATAAAATCAGATAGGCAGAAACATCTATAGTGCGCCGGTAAAATAAAAACTGGCTGGCTTCAAACTGCTGGCAGCCTTCTGCCATAGGATCTATGCCTAAATCGGCATATAAACAGGCATCGGCCGCAATGCCGGCTTCCATTTTAGCCTGATAACCCAACGCCTGTAGCTGGCGTATGGCTTCATGCGGTGGCCAGCTGGCCACGCCGGGGTGGCCATAACAGGCCCACACCACCTTATTGCCGGTTTTTACTGCACCTAGCACAGCGTCTATCATGGCCTGATAACTGACACTGCGCGGCTGGCCATCGCGGTAAAACGGTTGTAAATCCACCAGGTTGGGGTTTATCTGCTGCAAAAAACCGCTAAGGTAATGGGTATTACTATGAAAAAACACTACATCGGCCGCCGCCAGCTGGTTACGCGCCAGTCCAGTAAGCTGACTGCCCAAGGTAATACCCAGCCCCAGGCAGATCAGGCTGCCAGCATCAATATCAGTCACCATTCACCGGCTCCGTTGCCGTGCAACAGCAATTACGGCCAGCGGCTTTGGCGCGGTATAAGGCATTATCTGCCTGCTGCAGTAAGGCATCAAAGTCGGCACCGTGGCTGCCGGCAATACCAAAGCTGGCGGTAACGCTGATCGGCTGGCCATTTACCACTATAGCGTCATCGGCAATACACCGGCGGCACTGCTCGGCCAGC